>NZ_JAHOOJ010000004.1:0-238949 GCF_019132535.1 Erysipelatoclostridium sp. DFI.2.3 | reverse complement strand
AGAATGTTTTTTCACTGATTCTCTTGATTTTAACTTTAGGGGTCTTAATTTTTAGCCTTTATTTTTTCTCTCCCCCAAAGTTGACCCCCAAATTTCTGGCGAAAACCCCTAAAAAATTTGGATAGCCTATTCTTCTTATTTTACTTCAATAATCTTCATTGTGTTGGTAGCACCATTTCCTACCGGATATCCGGCAACGATAATGATGGTTTCACCAACCTTGATTCCCATTTCCTTCGCAATTGCTCTAGCAAGCTCACACTCGTTGTTCTGGTTGTTTGCGACCTCGGAAAGAACAGTCGTAACTCCCCAGTTCATAGCAAGAGAACGCTGTGTTTTTTCGTCGAAGGTAACAGCAATAACCGGTGCCTCCGGACGGAATTTTGAAATTCTTCTTGCTGTGGTACCACTCTGTGTAAACGCGATAACAGCCGCAACATCCAGTGCCATAGCCGTATCCGCTACTGAAATAGCAATCGCATCATTCTTTGTTCTCTGGCTCGTCTTGATGCTTGCCTTCAAACGGTCTCTGAACGGAATGGTCGGCTCCATCGCCTTCGCAATACGATCCATTGTCTGTACAGCCTCGATTGGATACAGACCTGCAGCAGATTCCCCACTCAGCATGATTGCATCTGTTCCATCCAGCACGGCGTTGGCAACATCACTCGCCTCTGCACGCGTCGGTCTTGGATTCCCCTGCATAGACTCCAGCATATGCGTAGCAGTAACAACAGGTTTTCCCATGGCATTTGCTGTTTTGATGATTTTCTTCTGATAGATTGGTACCAGCTCAAAGGAAACATCAACACCAAGGTCACCACGAGCTACCATGACACCATCCGCTACCTCCAGAATTTCTTCCAGATTGTCGAAGCCTTCCTGGTTTTCAATCTTCGGAATGATTTGGATATCCGGTTTTCCTTCTTCTCTTAAAATCTTACGGATTGCCAGAATATCTTCTTTTCTTCTTGTGAAGGATGCAGCGATATAATCCACGCCCATCTGGCATCCGAAACGGATATCTGCGTCATCCTTCGGAGAGATGAACGGCATACTCAGCTTCACACCAGGCAGGTTACAACCCTTCTTGCTTTTCAGCTGTCCCGGGTTCTCAATACGGCACTTCAGTTCGCCTTCCCTCTTTTCCAGAATGGTCAGACGCATTTTCCCATCATCAATCAGAATGGTTCCGCCAACTTCAACATCGTCGAAGATTTCCGGACACTGAATGTGAAATTTCTCGTGTGTTCCTAATATTTTTTCACGAACGATGGTAACCATATCGCCCTTCTCATACGTTTCCACGCCGTTCTCAAATTCTCCCAGACGTACCTCCGGTCCCTTTGTATCCAGCAGAATTGCGATATTTTTTCCTGTTTCCTTAACAACCTCACGGATATTCCTGATACGGTTCCCGTGTTCTTCAAAATCTCCGTGGGAGAAATTTAAACGGATGATGTTCATTCCGTTTTCGACGAGCTTCGTCATCATTTCCTTGCTTTCGGAAGCAGGGCCAATCGTACAAATAATCTTAGTTTTTCTGTTTGCTAACATGTTAATTTCCTTTCCTAATCACCTAATAAAAACTGCGAGAAGCAACCTTCTATACCAGTCTGTCGAATAAATTCTGCAATCTCTTGCGAGATTCTCTTGGCATATTCAACGCCTCTTCTATCGGTACCGATACAATCTGGTTGTCCTTAATGCTGACACACTGGCCTCCTACACCCTGCATCAGCAGGTCCACCGCTTTTTCTCCCATACGGGATGCCAATACTCGATCTGTCGGTGTCGGTGATCCTCCACGCTGAACGTGGCCAAGCACCGTGGCTCTACCTGAAAATCCAGTATTTAAACTTACCTTTTTGGCAAATTGGTGAACATCTGTAATTTTTTCTGAAATGACTACAATTGCATGACGTTTTTTCTTGATTAAATCAAAATCACGCAGTCTCTCCAGCACTTCACCTTCCTCGAAGCCTGTAGAGGATGTAATGACAATTTCAGCACCGCATGCAATTCCTGACCAGATCGCCAGGTCCCCGCAGCGGTTTCCCATAACTTCCACAATCGAACAGCGATGGTGTGAGCTTGATGTATCTCTCAGCTTATCGACTGCCTCTACGATTGTCGTCAGAGCTGTATCAAACCCTATCGTAAAGTCTGTACATGTGATGTCGTTATCAATGGTACCCGGCAATCCGATACAGTTGATTCCCATCTCCGTCAGTGCCAGTGCACCACGGTAAGAACCATCACCACCAATGACTACGATAGCCTCAATTCCACGTTTTTTTAACTGCTGAACTGCTTTATTACGCACTTCAATATCCTTAAATTCGGGAAGTCGGGCAGACCCTAGAATCGTTCCGCCGCGGTCGATGATTTCACCGACGCTGGCTTTTGTCAAAGGCTCAATATAGCCTTCCACCATTCCTTTGTATCCATCGTAAATACCAAAGACTTCGATTCCACTGTTGAGTGCAACCCTTGTGACGGCGCGAATTGCAGCATTCATTCCAGGTGCATCTCCACCGGAAGTAAGAACACCAATACGTTTTACCATAAAAATTCCTCCATTCACGGTTACTATGATACCATTATATTACAATTTTTACTAGCATTATTTTCGTCTTGTTTCGCCTTTTATAAATATTTCACAAGACAAGGCACGGATGCGTTCCAGCAGCCGCTCGGCCGCTACCGGCTCACTGCTTTTACTTGCTGCCGCACACAGGCGCTGCTTCAGCTCCTCCATGGAATAATTGCTCGTAAATATTGTCAGGCGCCGTTTTTCCATACGGGCATCCATCAACGGAAGCAGAATGTCATCCCGGCTCCAGGCCGTAACACTCTCACCGCCGATATCATCAAACACGACAACCTCTGCGTTGCGGATACTGCGAAGCCTTGCCTCCATGGCATCCGGCTCGTGAAACAAAAGCTTCAAATCGGAAATCAGCTTGGGGACATTGACGAACGCCACACGTTTTTCCTGCTTGGCATAATAATTGCACATGCCGGCCGCCAGCCAGCTTTTCCCGGCTCCGGGCTTTCCCCATAAGTATAGACCCTTTTGCGGATGTTCATTCATTAACAGGTCAATAACCTTCGCAACTGCTGTCTTATATTCAACAGCCTCATGTTGCAGGCTCAGGCACGTAACATCCACCAGCAGGTAATCCTCCAGCATATCCATCTGCTTATAGAAGCAGCGATGTGCATACTGCTTCTGCTGTTCCTTATAGTATGTACAATGCGATATCTGATTCATCAGCATTCCATCCAGATACAGATCGACGCGTGTCCCCTTTTCCGGCTGTCGGCAGAAATCTAATCCGTGACAGCCTTCACACTTATCCATCACAGCTGTCCAGTCTGCAAATTTCCCACTGTGCTTCCACACAAAGTCCTCGTCGCAGCCATTGCGTTTCAGCCAGGCAAGCACATGGTCGTTTTTCATCAGCCGCGCAACAAGCGCCTCTTTCTTTTTTTTCTGTTCCTCGCTCAGTGTAAATGCAAATGATAATTTCTCCATTTACTCACCTCTCAGTTTCTTCATCTTCTGCAGCAGCTCATCTTCATCAAAATCTTCCACATCCACCTTGATTTCCTCCTGATTGTGATACCAGGACGGCAGCTCTTTTTTCTGAACCGGCTTGCGGCGACTTCCCTTTTCTTCCGTCTCGCTTTGAATATGCGCCAGCGCTTTTTCACTCGTATCGATTTCCAGACGCACCCAGGTGCTTGCCACCTTTTCAACGTATGCCTTCGGAAACTGCTGATTTTTCATTTTCAGCACGTACTCAATCAATACGTTGACAACCTCCGGCTTCATTTTGAAATCGGAAATCAGCGCTTCAATCAGATACTTGTCGCTGCGGCTGACCTCCACGCCATGCTGCAGGTTCTGCAGAAAGCGAACCGGTGGAAAACGATAGGGATCTTTGTTTTCCTCGGCATGAAATTCCGACTTACAGCTGCGCACCTTTTTTTTCAGCTGTTCCACGTTAAGCGTATTGGTTTTCAAATCCATGCTCTGGGAAACCAGCTTGCGCATGGTAATCTCATCGATGCCGTGAATCGTCGCTAGCTCCCCGATGATCCGCAGATTCTTCTCATTGCGGGCAGAGGAGGGAAATACCATCTGCGGCAGACCGGTTAAAAACCGATCATAATTGAAGCTTAAAGGGATATCGTTGTGATGCAGAAGATCCTGCTGCGGCTTCAGCTTGCGGAAATCCTCCTCCTGCACATCCTGCCAGTCCTCCTTCAGAATATTCACAAAGGGAATGGTGATTTCCTGATACGCCGACTTATCCTCACAGGGCTTGGCGAAGCTCAGCTTGTTGAACTCATATACATCCTTCCCCATTTCCTTCAGGTACAGACGTCCGAACACCTCATGTCTGAGAAATTCATTGCCGTCCTTGGGCATGAACACCTGATACAGATAGCTGTTTTTCGCAGCATCATAAAAGGTTTTCACCAACAGATACTGCTCCAGCACATGCCGGCTTTTCTCCATGGCTTCCATGCTCAGCCTACTGATAGTCTGAATCAGAATATGATTGCGAATCTTCTGATTTCTCGTACCGATGCTGACCAGCGTATGATACAGTGCCGCTGCATCGCTGCCGATCAGGGGAACATACAGCATGGTAAAGGAAGCATAGCGCTCCGCTGTCATTTCGCCCTGTACCTCAATACGGCATTTATCCTCTTTTCTGTTCACACGCTCACCTCAACTGCCTCTTCATGTTCAGTATATCACAAATCTGTCTTTTCAGACTTGCCGAATCGCTGTTATTGTAAAAAACGACATCTGCACGCTTTATTTTTTCCTGCTGCGGCAGCTGATGCCGTAAGCGGCGCAGCGCTTCCTCTTTGGAAATATGGCGATACAGCTTCAGACGGGATAACAGCAGCTCCTCATCACAGGCCACTACCCAGACCTCATCAAAGGCATCCTCCCAGTGTACCTCAAAGAGCAGCGGCACCTCCACAACGACAATAGCCTCCTTTGCATGTAATGCAAGCTCTTCAAAAATACGTTTCTTTATCAGTGGATGCAAAATCCCCTCTGCCTGTCTTTTTTTCTCAGGATCACAAAAGATCAGATCACTCATCCGCTGGGGCATGATATTGCCCTCGTCATTCAGAATATCGGTTCCAAACATCTGAATCAGCGCTGTATAGCCTTCCTCCTGCTTTTGCAGCAGCTGTGCATTCACGGCATCACAATCCAGCACGGTAATGCCCTCCTCCTGCAATATCCGAATCACACTCGATTTTCCGGCTCCCATAACTCCGGTCAGTCCAATTGTTCTCATCTTCTGCGCTGGCATGTCGGACAGAAACAGGTTCCCCGTGTTGCGACGACAATCTTTTTGATCGTCGTCCCGCAAACCGGACATGCCTCTCCTTTCTTTGCATGTACCTTCAGCTTCAGCTGAAAGCGGCCATCCACACCAAGCTGGGAGGTATATGAGCGAATCGTCGTTCCTCCGGCACGTATTGCACCGTTTAGAATTCGACGGATATGATAGATCAGCTCCTCAAAGTCCTTTTTCCGCAAATGATTGATCATCGTTTCCGGATGCATATGCATGGCAAAGCAGATTTCGTCCGCATAAATATTACCAATACCGGCGATATAGCGCTGATCCAGCAGCACAGCCTTCAGCGCGGTCTTTTTCTTATGCAGCGTGTGGTACATCCACTCTGCCGTAATACGTTCATCAAAGGCATCATATCCGATATTTTTAAAGCACGGATAGGAGGAAACATCCGCACGCTTCTCATACAGATACATCTTGCCGAATTTCCTTGTATCGTGATAGCGCAGCTGCCGTCCGTCACTTAGCTGCAGAATCACATGAACATGCTTATCATAAGGCTCCTGCGGCTGCTGCACATAGAACTTCCCCTCCATCCGCATATGGCAGATCCATTCCATATCCCCCAGGTCAAAACGCATATACTTTCCATGGCGGTAATATCCCTGTATCGTCTTTCCAACGATATCCCTGCAGAAGGTGGCTGCATCCGGATAGCCTATAATATTATTCCAGAACACCTCACAGCCGGTAATCATCACATGATCCAGCTGATGCTCCAATGTTCTGACAACTGTTTCTACCTCTGGAAGCTCCGGCATATCATCACCTACTTTGCATCATACCAGGTCCTGCCGATATTCGCCTCGGCAATCAGCGGTACACGCAGCTTCATCGCATGCTGCATGCCCTCCTCGACAATGGTTCTCATCTGTTCCAGTTCCTCTTCCCAGACATCAAAAATCAATTCATCGTGAATCTGCAGAATCATACGGGATTTCACCTGTTCCTCCTGCATTTTCTTATATATATGAATCATGGCAAGCTTGATCAAATCGGCAGCACTTCCCTGAATCGGTGCATTCATAGCCGCACGCTTTCCGAATTCCCGCATCATATAATTCTTATCGCTGATTTCCTTGATATAGCGGCGGCGGTTGAACAGCGTTTTCACATAGCCATGCTCCTCGCAAAATGCTATCGTCGTATCCATAAAGCTTTTAATATTCGGATAGGATGCAAAATATTTATCAATAAAGGCATGTGCCTCCTTGCGGGTAATGCCCAACTGCTCACTCAATCCGAAATCGCTCTGTCCGTAAACAATGCCGAAGTTTACCGTTTTCGCACTCCTGCGCATATTGGCATCCACGGCATCGTGTTCCACATCGAATATCTGCATCGCCGTTTTTGTATGAATATCAATGCCATGGTTAAAGGCATCGATCATCACCTCTTCATTCGCCATATGTGCCAGCATACGCAGCTCAATCTGGGAATAATCCGCAGACAGCAGCACATGTCCCTCACTGGCGACAAACGCCTTGCGAATCTCCTTTCCCTCCTCATCCCGCACGGAAATATTCTGCAGGTTTGGTTCCGAGGAGGACAAGCGGCCGGTCTGTGTCTGAATCTGATTGAAAATCGTATGAATCTTACCATCCTTTAAAACGTGTTTGCTTAAGCCAACCGCATAGGTGGAATAGATTTTCTGATACTTGCGATGCTCCAGCAGAAGCGGAATCATCGGATGCTGAGATGCCAGCTTTTCCAGTACATCCGCTGCAGTGCTGCGCTTCTTTCCTGCCTTTAAGCCAAGCTCATCATACAGAATACCGGCGAGCTGCTTCGGAGAATTGATATTGAATTCCATACCGGCAATCTCGTATATCTTTGCACTCAGGGCATCGATTTTATCACTGGTCGCCTTTGCGATTTCATCCAGAGTGGAAAGGCTGGTAACAACCCCTTCCTTTTCCATCGCGTACAGCACATGCGTCAGCGGCATTTCAATGGTAGTAAACAGCTCCTTCATTTCCATTTCCCGTAACGCTGTATCCAGTTTGGCAACCAGATCCTGTAAATAATCGGCCTGCGCCATGGCATAGCGGGCAGCCTCGTCACTGTCCACCAGCTTTCCCTTGCCCTTTTTACCGAATACATCATCCTTTAACAGACTGCGGTCAAACTGATACTTCTCCGCCAGCTTATCGTAATCTGACAGCGTTCCATCCACCAGGAATGCCGCAATCATGACATCGAATGTAACATCCGCAAAGGGAATGTTGTTTTTATGCAGGGCGTGATAGAAGTTTTTCGCATCATATACCGCCTTGCCGTTTTCTTCTTTCAGCCATTCCAGAAATGCTGTATCCTGCAAGGCGTCTGACAGCTCTATGTACTCGGTGCGATCCTGCAGACTGATGGCAAAGCCATACAGCTGTGCATCATAATAGCTTTCATTATCCACATTGGCATACACCAGTGCCCCATCCTGTAAAAGATCAGGCGAAATCTGCTTCACAATCGTGCGGCTGCCTTCCTTTTTCACCTCTCTGGTATCCATGGTTTCCTTTACAAAGCTCTTCATTTCATATTTCACAAAGAAATCGTGCAGCTCTTCCCCCGGCTCCTTCAGCATCATATCCGCAAAGGGGAGCGGAATTTCGGCATCCACCTTGATCGTCGCTAGATACTTGGATAAAAATGCCTTTTCCTTATCCGTTTCCAGCTTTTCCTTCAGCTTGCCCTTGATTTCATCGATATGTGCATACACATTATCCACGGTTTCATATTCACTTAAAAGCTTGAGTGCCGTCTTTTCACCGATGCCCTTCACGCCCGGTATGTTATCCGCGGTATCTCCCATCAGTGCCTTCAGATCAATAATCTGTGAGGGTACGATTCCCATGCTTTCCTTCAGCTTTGCCTCATCCATGACTTCCATTTCCGTGATACCCTTTTTCATCAGATAGACATCCGTTGTCGGATCAATCAGCTGTAGCAGGTCACGGTCACTGGATAAGATATGTATTTCCACATCCGGATATTTCTTTGCCATACTTCCGATGATATCATCCGCCTCAATACCCTCGCATTCATAGCGCTTCATGCCATAGGCATCCAGAAATTCACGGGCAATCGGAAACTGTACGATCAGCTCCTGATCCAGTTCTTTTCTGGTTCCCTTATATTCGGTATACGTCTCATGCCGAAAGGTCGACTTGCCTGCATCCCATGCGACCAGCACCGCATCCGGCTCCACCATGGACAGCGCCTTGTTGATCATCGTAATAAAGCCATATACTGCATTGGTCGGCACACCATTGCTCGTTTTCATCATTCTTCCATATATTGTCGCGTAGTATGCACGAAACAGCATGGAATTTCCATCAATCAGTAAAAGTTTTTTCATTGGGGGTTCCTCCATACGTTCTTATTTTACCACAGTTTTCGCTTCTTAGAAGAAGGATGCCTGATAAATTATCCAACTCAAAAGAAAAAGGTCCGGTTATGACCTTTAGGATGCTATCGATTCCAGTGCTTTCAGGTTATCGTACATAATTGTCAGATAATCCTTGCTGGCCTTTTTATCTTCACTTGAAATGCTGGAGAGATTGTTCAAATTCACAGGTATCAGTGCCAGCTCATCAATCAGCTGATGCTGCAGCTTCTCCATATCCTCACTCAGATTCTGTTCGATTGCTATATATCGCACATGATCGCTTTTAATACGCTTTTTCATAGCTGCCAGCTGATCGCTTGTCGGAAGTGCTCCGTATTTGGACAAGGTTATCGGATATACCTTAATGCCATAGGATTTCTGCCAGTTTCCAAAGGATGGCGTCATGGAAACAAAGCTGATGTTCATCTTACCGTCCGGGATAGCCTGAAAGTCTGCCTCCAGCCGGGCCAGATCCAATTCCAGAGCATCGTAGTTCTCATCGAAAATGTCCTTATACTGCGGATACTTCTGTACCAGATAGTCACGAATATCACTCGCCATGCTGGTCATCGCTACCGGATCCATCCAAAGCATGGGGTCTGCATCATAGGTATCCAGATTGGCAAATTCCTCTCCTTCGTAATACGGGCCTTCCGTTCCTGCCGTAATGCCGTCAATCGTTGTTGAGGTATAGCGTTCAAATTTATAAATTGCACTCTTGGTCGCAAGATCCACCATATCCACTCCGGTATCCCGGATATCGTCCACATACAAATCCATATACGGCTCCAAACCACCGATATAAAACAGGGCATCGCTGTCCTTCAATATATCCTGAAAGCTGGATTTGATCTGCGCACGCTGAATCATCGTATTTTCTGTTATATTGCTCACGGTTACATCATCCCCGCCGATTCTTTCCACCAGATACTGTACAGGATATACGGTTGTGGCAATGCTTGGATTTTTCTCTTCACAGCCGCTGACAAGAAACAGCGCCAGAACAGATACAAGAAATAGTTTTATCTTCATAGATCCTGCCTCCCTTGCGTTCCATTATACCATTACATGCCCCTGTGGTACAATAGTCTTTACAGCACCTGCCATAAGGGTACCGCATACCCTTTGAGTATATCACATTTCTTTACGGACGCCTACTGTTTTTCTCGCTGCCGAAGCGCTGCCTGAGCCAGTCTTTCTCATCAATCCAGCCTCTGCCGTACTTTATGATATTCCTTCGACCGCGGTATAAATCGAAGGATTCATTCAGGATCGGATCATAAGCTACCGGATGCAGCCTGCGATAATGAAAAAACTGCAGCTGTGTCAGGGGAAGCGAGCGCCAGGACAGGAAAATCTGCAGAATCAGAAAGATCAGTACGATGACAGCACTCACTCCCTGCAGCAAATGAAAGTAAAAAACAGCTGTGATGGAAATAAGGGAGCAAATAAGGGTTGCATATTCCGCTGTACGAAAGCGTAAAAAGCAGTGAAAAAAAGTCTGCATAAGCCGTCCTCCGTCCAGCGGATAGATCGGCAGCAGATTAAACAGCAGAATGGAAGCATTGATCGTATGCAGATAGGATGCAAAGGACGGTGACAGGATCCCCTTTGCCACACAGAATTGAAACAGGGATGGAAACAGAACATGCATCAGCGGACCTGCGGAAATAATGAGAATTTCCTTCACCAAAGAGCCGTGACCGATATGCGTTATGGTTGCCGCCAGTCCGAAGGGGTATATATTGATTCGTTCAATCGGGTAATGAAAGAGAATGGCACATAACATATGTGCCATCTCATGAATGGTAAGCATGATAAAGATCCATCCGATCAGACGGGCTACAGGCAGATACGGCAGCATCAGCAGATACGGCAGCCAAAGCAGAGATATCCGTATCCGCAGCTTATGAAAATGCATCGCTCACCTTGATTTTCTCATTATCCTTCAATGCGTTGATGGTTACATAGCTGTCAGCCGTCCCCAGAACAGCCTCCTTGAGAATGCGGTCATCCTGCTTTACCTTGACCTCATTGAGATTTCCATAGGTTACCACTGCACCATTGTCCTGCTTTACGGTGACGCTGCTTTTTTTATCCGCCTGCTTCTGCACATGAAGCACGACACCGGCATATCCGCTGCGTGCCTGATTGGTACCGTTGGAATAATGATCGTCCTTCAGCAGTGTATACACCGGTGATGTGGAAACCGGTTCCTCCTTCAGTGAAAACCAGTTTTCAAAGGGCAGCCAGCTTCCCAGATCCTCCAGATGGAACTGCTGTATCACGGCAGGCATTTTTACCAGATTCAGCTTCTGATTGAGCAGCAGAGCCAGTACGACAACACAGATGCACATCATGAGCATGACCGCATGATAGATCATACGAAACAGGATGAACGGACGCTGCTTCTGTTCCTGCGCCCCTGCTCCGTCAAATCTTCGGCCTCTGATTCGTTTTCTAACTCTTCTTAAATCGTCCATATCATCCCTCCTGCTAACACTATATGCGCACGCTGCTGGAAATAGAAGTGCCGCAGCCGCTTTCCAGTCTGTGCTTTTGCACGTGCTGTATAGCGAAATGGAACTGGTATGAGGAATGCTGAGATTATTCAGGCAGAAAATCAGGAACACAGAGGCATAAACCGCAAATGTCGTTGGCCGCACCTTCCCGAATCTATCTTTCCCACAAGATAAAAAAGCCTGCCAGTGCAACTGACAGGTCTATGGTTATATGTATATTGCGTACCCTTATTTCTGTAATGCCGGCAGGCACTTCACCGCTTACTTTTTATACGTCCGGCTCCACAGCATTATCGTACAGCCTGCGGTCCGTTTTCTGCTCATAAACCTCGATAGCGGTTTTAATGGCGATCGCTGCAGGTACACTCACCATGATCCCAACAGCTCCCATGATGACACCCCCTGCGAACACAGCGAATAAGGTAATCAGCGGCCCCATGGCACTGCGCTTTTCATGAACCAGAGGCGAGATGACATAGGCATCCACATTGGATAAGATCATGATACCGATAATCAAAGCCACGATGTTACTCGGCGGCAGTGTCAGTGCTGTGATAATACCGATGCTGTTGGCAATCGTACCACCCAGGTAGGGAATGATGACACCAAACGATGTCAGCAGGCCGATAATCAGCCAGTCCTGATGTCCGATCATAAAATAAAAGGCAGAGTATTCAATAAATTTAATCAACATCAGAATAATCAGGGATTTCAGATATACAGTGACATTCTGATCGATTTCATGCAGATATATATCACTGTTTTTGAAAAACAGGTGAACAAATTTCCGCAGACCGCGCTTGATGCGCTCAAAGTCAAACAGCATATAGATTGCAATGATGATAGAGAACAGAACGTTCGTAACGACATTCAAAACCGTATTCATCAGTCCCGGCAGACTGGATACCAGCTGCGGAACCCAGTCATCATAGGATTGCAGGATATTGACAATATTATTGGTGATGCTGTTTACCAGTGAGAAATCCTTCATATTTCCGAGAGTCTTGATCTTATTGGAAATCCAGACAACACCGTCAATCATGCTGGTCATAAATTCATTGATTTTATCATACAGTACCGGCATCAGCATAACAAGCATCACGATTAGAAACACCAGTACGCACACCCATATGGCAATGATGGAAAAATTCTTCGGTATCCCCTTCTTTTCCAGAAATTCCACAAGAGGATGCATCACATATGCAAGGACAAAGCCGATGATAAACGGCTGCAGAATGGATCGCAGCATCCGGTACCAGCTTCCCCATACAACCTGTGTCTTAATCAGCAGGAACAGAATCAGTAACACGCAGATCACCTTGCACAGGGTATAAATAGAAAACCTCTGATCTATTTTTTTCAGAAATCTTTTTAACATAACACCACCATACTTTCACTTTTCTATTCTACCATGCCGAAGGAAAAAAAACCAGCGAAGCAAGCTTGAACAAATTCTGACGGGATATTGCCTGCCGTGCATTGTGACATATGATGATGTTTCTGCCGAAACTGCTTTGCCATCCAGCGATGCGTATACCGGATATCCTCAGCTTCAGAATTCCTTGCAGAATGCATAAGGCTTCTGACTCACCTTGCAATGCAAGTCAGAAGCCTCTATAAGCCTCAGCAGACAACCGTTCATCCAAACAGCTTCTGCAAAAATTTCCTTTCACGATATTTCGGCAGCGGACAGCGCTGTCCCAGCATACGGCGGACAATGCTGTCAAAGCAGCTGTAGGTCTGCGTTTCCCGCTGCAATACGATCGGCTTGCCATGATTGTTGGAGCGCATCATATTCTCATCATCGAATACGTAGCCGAGAAAATCGATGGACAGCCACTGCTTCGCCTCCTCCAGCGAAACGCTGATACCCCGATCCATATGATGTACGTTCATGCGGTTGACGATAAAGGAAATATGCTCCATTCCCTCCTTCATCAGAATACCGATGATACGGTCTGCATCCTGCAATGCCGTCACATCAAGTGTCGTTACGACAATTGCTCTGCTCACACAGGCAATCGAATGTATAAAGCCGCTTTCGATTCCTGCCGGTGTATCCAGCAGTATGTAATCAAACTGGTTTTTCAGCTCCTCTACGACGATTTTTAAATCCTCACCGTGGAAATACTGTATATGTATCGTTTTGCATGCCGGAAGCAGGTACAGATTATCCTGACGCTTATCACGAATCATCGCATTTGCCAGGGTACAGCGCCCCTCCATCACATCCTTTAAATCATAGATTACACGGTTTTCCAACCCCAGCATAACATCCAGGTTTTTCAAGCCCAAATCCACATCGATCAGACAAACCCTGTAGCCCTTCTGCGCCAGGACCATGCCCATATTGATACAGACGCTGCTTTTTCCAACGCCGCCTTTTCCGGAAGTAATTGCTATTGCCTCTCCCACATTCTCTCCTCCTTATATTCCTTCATTTCCAAATGTCTGTTCTCATAATAGACTTTGCAGGGCGCAAAGGATGTCATATTTTGGAAATGAGTATCACATATCCGCACATTTCCATCGATATGCGAAGCCGCCAGCACGCAATCCTCATGCAGTAAATCCACACTGCCCTGCACACTGCCCAGTACATACAGCGATTCACTGCTTGTCACGAAGGCCTGCTTACGGATATTGCCCAGCAAAAGCAGCGGCTCATGAAAGCGGTAGTGCTCTCCACCCCGCAGCTCCTGTTCCAGAATGCGCCTTGACTTTTCCTGCGGCAGCTCATTGATGCCGGCAATCAGGGTGTGACAATCTGCACAAAGCTGAAACAGCTCCTGCAGATGCTGCGGCTTCAAGCCTTCGATATGAAAAAAAGCCTCAAAATACTGTCCGTTCTTATTCTGACAGAATTTGAGTCTTTCCTTCAGCTGCTGGAAAAACGCAGATGCATCATCATACTGCGCATAAATGTGATAGGTATCGTTTATTCCTTTGATTTTAATCTGAACCATTCGACCTTCTCCCCTTTTCGTATACGGAGTGCTTTCATTTCCAGATAGTCGTCCTTGATACGAATGAGGAATACAATAACCATGACAAGAATCGCATTAGCGAGCAAGGTCATTAGCTCATAACGCTCCGCCCACAGCATCAGCGACATACTGGTAATTCTTTGAAAGTTCATATAGCAGTATATCAGAAGATCCTTGACGAAAATTGTCACAATACAGAGAACCAGCGATTCAATCAGCGTCTCCGTCATATGCTTGCTCCACAGCTGCAGCAGACACGCTATGACGGTATAAATAATCGCATAGAGCAGAAACGTGTTCGCAAAACAGAAATCGTAAATCATACCGCAGCCAAAAGCGAACAGGCAGGAATCCAGAAAACTGAATTTACGAATTGTCAGCACCATGGCACAGAAGCCAAGATTCGGTATGAACAGCAGATCGTTAATCAGATAGCTGTTGGGAAAAATCACGGTAAGTATTTCATCGATCAGAAAGCAGATGATGACAAAGACGATATGCGCCATGCCTACTCATCTCCCTTTTCAACGATGACACTAACAATTGAGAACGTCTGAAAATCATCAATTGGCCGAACATAGATGGTCTGTCCGGTCTGATTGGAGAGCGCCTGCACACTGTCCACGGTGCCGATCAGCAGTCCGCTTGGATAGCCGCCGCCCTTGCCGCTTGTGACGACCTGCATTCCCTTTTTGATTTCACTGCTGTCATCAAACAGCAAAACGATATAGCAGCCGCGCTTGACATCATAGCTCTGCAAAACACCCAGAGAGCTTTTCTTTTCATCCAGCAGAATCTTAATGGATGCTGAATTCAGCTTATCTTCACTGGTCAGCAGCTTGACAACGCTGGTATGAGCGGAAACACTCTTGATCTTTCCAACCATGCCATTCGTACTTTCTACTGCCATACCGGCCTTAATGCCTTCCTTGCTGCCCTTATCAATGGTAATCTCATTGTTCCAGGTAGCCTGATCACGCAGAATAACCTTCGCCCATGTCCGTTTATATGTATCATCACTCGTTTTGATGCCCAATGCTTCCTCAAGCTCTGCATTTTTTTGTTTCTCATTGACATACTTTGCCTTGTAGGAAGGATTTTTGCTCAGCTCATAGCGCAGCCGGTCATTTTCCTCATTCACGCTCCATAGGTTTGCAAAATCACTGAACAGATTTTTTACGGTTTCTGTCGGATAATCAATCAGTGCATATTTCAGCATCGTGACTACATCATAGCCGATATTGCTTGTTACAGAGCCGCTCATACTCCTTAAAAGGATACCTATCATCACAAAGAACGCGATAACGCCTAAGATTATTTTTTGAAAACGATTCAATTTTGACATGCTCTCACCTATTTCTTCATGTTTCCCATATATTATATAGGGGAAAGAAAAATAGTTCAATGACAATCTGGTTTTTGTCAAAATCTTAAGAAAACTTTAGGAAAGTCCCGGCTGCAGCAGTCCCTTCTGTGCGAAGCTGAAATATGTATTGCGGCTGACAATAATATGATCCATCAGTGGAATCGCCGTCATGACGCCGCACTCCTCAATACTTCTGGTCAAAGAGATATCCGCCGAGGATGGCTGCGGATCACCGGACGGATGGTTGTGGACACATAGGATTTTCGCACAGCCAAGCTGCATCGCTTCCCGAAAGATTTCCCTGGGATGCACACTCGCATTGGTCAGGGTGCCGACAAACATCACGCGGCTGCTGATCAGCTGATTTTTCTGATTGAGGAACAATACGAGAAAATGCTCCTGCTGTTCAAAGCCGATCTGCTGATTGACCCATTCCAGAATATCCTGCGGATGATGGATGCCCGGTGCATGCAGCACCTCATCAAAGGCGATTCTGCGTCCCAGCTCAAATGCCGCCAGAAGAGAAATGGCTTTCGCCTCCTTGATTCCCGACAGTCCCATCAGCTCCTGCATATTCGCCTTTCCCAAATCCCCCATGGAGCTCCAGTGCCTCAGCACCTCATCTGCCAGCTCCAGTGCGGACATGGAACGCGTGCCGCTGCGTAATACCAGAGCCAGCAGCTCCCGATTGGAAAGCGCCGCTATTCCGTGCTGCAGCGCCTTTTCTCTTGGACGCTCCTCCTTGTTTAATTCCTTTACTTTCATTTTCCAATCCTTTCCAGTGCCTTGTCATATGCCTGCTCATCAATTAGTTTGACCACATCGGAATTCTCTACGGTAACATCTTTCGGAATGTAGCTGTATTTCAACGCTTTCAGCTTCTGCTGAACCTGCTGACTTTCCTTTTCATCACTGCTTACACCGCAGACGACAGCCGTCAGCTTATCCTGCTTCATCGTATAGCTTTTCAGACCTTCCTTTTCCAGCTTTTCCTGCATATCCTGCACACTCTGTGCCTTTTCATATAATCCCACCTGATTCATATACAGCGTTCGCTTATCATCATTCGCTTTTCCCAGCGTAAAGGAAAACAGCACATAATACATCAGACAGAATACCACGGAAAACAGAATACCGAACAGCATAATCAGCCGTTTATTTTCCACATGCATCACCTCACCCTAACCATATGCATCCCGCATTTGACACATACCTCATTCGACAGGAAAGGATAAAACACCTCCTTACACTATATCTATACGATTTAAAATCGGGAAACTCCTAAAAAATCCGCTAATTCATGTAAATCTTTCTATTATTTCCAATCACAGATATCAAAAAAGCAGAAAGCTGTGGTACAATTACGCATATGGAGGTACCGATATGAAAAAATGGATTGCACTGCTTGCACTGATGTGTCTTTGTACTGTATCCGGCTGTACAAAAAAAGAAACACCACGGTCCCCTGCGGAAACGACGGCAGCCTTTTTAAACGGCATTCAAAATCAGGACAGTGATGCGGTAAAAGCTTCCAGTGACTGGAAGGATTTCAATATAAAAGCATTTTCAGTCGATGACAGTGATTATATGGATTCTGTTGACAAAAAGCTGCAGAAGCAGACATATGAGAAAATGATGTATTTTGAGCATAAGGAAGGCAAGGAAACCATCCAGGACAATCAGGCAACTGTCACAGTGAAAATCAAGCAGTACGATTTCTCAAAAACTCTGAAATCCGGTATGGAGCAGGCAGAGAAGAAGGTACAGGAGCTTAGCAAAAAGGATGTCAGCGATGCGGAAACCGAAGCAGCCATCGCAACTGTTCTCTTTAAAAGTCTGCAGAAAACAGATGTCATGAAAACTACGGATGTTCAGATACAGCTGAAGAAATCAGAGGATGTCTGGATGGTGAGCAGTGATAATGCGCAGCTGGAAAAGCTGTTGAGTGCAAATCTCAATCTGCTGCAGGAGCAGTAACGGACAGAAGCCCTGAAAAGCTTCTGTTTTTTATTTGAAGCAGACCTCTTCCGGGTTGCCAAAGCCATTCGCACAAACGATAAGCGCTAATATGCAGATTAACAAATATGAAGGAATCTGCATACCGCTGTATAGATTCTCTATCAGTATGTAGATTTCGAATGCATACATAGTACAAAATGGAGGTAGTATTAAGCAGCAGAGCAGGAATCACAATACCGTATACTTAAGAACATCACTTCTCCCTGTTTGAACAGTCATCACGCATCGCTCAGGGATACGATAGAGGATACTCCTTTATGTATGAGATTACTGCCAGACGGTATTTTTTTCCTTATCAAAGCTATACTTATAATAAAACGGGCGAACAGCAGCTTTGAATAAACAAAAAAATAGGAAATTATACAATTTATTGTTGACATTTCTTTGAAAATAAGTAAAATAATAGAGGTAACCTTGGAGAGTTGGCCGAGCGGTTTAAGGCACCATCTTGGAAAGGTGGCGTAGTGAAAGCTACCGTGAGTTCGAATCTCATGCTCTCCGCCATTGATAATATACGTCCCATACGGGACGTTTTTTTTATGCTCACGCTGACTGAAAATCAGGGTAAAAGATACTTATGCAAAACACAGGCATGCTGTTATCAGAAAACAAGATAATCATATCGAATTTATGTTCCGCACAGCATACAAAAAAATGAATAACCGACACAGTAACTATAAACAAGGTATCAGGCAAAAGCACTGCTACGCTTTTTCGATAATTAAGAAGTGTCATGTAACACTCCTTTCCGAAAAAAAAGCGATTACTATCTGATGACGAATCGCTGATAACCTAATATAATTTCTTAATTTTGTATACTACATCCTTATATTGTATGACGAAACGAAATCATAGGAATGAATGTTAGGTGATGATGACTCATTAACAACGTTCCAGAGAATAGTAGCAGCCTTCCATTTGTCGTGAATCGAGCATTTCTTTGATCCTGGCAAAATCTTTTGAAAATTTATTCCATTCACAAACTGAATGATCCTATTTTGCATCATCTGAATTGTTATAATAATTTTTTAAATTATATCACTTTCCAATACCCGTAAACGATTTTCAAACTTAGACCTGATCTTCTATTTCCTGTGTGCCCTGGCGCTGTGAGTTCGGTTTATGGTTTCCTTGATCTATATACAAAATGAATTTCAGCTTGATAATCGACATCAGGAACTCTTTCTTGAATGTGAATTGCATGCTTGAAAAGAGGAAAGCAAACGGATCCCCTGCATAAGCAGTATCATACTTTTCTAAATTGTTCACCTGAATCAAATGCATAGCAGCCCTATTAAACAGCAGCATGAGCTGCCGGTATCAAAAAGATCAGTAACACATTTCCTCCGGTCTTTCCGCATAGCTGCAGGGGACGATACGTATATGCTTTGCCATGCATATTTCACGAAATGCCTCACTCAGTCTTCCGCTGCTTCCCCGCACACTGAGCACATCCCTTGCATCATCCTCCACATACATATGCTGCAGGGCAAGCAGCATCGCCAGCTTGTTATAGGTATGCTGCAGGGAATATCCCGGCTTCATCTGCATATGATGAATATTATCAAAGCCGCTCACTCCGTCAAACAAACGGGAGGTGATCAATGCATACATCATTTCATAATAGCGCCGGTATAAAAATGCCGCATTGTATTTATCCCAGAGCATCTCCTTTGACTGCGGGTCCCAGGAATATGCAATATTGTCAATAAAGCGAATACATCCCACAAAGCAATCATAGGAATAGGCCGCCTTCATCTGAGATAAAAGTATTTCATGCTGTGTAAAATAATCGGCACAGATACCAAATTTCACAGGGATTGGAAACGATTCCCTGCGCATCGCATCTATGAACGCATGATAGTCCATAATGGAACAGATATTCTGCGCCTGATACCATTCCTGCTGGCAGGGATATGTCGCCCTAACCTCTTTATATAAGGAAGCGCACTCAAGAAACATACTGGAAGGCTCCAGAATCACCAGCTGTGACAGCTTTGTTTTCTGCGCCTGCTCCACAAAAGCATCCAGCACATCCTTGTGATAATTCCCCTTTAATGTAATATGTCCATCCATACATTCCCTCCTGGTTTTTATGAAAAAACTCAGTCCGCCTGAGTTCTAATAACGAATTTTCTTAATTCTTCCAAAGCCGATGGTTCCCGGTCCGGTATGTGACATGATGACAGACTTGAAAATCCGCTGTTCAACCGGTTGTCCGCACGCCTCCTCCAATGCTGCCTTCAGTTCATCACTGACCTTTCGATTATAGGCATCAATGATCATCCAGTCATATTCCTTTGGATCGATATCCTTTAAAACAACCTCGATTCCCTCCTTGTAAGCTTTTTTCAGGGTTCGCACCTTGTCAACCAGATCAATCGCCCCATGCTCCACCTTCAGCAATGGCTGTATCTTCAATAATCCTGCCAGCGCTGCGGCAGCAGGCGAAATGCGTCCGCCGTTTTTTAATGCGGTCAGAGTTTCCGGAATCAGAATAGCAAACAGCTCACCCTCCTGCTCAATCTTTTCCTTTGCCTGTACACACGTATATCCTTTTTCAAACATATCGCGAGCGGTTAACAGCATATGAACAACCGGATAACACACGAAATCAGAATTCAAAACAAACACGCGATTTTGATACGGTGATTGTTCCGCTATCCCCATCGCAACACGGCAGGTGCCGGATAAAGCCTTTGTCAGCGGTATGTAAAATACTTCATCGTAGCTTTCCAGCAGTTCATCCCACATACGTGTCATCGTACCGATGATCGGCTGTGCCGTTTTAACACTCTTATTCTGACCAAGTGCCTCGATAATATCCTGATCGGAAATTGTTTCTTCCTCGATAAATTCTTTTCCATTTATGGTAATGGGCATCCGTAAAACATGTATCCCAAGCTTTTCAGCCTCTTCTTTGGTAATATCTGCGCTGGAATCACACATCAACGCTATTTTTTTCATGGAATCACTCCTTAAAAGGCATTATAACATTTCTACAAAAAAATTCAATAAAAGTATTTACAAAACATAATGAATAGGCTATAATATAACTCGCCTGATAAAACGTCAGGAACGCTATGGCGATTGTGGTGAAGTGGTTAACACAACGGATTGTGGCTCCGTCATTCGTGGGTTCGATTCCCATCAGTCGCCCCATAGAAAACAATCAGGAAGTCAATTGACTTCTTTTTTTTATATAGACAGTTGATTACCCCACGATAATGAAGACACAGGCAGACTATGTGAAGATAAGTGCCGGATTCGCAAATAGCTGTTAATCCATCCACAAGCGTGTATCGCAGGCAGCACATACGTAGAAATTCTTTTCACAGAAAAGATTCATACTTTTACAGAAAACGTGTTACAATAAATGTAAATAAAAGGAGGCATTTTTTATGAATACCATCAGTGAGGATATTAAGAAAATCATGCTGGCAGGCATTGGTGCCGTTGCCACTACAGCAGAAAAATCAAAGGACGTAATTGATGCTCTTGTGAAAAAAGGTGAATTAACAGTTGAACAGGGTAAAATTCTGAACGAGGAGCTGAAGCATGACCTTCGGGAAAAGCTGAGAACTCCGGCTGATACGGAAAGCATCCGCAAGGATTTGGAAAAGATCAGCAGGGACGACCTTGCAATGCTGAAGGCCCATATTGAAGAACTCGAAAAAGGCATGGAGAATGAGCAATCCGAATGAAGCGAAAACGCTGAGCAGTAAACGCCGGCTTGCTCAGATTCTGGGAATTCTGAAAAAGCATCATATCACAAAGGGAGTTGATCCGGTTAAGTTTCGGGAAATTCTGGAAGATCTGGGTCCTACCTTCGTTAAAATCGGACAGATCATGGCAAGCCGGCAGGATATGTTCAGTGAACGCTATTGCAAGGAGCTTGTCAAGCTGCGGGATAATGTCGCACCTTTGCCCTTTGCAGATGTACAGCGCGTCATAGAGGAAGAATACGGCTGTCCCATGCAGGAGGTATTCTCCAGCTTTGAGCGTATACCGCTGGGTTCCGCTTCCATTGCGCAGGTGCATAAGGCCTCTTTGCTCGATGGAAGAGAAATCGTTGTCAAGGTGCAGCGTCCTTACATCTATGAGATGATGGAACGGGATATTTCCTTGATTCGTAGAGCTGGAAAGCTGCTGCGTCTGAGTGAGGTGCTGGGGAGCGTCATCGATATCAATATCGTGATGGATGAATTCTGGTTTACCGCAAAGCAGGAAATGGATTTTCTGAATGAGGCGCGCTTTGCCATGGAATTTGCCCGGAATCATCAGTCTATCACCTATATCGGTGCGCCGCTGATTGAGCAGGCCTACACGACCAGCCGGGTGCTGGTCATGGAATACATTGACGGCATTGTCATTGACGATCGCAAAACACTGGAGGAAGGCGGCTATGACCTTCGGGAAATTGCCTCCAAGCTGGCAGAGAACTACATCAAGCAGATCGTGGACGACGGCTTTTTCCACGCTGACCCGCATCCTGGAAATCTTCGCATACGGGATGGAAAGATCATCTGGATTGATTTTGGCATGATGGGAACCTTGCAGCGCAGCGACAAGGACCTTATGAAAAAGGCAGTACAGGCCATTGGAAGCAATGATACCGAGCTGATGGTCGATGTCATCCTGACGCTGGGAGTTCACGACGGCCGGATTGATTACACGCTGTTTTATGACGATATGGAAATCTTCATGAAGAAATATATCCATATGGACCTGAATGAGATCAATCTGGGGGATGCGATTCAGGAGGTCTTTACCATTGCACACAAGCACCGTATATCCATGCCGAAAGGCATCAGCATGCTGGCAAGAGGACTCGTAACCATGGAAAGCACCATGACGCTGCTGGATCCGAAGACGAATATCATTCAGATAGCGGCAGCCCATGTCAGCGAGCATATATTCAAAAAACTGGATGCCAAAAAGGAAGCGGTAAATGCGGGAAGAAAGCTCTATGAGGCCGGAAAGCGCACACTCGATATTCCTATCCAGTTCAGTGAGCTCATGCGGATGATCACCAAGGGACGCATCAAGCTGAATCTGGAAATCATGGATTCCAGCGTACCCTTAAAAACCATCAATCACATGGTCAATAAGCTGGTTGTCGGAATCGTATCCTGCGGTCTGCTCATGGCAAGCTCCCTGATCTGTACAACCGATATGACGCCCAAGGTGCTCGGTATACCCGCCATTGGGTTTATCGGCTATATGACCGCCGTATTTTTGGGCATGTGGCTGCTGTATACCGTGTTAAAGGACAAACGCCGGTAAGCATAAAAAAGCTGTACAGGAATCGGATTTTACACAATCGTGAATACATAAAAAAAGAGAATTCCACACTATTGTATATTATCAATAGCATTCGAATTCTCTTTTTTGCAAGCACCCCGAAGTAAGAAAGAACACAGGAATTGTGACAGACTTTACTTTGATAGTATGCGACAGCTTATCGCCAAAGCTGTTTTTCAGATTTCCTTACTTT
The DNA here is from genome assembly GCF_019132535.1 of Erysipelatoclostridium sp. DFI.2.3. Taxonomy (NCBI): domain Bacteria; kingdom Bacillati; phylum Bacillota; class Erysipelotrichia; order Erysipelotrichales; family Coprobacillaceae; genus Thomasclavelia; species Erysipelatoclostridium sp. DFI.2.3. Next base: position 215,771 of record NZ_JAHOOJ010000004.1, on the reverse strand, counting down.
ATACCAAAACTGCCTCTTTCATGACCTTTCCAATAGCGTCGTGAATAACCAGATCCGCTCTATGATCCATCGCAGTCTCCTCTTTGTTAATCAATATCAGCTTTGATCCCCGAAAATATTGAAGCAGCCCGGCTGCCGGATACACCACAAGGGAGGTTCCTCCGACAATGAGCACATCTGCCTGTGAAAGGAAAAGGATCGCCTCCTCCATGACCTGCATATCCAGACTTTCTCCATACAATACAACCTCCGGCTTCAGGATGCCGTTACAGCTCGGACACCGCGGCACCTGCTTCTTCTGCTTCAGCATTTCCTGCAGATCATACTCTGCACGGCAACGCTGGCAGCGATTGCGGTGTATGCTGCCATGAAGCTCCAAAACCTTGTGACTGCCGGCCTTCTGATGCAGACCATCAATATTCTGCGTAATAACTGCCTTTAATTTTCCCATTTCCTCCAGCTTTGCCAACGCCAGATGCGCATCGTTTGGCTGTGCCCGCTCATAGACCATTTCATGAAAATAAAAATCATAAAACTGCTCGGGATGTTCATGAAAGAACTCACTGCTGATCATCGTTTCTGCACGATACGGATAGGTCTTCTTACTGTAAATACCGCTCTGTGATCGAAAATCCGGAATATTACTTTCCGTACTGACACCCGCACCACCGAAAAAAACGATATTGTCACTCTGTGTCAGTATTTTTTTTAGTTCATCATACATATGCTTCACACCTTTCTGATCTGTACATGACTGCCTTCTCTGCTCTTCTCCACCAGAATACCGGCCGGTATATTTTCCTTCAGCAATTCAACATGGGAAATAATACCGACATAGCCGCGACTGCTGCTCATGATCTGCAATACAGCCAGTGCATCTGCTATGCTGTGCTCATCCAGCGTTCCAAAGCCCTCATCGATAAACATGGTGTCCAGCTGAATACCGCCGTTTCTTGCCTGTACAACGGCGGATAATGCCAGTGACAGCGCAAGCGAAACCAGGAATTTCTCACCGCCGCTCAGGGAAACGACACTGCGGGTATTGCAGGTATAGCTGTCATATATGGATAGTTCAAGACCATATTTTCGTGTTCTGCCACTCGCCTCATCACTGCGGAAAATCTGATAGCGTCCATTATGAACAAGCTTTAGCAGCTGATTTGCCTGCTGCGTAATGCTGCCGAGCATGATTCCCAGAACATATCGTTCAATCCCCATACCGTTATCGCCACGCATGGCTCTGACGAAATGAGCCAGCTCTACAAATGCAGGCTCTTCAACATCCAGCTCCTTCTGAATTTGCGTGATGGAGGCCTGCACCTGTAAATACATCGCTTCATGTGTCGTAATATCCGCAAGCTTTAGTTGCAGCTGCTCCACCTCCTGCATCAGCTGCTCCTGCTGTGCCAGCAATGCCTCCAGATTCTGTTCTGCAATCGCAGCACAGCGCTGTTGAAGATCCTGTATCCTTGTTTTCAGCTGTTCCTTTTTCAGCGCATATTCCTGCAGCTGCTGTTCCCGCTTTTGCAGATCCTCCTGCTTTAGCCCCTGCATTTCCTCCTCCTGAATCCTGTTCTGTGCCACTGCCTGCCAAGATATTTCTGCAGCCTGCTGTGCCTGCTGTGCCTGCTGCTCTTCCTTTTGTGCATGCTCATGATCCCGCTGCTGCTGTGCCAGGTTGATTTCCAGCTGTCGAAGCCTTGTTTCCTGCTTTACCACCAGTGCGACTGTGAGGTCGAGCTCCTGCTGCAGCTGTTGCAAACAGTCACTGAGCGCCCGCGGACTGCGCAGCTCACAGGGAATACTGTCCTGCAGTACTGTTCTCTGCTGATCGTTCAACAAAGCCTCCGTATGCAGCTCCTGCTGTTTTTGCTGCAGCTGCTGCAATGCGGCATCCTCCTCCTGCTGCTTCTGCTGTAATCGCTCCTGCTGCTGCAGAAGCTCATGAAGAACCAGGTTCAGCTGTTCAGCCTGCTGCTGTTTCTGCTGCAGTCTGGTAAATTCCGTCTGGGAAAACGGCTGCTGCAAAAGAGTCTGTATGGCTTTCTGATGCTCCTGCATGGCAGTAAGTCTCATTTGTATGGATAATCGCACATGCTCCAGCTGCTGCTGTATTCCCTGCACTGCTTCCTTTTCCTGATCCAAACGTTCCTGCAGCTGCTTTAGCTGCACAACATCCTGATACGCCGCCTTCGTTTCAGCGAGTGCGGGATGCGTCGTACTTCCACATACAGGACAGGGCTCATGCTCCTTTAATAAAGCCGCAAGCTGTACCGCACTGTTGTTCAGATAGGTACGCATCGCCTCATCATAGGCCTGCTGCAGCGGTATCAGCTGCTCTTCCCGCAGCTTTATCTGCAGAATCAGCTCTTTTTCTTCGGCTTCCTCAGCCTTCAGCATACCGGAAAGCTGGATTCTTTGCAGCTCATGGTAATCCGCCTGCCTCCATACCGCAAAGTGCTGCGCAGCATGCTCTAGTCCATCCAGTGTCAGCTGAGCTGTCTCTATTTTCTGTCGAAGCTGCTCCTTGTTGCTGTTCAGCTCGCTGCAATGCTTTTGTTTCTGCTCCACCAGCTGCTGCTGTTTATCCTGCAATTCCCGCAGAGCATTGTCTTTAACAAGCAGCTGCTGCAGCTGTTGAACCAGCGGGCGCAGCTCCTGTGCTTCATGCAGCTTCTGACGCAGATTCTGCTCCTGCCCCTTATACTCCTGCAGCTGCGTTTGCCATAGCGGGGCTGCCTGCTTCTGCTGGTTTAGAAGCTCATGCTGCTTCGCCACAGCATGCAGGTTATCGACGCGCTGTTTCCATATATTGCGGCATTGCTGCAATGTATTCCATTCCGGCAGCACCTTTATCAGCTCCTTCTGTCTTTCCAGATAAACATAGAGCTGCTTCATGTCTTCTTCCTGCTGCAGCAGTCGCTCCCAGTCCAGCTCTGCCTGCTGCAAAAGTGTCAGCTGTTCTTTTCTCAGTCGTTGCTGTGCTGCTTCCTGCTTGATTTGCTCCAGCAACTCCTGCTTCTGCTTTACCTCCTGTTCCAGTATTCTGCGCGTGCTTCCGGCATGCTTCAGCCATACTGTGATTTCTTCAGGACTCTGCATTTCTATTCCGCTCAGCAATGCCTCCCTGCGCTGCTTTTTCATATCCAGCTGTTCCCGCTTCTGCTTCATGGTATCGCTGAGAACCTGATTGATTCCGGTCCAGCGCTCCATCTGGAACAGTGTTTTCAATATTTCCTGCTTTTCTTCACTTTTGCTTGTTAAGAGCTGCTCGAATTTCCCCTGCGGCAGGATCATAACCTGTACAAACTGCGCATAACTCAAACCCAGCAGCTCCACCGCCTTTTCCTCAACATTTTTCAGCTTTGGATTTTCAAAGAAAGGTACAAATTCCCCATCGACTATTTCTCCGGCATCAATCTGCATCTGAGGAGTCAGCTCTTGATTGCGTTTCTTACGCATCGTAATCGTTCGCACAAACCGATAGGTTCGCTGATGAAGCTGAAATTGAAAATCAACGACGGTCGCATCCTGCACCTCGGCAAAACGGGAGCGCATACTATACAGATCCTCCCGTTGAGAACCGCTGCTTTTCCCATACAGCGCATAGGTCATCGCATCCAGCAGCATCGTCTTTCCGCTTCCTGTCTCCCCCTGTATGAGAAACAGATGCTGTTCGTCAAATACATGAAAATTGATGCACTGCTGTTTTACATAAGGACCAAAGGCCTGCAGCTTCAATATTTCAGGTCGCATACATTTCCTCTTTCTCCAGCTTTTGCTGTGCCTGTAAAAACAGCTGCCTCGCTGCTTCACTCAGCTCTTCCCCATAATAATCCTGAAAGAACTGCTGTACAATGTCCAAATCGGATATCGTCTCCAAATCCTGTAATCGTATCGTGATATTCGTCTGTTCCTGCTCCATGCTTTTTCCACTCAGCTGCAGAAGATTCTCATAGCCCTGTCGAAAGTAATCCAGCATTTCATAGGATACCGGCAAATCCGTGACCTCAATTTTCACATAGGCATGATCCGGCACTGTATGCTTCAGCATTCTCTCCTTTAAATCCGCATAGCTTCCCTTGCATACCTGCAGTGGATGCAGGGGCTGAATATCCCGTTTTGTTACCGTATCCGTCTGACTGTCATAAATCAGCACACCCTTGGGCTGATCAGCCTCCGAAAAGGAATACGGCAACGGTGAGCCACTGTACCAAACACGCCCACCGGCATGCTGACGGCGGTGCAGATGTCCCATGGCCACATAGGAAAACCCGTCAAATATAGCGGAGGGAACCAGCTCCGCTCCACCCACATTCGCAAATCGGTCACTCTCGCATACCTCGGCATTTGCCAGAAAGGCATGCGCCATGGCAATCGGCCGATATGCATGGTCTGCCGTAGAAAGAATATCCGTACAAATACAGCTGAAAGCCTCCGCCTGTGAATGCACGTCCTTTTGGTAGACCTTTCTTACCTGCTCCACATGGAAATACGGAATCGGGTATATCATACAGTCATCCACCCGGATTCCCTTCACCTTTTCCTTCAGACTTCCGATGATATACAGCCCCATCCCCTCCAGCAGCCTTGACAGGGATGCCAGACGGGTTGCCGAATCATGATTACCGGCAATTACAATCACCTTTTTTTTCAGCTCCATACACAGCATATACATGATATCATCATATAATTCAATCGCCTCTTTACTGACCAGGATCGTATCATACACATCTCCCGCCACCAGCACGGCATCGATGCATTCTTCCTCGATAATCGCTTTCAGCTGCTGCTTAAACCAGCGCTGATCCTCCATCAGCGTCACCTTATATAGATCCATTCCCAAATGCCAGTCTGCCGTATGTAATACTCTCATTCCTGTCCTCCTTACCTGAAAACAGGGCAGATTTATCTGCCCTACTCCGTTGCCTGTTCCACTGCTTTTCCTTTTTCTGCCAGAAAATCCTTACTGTATTGTATATCCTTAAAGGACCAGCGGACATCAAACTGCTGATAGGTGACCACTGCCTCCGGCCAGTTGATCTGATAGGTCGTTTCCGCATACACGCTGCCATCTCTGGTTTTGGTTTGTGTGCCGATATACTTAATTTCCCCGCTGACGATACTGGCATCGGTTATAAAGATGCTCGGCACATCGACAGGATGCACTTTATCATACTGATATTTCAGTGTTACCTCCGTGGCATTGCCAACCTGCCTTACGCTTTGCTCCATACTGATTACATAATTAACAAAAACCTTTGTCTTTTTTTCCACAGTCTTTCCATTTGATAAATTCAGAATCAGGCGAAGCACATTTTCTCCGGTTGCGTAATTGTATGCATCCTTTGAAATCTGATAGCTGCTGTAGTCCGATACATTGTCAACATACGTATTGTTGATGTACAATTCTACACTGTTGATTGTGGAAGAATGCTTTTCATAGCTCCAGGTGACATCGATATATCGCAAATCCTTTCGATATTCTCCTTCAAACTGCGTGATTTCCGCTGTTGTCTTTGCAGGTGCAGGCTCCGGTGTTGTCACCACCGGCTTCACCGGTTCCTGCTGCGCTTGCGTATTTACAAAGATATAGACGGATAAGGCAATGATAATCAACAGTATGACAGTCAGCAAGAAAACAAAAAAGCCGTTCTTTTTCAGATATGTCTTAATGTTTTTCATATGCCCTCCTTATGTACTCTCTATTATACTGTTTTCCATAGTAGAAAGCTACTGATTTTTGTCATATTCATGGGAAATCACATCATTTTACACAAAGAAAACACTTACAATTTCATTTCATCAGCAGGCAGAGAAAAGAAAAAGATATAGAATACCGATAAATCCAGCATCTATATCTCTCTTCTTTTATTCGTTTACCGGTACCAGTGGTACAACGATCCCGTTATATTTCTCCTCGATAAACTTCTTTACATCTTCGGTATTCAGCACCGCAATCAAATCCTTGATTTTCTCATCATCCTTGTGAGCTGTCTGTACCGCAATGATATTGGCATAGGTCTGCGCAGCCTCACTATCCTTGGATTCCGTCACCAGCACCTTGTCACTGATTTTTGCATTCAGGGCATTGTTTCCGTTAACAACTGCAAAATCAACATCCGGAAGACTTGTCGCACAGGTTTCTGCCTGCATTTCAATAATTTCCACCTTTTTATTATATGCTTTGATATCCTGCTTCGTCGCATCGACACCCTTGCCCTCTTTCAGAGTAATAATTCCGTTATCTGCCAGCAGCTTCAACGCACGTCCGCCATTGGTAGGGTCATTCGGCACGGAAATTTTCTGTCCGTCAGCAACCTCCTTTAATGATGTATGATTGTTGGAATAGATACCCAGCGGCTCAAAGTGTACCGCAAACACGCTTGTGAGTTTGTCTGAGACATTAGCCTTTTTTGCCCAGTCGACCAAATACGGCTTATGCTGGAAGAAATTCGCATCCAGCTCATCATCGACCAGTGCCTGATTCGGTTTTACATAATCTGTGAATTCTTCGATTTCAACCTTGTAGCCCTTTTTTTCCAGTGCCGGCTTCACATGCTTCAGAATTTCCGCATGCGGTGTTACACTCGCACCGATGCGAATCGTCTTGTCCTCTTTTTCACTTTTGGCATCATCGCCCTTTGCACCGCAGCCTGCCAGCAGTGCAATCGTACATAATCCAACTGCCAATGTTTTTAATTTCATGTTCTTTCCCTCAACTTTCTATATTGTTTTAATTTATGCGCCAGAGCCTGTGTATCTGCATACACACATCTGGCTCCGGATTATTTCTGTCGAATCTGTGAGCTGCACATTCGACAGATCCGGCAATTCTGCTTCAGCATGTGCTTCACAAGTGTCCCTCCCTTACCACATCAATGCGTGGTTTTACGAATCGCAAAATTTCCAATTCCCTGAATGAGTGAAGTAATCAGCAGCAGCACTGCAACACACACATAAATCACATCAAACTGGAAGGAATTATAACCATAACGGATACAGAAGTCACCAAGTCCGCCGCCGCCAACGACTCCTACCATGGCGATATAGCCAATCAGCGTGATCAGCGTGATCGTTGTTGCACGGATAATGCCCGGTACACTTTCCTTCAGATATACGCGGAATATGATTTCCAGCGGAGAACAGCCCATTGCCTGACTCGCTTCGATCAGTCCGTTATCCACCTCGGATAACGCGCTTTCAATCTGTCTGGCCACAAAGGGGATGGCACCGACTGCCAGTGGAAGCATGGCTCCCCGCAATCCGATGGTCGTTCCAACAATGGCACGGGTCATTGGTGCTATCAGAAAAATCAGTACGATAAAGGGGATGGCCCGGAAGAAATCAATCACCTTTCCAATCAGGAAATAAAGAATTGCATTCTCCAGGATACCTTCCTTTTTGGTTACGACCATAATGACACCGAACAGGGTGCCGATCAACAAGGAAATCACTCCGACGATTCCCAGCATGATGAAGGTTTCCAGAATTGCTGTCCAGAAATCCGGCAGCTTATCCATGATATTCGGTACGAATTGATTCAAAAGCTCTAGCATGATTTCATCACCTCCACGCCTACTTCATGCGCCTTCAGATAGGCAAGTGCCTGATCGATATGTGCTTCCTCCCCGCTTAGGATAACAATCAAATCACCAAGCGGTGTATTTTTGATAATTTCCACATTTCCGAAAATGATGTTGGTATCCACCAGAAACCGTCTGGATATTTCCGAAATCAGCGCCTTGCTTGTGCTGACGGAATCATAGTTCAGCTTCACCATGCGCTGTCCCTTTTCCAGTCTCGTCACACTGGCACCGGCATCGAGCATTTCCTGCACACGATGGGCATTGCTGGTTGAAGCGATGAAATTGCGCGTTACCTCTGCCTGCGGCTTTGAGAAGATGTCGATAATGCTTCCCTCCTCCACAACATATCCGTTTTCCATAACCGCCACACGGTCACAGATTTCCTTGATAACGGCCATTTCATGCGTAATCAATACGATGGTGATTCCCAGCTCCTCATTCACCCTTTTCAACAGCTTTAAAATGCTTTTGGTCGTCTGCGGATCCAGTGCGCTTGTTGCTTCATCACACAGCAGCACCTTGGGATCATTCGCCAGTGCCCGCGCAATCGCCACGCGCTGCTTTTGTCCACCGCTGAGCTGCGACGGGTAAGCATCGACCTTATCGCTGAGATCCACCAGCTCCAGCAATCTGCGAATTTTCTGATCCATCTCCGCCTTGCTTAATCCGCTTCCCTTTAATGGAAATGCGATATTCTGATAGACGGTACGGCTGCGCATCAGATTGAAATGCTGAAAAATCATACCGATCTTCTTGCGCATCGCTCTTAATTCTTTATCCTTCATTTTTGTGATATCCTGATCATCAATCACGACTGCTCCCCTGCTTGGACGCTCCAGCAGATTAATACAGCGTACCAGTGTTGATTTGCCGGCACCGCTGAAGCCGATAATTCCATAGATTTCCTTATCCTGTATCGTCAGTGTAACATCCTGCACGGCATGCACGTTCCCCGCCCTGCTGTCGAATGTCTTACTGACATGCTCTAATCTGATCATGTCCTCTTCCTCCTGTATTCTACATATAAAAAAGCCTTCATCCCATAGGACGAAAGCTGAATTTCGTGTTACCACCTAAGTTTATTCCCACCTCACAGTGGAAACCTCATCAAGTACGCTTTCCTGAAGGAAAGTTATACCCTATCGCTGTAACGGGCGAACACGTCGCAGCCTACCTTGTTCGACTGCGCGACTCCAAGACCATTTTCAGCAGTTCCTCTTTATTTCCTCTCACCAAACGGAAACTCTCTTTAAAAGCCTACGTGCTTACTCTTCTTTTCTATGTCATTGTTTATCTGCCCATTATGTTACTTTATTTTAATCAAATCGTCAAGTCTTTTTCTCTTTTTTTCTTTTTATGAAACTTTTTCCTGTAAATCAGCCGATTTTATATTTCAGCTTATAGGTCTTGCCTTCACTTTCATCATCAAAATACTCCGTATAGCTCAGCATGATTTTCTTCGCCGAGGAGGAGATGATAAACACCAGACAGCCACTGATTTCCTCCTGCGGCTTCAGGGCATATTCGTCCGACAGCTGATTGCGGATTCCGAAATTATCCTCAGCCTCAAACGGCCCCTCATTATCAAAGGTTATCATGAAGTCATCCTTATACATTGTCAGGATCTCATTGGTTATATTTCGTATCGTCACATGCAGCATAAGAAATCTGGCACCGTCATCGACGATAAAATCCTTCAGCTCCTTTTCACACAGCTCGATCCGCTGCAGCTTGCATGTAAAAAAAATGGTCTGAAATTCATTGATCATCGCCTGATTCGGACAATAATCCGATGTCAGAAGAATATTATGCTTCTGTTGTTCATGTTGAATGATTTCCATAGTTTTCACCTCTCTACCATACTATATGACAGGAGTAAGGAAAACTGTCGAATTTCCTCATGAAACAAGAATATCCGGAAAGAAGCGAATACCTTTTTTTATAACCTGTGCCAGGTATCGGTTGCCCAGCGTATGAAAGAGTGCATGGATATCCGTGTGAGCAAACAAAAGGATATCCGCCTGTGCATTTCGCTGGATATGTCCAAGCTCGCCGCGATCCAGTGCTCTTGCAGGCCATACAGTCAGTGCCTGCAGCAATGTCCATGCATCATAGACCTCCGCCATCCCCATGAGCTGTGCCGCACACAGCTGATCCTGAATCGCATAATTACCGGCTGCGCTGATACAAAAGCGGCAAAGACGCTTCTTGTTTTTTTGGAACAGGCTTGCATACGGATACATAACCGGTATGCACGCAGGGTTTGCATCCAGTATCTCAAAGCAGGGCTGTTCACGAAGGGCTGCTGCACCGCCACCCCTGCAGGCAAGTGTCAGCGTCCCGTTTCGCATATACGCCATACCCTCCTCCAGCTGTCTGCGCAGACCATCGCGTTCGGAGGCTGTACTCAGCTGCGCCTCTACCTCTATAAAGCCAGGTACTGCAATATGACCTCTGCCATCCAGAATCCGGGTATCCTTATCCGCATATTCCCGCCAGCTGCCGCAGCCGACCGCCAGAATCCGCTCATGGTGGATGGCGATAAAGGCGTGCTGAAAAACAAGCGGATGCTTGTTGACCATATCCATCGTGTAGATCTTTTCCAGATTTATGATAAGCAGCGTAGCTCGTTTCTTCACGGACATCCCTCACATTGACTTCTTTTATTATACGTCAAAAAGCGTCGAATGGGAAAAGAATTATGGTATAATTGAAACAGAAAGGGTGAGAAATATGCTGGATTGGCTGAAACATCTGTTAAAGAAAGAAGAACTGCCGCCTGCCGTACAAAAGCCTGTGATCATCACGATACACGGCTATGGCAGAAGACGCAGAAATGAATTTGATAATTTCGCTGCCTGGGGTAAACAGGACGGCTTTGATATCATACAGTTTGACATGTATGATCTGTTTGATGAACAGGATCATGACTGGATGCAATGGGTCTCCAGAGCGAAGGAGGTCGTAGATTCCTATAGAGACAGCGGTAGAGATATCTATCTTGCCGGCTTCTCGATGGGCGGTGTGATTGCTTCCTACCTGGCTGTTGTATGCCCCGTAAAGCGCCTTCTATTGCTGGCTCCCGCATTCAGCTATATGAATGTTGATATAATCACCGGTGTCCTTACAAAATCCGCATCCTCACTGATGGGAAATGAAAAGAAAGAGGAAATCCAGCTCCCGCGTGCCTTTTACGGCGCCTTTACGGAGCTGGTAAAAAACCTGAAGAAATATATCGGCTTTGTGGAGTGTCCGGTCTTTATCATTCATGGGAATGCCGATGAGGTCATTTCTGTAAAAAGCTCCCTGTGGGCCTACAATAAAATTCCACACAGCCGCAAAAAGCTGATTCTTCTACATGACGGGCATCATCGTCTGCTGATGGATCCGGAGGTCAGCTGGACATGCTATCAGAATATGAAGCTGTTTTTCGAGGGCGTACTCCTGCCGGATAACGAACCGGTGATGGCAGAGGATATCATGGGGGCCCTACTGGAGGAGAAAAAGCGCAGAGAGCGTGAAAAGCAATCACAGGAGCCGGCGTTGAACCCGCTTCGCGTGCAGACTGATGAATCGCAGCATACCGATAGCTGTCAAGCAGATGCCGGTGCGAAAATATAGCTTCCTTCATGGCTTTCATCAACAAACTCTCCACGATATTCATTTTATTACCATACCGCGATTCCCACTGAGAAAGAGTTACTGATTTTACCTGTACACAAAAGGAGTGCTTCCCTTACGCTGCCAAGCGTGAAAAACACTCCTTTTCTTCTATGGTTCTGCGCTAGACTTCTGTCAACGCTTTCTTCGTTTACAGCTTCTGTCCGCATGTACTGCAGAACTTACTGTCGGTCTCCACTTCCCCGCCGCACTGCGGGCAGTATTTCTTCGTGATGAGGGACGTTCCGCATTCACAGCAGAATTTCGCATCCTCCTTGTTCAGCTCTCCGCAGTTGGGACATTTGATACGGATCACTTCCTTAACAACCGGCTCCTGAGGCTGTGCTGCCGTGGTATTCATCTGCTGGGCAAAGGCAAAGCCTGCACCGATACCCGCAATACCCTGGCTTTGCTGCGCTGCATCCCGCATTGCACGCGACTGCTGCCACTGCTGAAAATTCTGCATATTCCCGCTAACAAGATTGATTCCGGACTGCTCATCAATAAATTTCTCAACCTCCTCAGGCAGTGAGATATTTTCAATATTGATCATCAGCAGGCTGATTCCCATCGTTTCCATTTTCTCGTTCGCACTGTCTCTGGCAGCTTCGGATATCTCGCGCAGCTTGCTTGCCAGCTCAACAACACGGATTTTTTCTTCGGCGATCACATCAATCAGGCTTTCAATCACGATCGAACGAACAAACTCGATCACATCATCTGTCTGATAAATCATCTGAACGCCGACCAGCTCCCGCATGAATTTTTCAACATCTACGACCCGCAGCGAGAATGTTCCAAAGCCGCGTACCCGAACCACGCCGAAGGTTGGATCCTCTATGATAAACGGATTTCTCGTTCCCCATTTATTATCTGTCAGTGCCTTTAAGCTAACAAAAAACAAATCACTGATTATCGGTGATCGAAAGCCGTATTTCCAGCTTTGCAGTGTGGATAGAATCGGCATATTCTCCGTATTCAGCGTATAGGAGCCTGCGGAAAACACATCCGCCAGCTCTCCCTTGCTCATAAACACCGCAGCCTGACTTTCTCTGACAATCAGCCTTGCCCCCTGCTTGATTTCATTATCACGGCCGTTTCTCTGATATTTCAAAACGATCAGGTGACTCATATCCTTATCATTTTCAATTACATCGATAAACTGCCCCATCAAAAGATCACTGAATCCCATTAGCGCATCCTCCTATCGTACAATATAATCACCGTTTGCATCCTTAAACTTATTGGTTGCGATCATAAACAGGTCATAGAGCCAGCCAAACATAAGAAATCCCATGGTTACCATGTAGAACAATGCACGTCCCCATCTTCCTGTATAAAAATTATGAAGCCCCAGGGGACCGCTGAACAGGGCTAACAAAAATGTAACCATTTTACTCTTATCACTGTCATAAACCTCGCGTCCTCTCCCCTGTCCGGGTATATTCTGTCTTGCTTCATCCTGCTGTATTGCATCCGCTGCTGCATCATAATCCGCATTCTCACTGCCGCAGTACGGACAGCATCTGCTGTTTTCAATTTCTGCACCACATTGCTTACATTTCATAGCGATCTCTCCTTACCTTATTCTATTATACAGGGAACTCGTATGCTGTGCAATTCCTTTTCATCAGGCATTTTCCATATGGCAGCTAAAAAAAACAGAAGCCTTCATCCGCTTCCATTTTTTGTCATCATATTTGTGATGCAGCATACCCCGGTTAACCGAATATTGTCAGATCCTGTCTATTTCCCCGCAATGTTGCGCTCATAAAATTTCTCATAGACATTGGTGAAGAAATTTCCCTTTCCTGTTTTGTGATAGCGCATAATCAGCAGCGTAAGCAGAATCCCTGCCACCGTGGCACACAGGACATCGGTAATCGTATCATGCACGCCCTGTGAATAATGATTGATGCAGTCATTGTTGAAGAAAATCAGCATGGCATATTCATAGAATTCCCAGATTTCACCGACAGCGATATTCACAGCATTGATAAAGACGAGAAATACATGATAATCCTTCTTATCCGGAAATTCATTCGTCTTTTTCAGATAGAAATACAGAATCACCGCCAGCGTTGTGATGAACCAGCCGCTGGAAAAATGCAGGACCTTATCAAAGCCAAGGTAGGAATACCAGTGATAGCTGCTTCCAATCAGGGAGGCAAAATACGTAAAGATCGTAGACACGATGTAGATTTCATACACCGGCTTGAAATGCAGCAGCTTGAAGGCAACCGGTACAATCAGGGGCGTCAGCACAGCGACGAAGGTCATACCGAGTGCATTCATATCCCTGACCGTATAATTGTGATAAAACGCATACAGCAGTGTAACAATATAAACAGCCGCACAGATATACAGAATTCTCTTCAGCAGAATCTCACGGCGCTTCAGCTTATCCTGCATGCTTTACATCCTCCAGCATCTTCAGCTTCAGATCCAGCAGCTGCTTGCTGAGATCGACATAGTAGGTCTGCGGATATTCAAAGCGCAGAATCTCATCCCACATACAGGAAAATTCCTGTTCACTGTACGCACGGATTTCCTGCAGATCCGGAACCTCATACACCAGCTCCCCGTTTAGAAAGATCGGGTCCAGTAAATCACGCAAAACATAGCTGCCGCCTGGAATCGTCTTGTTTTTCCAGCTGTTCATCTGGTGATAGATGGTCAGATCACGATTCGGATCAAGGCTCTCTTTGTGTATGGTCATAAGATCCCCAACAGCCTTGCCGCTTTCCTTATCGTAAATACGGTAGAGGTCCTTATAGCCGGGATTTGTTACCTTTTCAACATTTTCACTAACCTTGATTTTCGGTATCATGGTATCCCCGTCAAAAATAGAGCTCATTTTATACACACCGCCGAATACCGGCGCGGATTTACTGCAAACCAGATTTTCGCCAACCCCCATGCTGTTGATCTGCGCCCCCTGTGATATCAGGGACTGGATGAGATATTCATCCAGGGAGTTCGAAATTACGATATTACAGTCCTCCATTCCTGCCGCATCCAGTGCCGTGCGGATTTTCTTGGATAAATACGCCATATCCCCGCTGTCGATGCGCACACCCTGCAGACGATAGCCGTTTGGCTCCAGATATTCCTTCGCCACACGAATCGCATTCACCAGACCGCTTTTCAAGGTATTATAGGTATCCAGCAGCACCGTACAGCTGTCGGGATACGTTTTTGCATATGCCAGAAATGCATCATATTCACAATCAAAGGACTGTACAAAGGAATGTGCCATGGTTCCCAGAACCGGCATACCGAATTTCTGTCCGGCATAGGTGGTTGCCGTACCTGCCACACCGCCGATAAAGGCAGCTCTGGCACCATAATTCGCTGCATCAAAGTTATGCGCGCGACGGGCACCAAACTCCATAATGGCTCTGCCCTGCGCTGCTTTGACGATACGCTTTGCCTTTGTTGCAATCAGGGTCTGATGATTGACACACAACAGCATTGCCGTTTCCAGCAGCTGTGCTTCGATAATCTTCGCCTTTACGCGAATCAGCGGTTCATACGGGAACACCGGTGTTCCTTCCTTCACCGCAAAGATATCACCGGTAAAAATGAAATGCCGCAGATATTCCAGAAATTCATCATTAAAGCGGTTCAGCGAACGCAGGTATGCAATATCACTATCCTCAAAATGCAGATTCTGGATATATCCGATAATTTCCTCCAGCCCCGCAAACACCGCATAGCCGCCGCTGTCCGGATTTCTGCGATAAAACAGGTCAAAGGTGACAACACGATCCTTATGATCGGAATTGAAGTAGCACTGACTCATGGTCAGCTCATAAAAATCCATGACCAGACTTAGATTCCGCTCATCACGAAAATCAAATTTATAATCCAGACTTTTCATAATCAATCCTCTCTTTCCAGTGAGGAAACGATACAGATACCGTTTGCCTCCATGTTGCGGATACTGAATTCATTGCAGGATACAGCATCATGCACTCCCTCAATATGATAGGTATCCACACAGCTCAGCGGTATGATGATCCGCTGGTCTGTCTTATTATGCTCATTCAGCCATGCATTCAGACATAACGCAAACTGCAGAATGCAGATATCGGTACAGCAGCCGGTGATGACGATATCACGATAACTGTCCATACGCTCCGTTAAAAAGCTTTGAAAATCCGGACACGTAAAGGTATTCGTAGAATTCTTACGCATCAGCTCCTGCACATACGGCTGTAATTCCTGAATAACCTCACTTTCCTTCGTACCGATGACGCAATGAGAGGGGTAGGAATTAAATTCACGCGTCTTTGGCGGATGGGAGTCCGCAATGAAAATAACCCGTTGCTCTGCATCACGTATCAGGGCTTCAATATGCACGGTTGCCGCATTGATTTCCTCATCATGCAGGGCTCCTTCATGTACAAAGCCTTCGATCATATCCACAACGAATATAACAGGATCCTTCAGCTCCTTCGTGGAAAGAGGCTTATATGCTTCTAAAAACTGTTTACTTACTCTAGCCATAGAGAATCTCCTTTAAACTTTTACCTATACGATATTTATTATAGTCTTTTTTTTTTCAATTTGAAACAGAATACACAAAATTTCATTTTCCGCAATTTCATTTTCCCTGCATTTCATTTTCCTGTAAGCTTACGGCCTGCTCATCATTCGTATAACAGTTGTAAAATTCTGATAGGCGAAAAACTGCCGGATACGGTATTTTCAGGTTCCTGCCATTTTATATGCAGTATACTGTTTCTCTTCCACACGCCTTGCATTATAAATCCTTTTTTCTTTTACGAATCACCGATTACTTCACATCCACTTATCAATGTCCGTTTCCTTCCTGTAAAATCCTTTTTCCTGCTTCTATGATCCCTTCGAAGGATCCCTCATCCACGCTCCGCTGCCATGCCTACGAACTACTTTTTTGTTTATGGATGAACATGCAGATTGCGCATTCTTACCCGTTTCCCGAGCATTTTGCCGCATCAATGGCAAGAACGATCATAAGTGATAACAACGCGTGTCCATCCTGTCGGATATCCAGCACATAGGTATCTGTGAGGTGAAAAATTTCCTTACTGGCATGCATGATGCATCCATCCTGCTCACTGATGACATCATAATCCCATGCCATGAAATTTCCTTCGATTTTCCAGTCGTTGCAGGACAAGTGATACTTTGGTTTAAAAAACGTAAATTCCCTCTCGATAAAGCCAATACAGCTTCCATTCATATACATGCGAAAGCGTGGAAGAAAGGTAAATACCTCCTCCCGTATTTCTCCGATTTCCTCCCGCATTGCATTATAGATAACCAGACGATGTCCCCAGGACAGCTTTCCTTCCACTGTATATATGGTATGCCCTGCATCATCGTATATATCATAACTGTCAAACCAGGTAAACATGCGCTGTTTGAATAACAGTCTCATAAAATCATTCCCCTTCCTTTTGTTTCATTATACAGGAAACAGCAGAAAAAGAAAAACGAAGCCCTGAAGTTTTTCATTCATAGGCGGCTATGAAAAGAAAGCAGCGCAAAAAAGGATCAGGGATATCGTTTGAAGATACAGCTGATCCTGATTTGATATAGTCCGAAAGCAGATAAGAACTGTTATGAAAACAGATCTAATTGATCCTCATAAAAATAAGGAAAAGAACTGAAAGATAAACAGGGAGACAAGATAAGGAACGAGCAGCATAACTGTCAGAGTTAGGAACAAAAGCTTTTTCCCATATTCGTGATAGACCGCCTGCAAGGTCATAATACAGGGGATACTGAGCAGGACATATACCATGAAGCTGAAGGAGCGGATTCCTGCATCCCTGGAAGTCCATAGAGCACGGATATGGGATACCTGAGCATCTCCCTGCGGCTTGACGGCTACATCGGTGTGCAGAAAGAAGGTGGCACTTTCCTTTAACGCAGTACCTCCCTTATAGAGAATATCACGGATATCCTCGCTGATATTGACAGTAGTAGCTTCCTCATGCACTGCCGGCTGCAGCACGGTGTCAAGAAAGCCGACGATCGTCTCTTTGGCGATAATCCCGCCGGGCAGCGCAGCAACACATTCCCAACGGTCGCCAAATCCAAGCGGTGCAAAGATCGGCTGTACCAGCTTGGCCCCCTGAGCCAGATAGCTGTCCTCCACGCTTCCGCCCGGAAAGTAGGTAAGCCCCCATAATATCACCATGGCCCATAGGACGATGCCGCACGCCTTGCGCACATAGCTTTTCACCTCCTCCCTCACCTTGTGCAGCACAACACGCAGCGAGGGAAGACGGTAGGGTGGAAGCTCCAGTACCAGCATCGCATCATCATGAAAAATCGGAAAGCGGGATGCGATCAGCGCGAGTACAAGAGCAAGCAGGATACCGATTCCATAGATGCTCAGCATCATCAGTGCCGCCTTATCCGGAAAAAAGGCAGAGGCGAACAGTACATATACCGGCAATCTGGCACCGCAGGACATAAAGGGCACCAGCAAGGCTGTCAGACGCTTCTGCTGCTCGTTATCCAGCGTGCGGGTCGCATAGATGGCAGGCACATTGCAGCCAAAGCCCAGCATGAGGGAAACAAAGCTCTTTCCGCTGAGATGGAAGGAATTCATCAGCCGGTCCAGCAAAAAGGCGATGCGTGCCATATAGCCGCTTTCCTCCAGTAAAGATAACACAAAATACAGCAGTGCCATCAACGGCACAAACACAAGTACACCACCGACGCCCGCAAGAATTCCCTGCAGCAGAAATTGCCGCAGGACATGCGGCGCCCATTGCAGGGCAAAGGAAACATAGCGAGCCAGCACATCCTGCAGCAGATAGCCGATATAATCATTGAGCGGGGCGGAGGCCTGAAAGACGAAAAGCAGAAGAAAGGAAAAAACGAGCAGAAACAGAGGAAGCCCCAGCCATTTATGCAATACGAAAGCATCGATACGTTCACTTTTCGCATATCGCTTTTTCGGATCCTGTACCACATTGTGCATCAGGGATTCCACAGCACGGCAATACCCTGCGCGCACGTTCTCTTCGTTCATATCCCGACACAGCTTCTGCAGCACTACCGGATCCATATGCCAGGCCTCCAGTTGCTTCATGACAAGCACGTCCTCCCGCATACAGCCCATGGCAAGATGATGCAGCAGGCGTGCATCAGCCTCTGCATGCGATGGTCCATGCTGCTCGATATACGTATACAACGATGTATAGATTTCATCTTCTTCCTCATTCAGCAACGGATGATAAAACACCGTCCTTTGTTCCACCTGCCTTTGAATTGCCTGACGCACCTCACGATAATGTCTGCGGTCAAAGGCGGAATACGCCAGTATCTCCATTCCAAGGCGCCTTGAAAGGGCTGCTGTATCGATATGAATACCATAGTCTTTAACCTCATCCATGAAATTGAAAATCAACAGCATGGGAATCTGCAGCTCACGCAGAAACAGCGTCAGCATGAGATTTCGCTGAAGATTGGTCGCATCCAGCACATTGACGATCAAATCGACCTGCTGACTTTGAAGATATGCTGCCGTTATGCTTTCCTCATTGCCATTATTCGTCAAGGAATAGGTACCCGGAAGGTCTATAATATGATAGCTGTCTCCTCCCCAGCATACATTGGCTTCTTTTTTTTCAACGGTAACCCCCGGCCAGTTTCCAACCTTGAAATCCGCATTGCTGAGCGCATTGATCCACGCACTCTTTCCCACGTTCGGATTTCCGACAAAGGCCACATGATAGTTCATTCCAGCACCTCCCCTTCGATACAAGCCGCATCCTTATTACGCAGAATCAGCTGATTACCTGCCGCAAAATACAGACACGGATCCTGCATTGGCGCACTGCGCAGCTTGCGTATCTGCATACCCGGATATATCCCAAGATAAAACAGGCGGTCCTTCTCTTTTTTACACATATGGACGTTCGTAACGACCATGGTTTTTCCCACTGCTGCATCACATAGCTTCATAGTTCATCACCTGTTTCTCAGTATAGTATGCATACTGAAAAAACACCGTCATAAAAAGACGATGAAACGCGGTTCTATTTTTCATCTCTTGTGAATATATTTTCATTCAAATGAAAAAATTCATTTTTTTATTTTCATTTTGAAGGTTTGCGTATATAATATAAACAGGCTAAAGGAGGAAATTACTATGGCTAAGCTAGATTATGTTAAAGAAGCAGTCGTCAAACGCAATCCGAATGACGCAGAATTCATTCAGGCTGTTGATGAAGTCCTGCTGTCACTGGAAAAAGTCGCAGGTAAACATCCGGAATATATCGAAAAAGGCGTATTCGAAAGAATCGTCGAACCGGAGCGCCAGATCATCTTCCGTGTACCCTGGGTTGATGACAGCGGTAAGCTGCAGGTAAACAGAGGATTCCGTGTGGAATTCAATTCTGCAATCGGACCTTACAAGGGCGGACTTCGTTTCCACCCGAGTGTAAATATCTCTATTATCAAGTTTCTGGGCTTTGAACAGATATTCAAAAACTCTTTGACCGGTCTTCCAATGGGCGGAGGAAAAGGTGGAAGCGACTTTGATCCGAAGGGAAAAAGCGATGCGGAAATCATGCGCTTCTGCCAGAGCTTCATGACAGAGCTGTGCAAGTATATCGGACCGGATACTGATGTTCCTGCAGGTGATATCGGTGTCGGTGGACGTGAAATCGGTTATATGTTCGGACAATACAAGCGCATTCGTAATGAGTTCACCGGTGTTCTGACCGGAAAGGGCTTAAACTGGGGTGGTTCTCTTGCCAGAACACAGGCAACCGGCTATGGTCTGTGCTATTTCACAGAGGCCATGCTGCAGGCGAACGGCACATCCTTCCAGGGCAAGAAAGTCGTTGTCAGCGGAAGCGGAAACGTAGCCATCTATGCTGCGGAAAAAGCAACACAGCTGGGGGCAACGGTAATTGCCATGAGCGATTCCAGCGGTTATATCGTTGATGAAAACGGTGTGAATCTGGATGTGATGAAGGAAATCAAGGAAGTAAAACGCGGACGTATCAGGGAATATGCAGATGCGGTTGCCGGTGCGACTTTCCATGCGTCAGAAAGCATCTGGAATACCCCATGTGACATCGCATTGCCTTGTGCGACACAAAATGAGCTGCATAAGAAGGATGCGGAGACGCTGATCAAAAACGGCTGTATCGCTGTATGCGAGGGTGCCAACATGCCGACAACACCGGATGCCATTGAGGTATTACAGGCAAATAATGTTCTGTATGCTCCGGGCAAGGCAAGCAATGCAGGCGGTGTCGCAACCTCAGGACTGGAGATGTCACAGAACTCCGCTCGTCTGTCCTGGACCTTTGAAGAGGTGGATGCCAAGCTGAAGGACATCATGGAAAACATCTTCCGTACAGTGTCTGATACTGCTATGGAATACGGTCTTGGTAAAAACTATATGGCCGGAGCAAATATTGCAGGCTTCATCAAGGTTGCTGATTCCATGATTGATCAGGGTATCGTATAAGTAAAAAAAGATAGGCGGCTGTCATGAGACAGCTGCTTTTCTTATAGCCATTCCTTTTACTCTTTATTCTTTTCTTACAAACCTTTTACGATTCCATGACATTCAATACTCTCTATGTCATCTGTGCTATACTGTTAACAGCTAAGTAAGCATCCATGCGGAACTTACAGAAAGGATAGATATGAAAAAGAAACGCATTCTATGGATCATCATCGCTATCTTCCTGGTATATACATGCTGCACGTATAGCGGTGCCATGAAGCTTCGAGCATTCCTAATCACAAAGGATTTATCCGTATACATGAACAGCATCCACGTGTCTGCTTTTGGAAAACCGTATTATGTCTTTCAAAAAGCAATGCTTGTCCATGATACAGGGAATGCGATTGGTGTTTTCGAATGTCACCGGTATACTCTTTTTGTGCATGTGGAATATGTCGGATTTCCATAAAAAAACACACTGTATCGTGTGTTTATTCGTCAATCTCCATATGACGCTTAATAATTGTGGAAATCATATCCGCTGCCAGCTGCGGATCATCATTGCATACGATGTACTTGTAATTATTAACCATTTTGATTTCCTTACTTGCCTTGGCTAAACGCTGCTGTACAATTTCCTCCGGCTCACTTCTTCTGCCCCGTATCCGTTTTTCCAATTCCTCCATGCTTGGCGGAATAATGAAGATGGTCAGCGCCTCCGGACATTTTTCACGTACCTGTGTAGCGCCCTGTACCTCGATTTCCAGCAATACATTCTTGCCTTCCTTGCGCAGCTTCTCTACCTGTGACATCGGAGTACCATAATAGTTCCCTACAAATTCTGCCCATTCCAAAAGCTCGCCGTCATGGATCGCCTGTTCAAATTCATCCTTTGTTGTAAATATGTAATCAACGCCATCCTGTTCACCCTGTCTTGGTGATCTGGTTGTCATGGAAATGGAATACGCCAGCTTTAAGGATTCATCATTCATAAAGCAATTACGCACAGTTCCTTTGCCTACACCGCTTGGTCCGCTGATAATAATCAATAAACCTTTTTTCATGAGCACACCCCTTACTATTCTTACATTTATTTTACTAGTGCAGGCAGGGTATGTCAAACGTGTTTCTGTTTTTTTTAGGCTTTTTGAATAAATTAACTACTTTTTAGCTATAATCGTAAAAAAGATTGCTCATTTCTTGATTTTTTCACTCAACAGTCATAAAAAGCATTAGTGAATTCCCTTATCTGGTCAAATGTTTTTGCTTTTTTTGAACCTATTTAGCATATAGAGGTTCCTGCTGTTTCGTATCATACGCAGGAATGGATGCGACAAAAACAAGGCAGTCCTTACCGCCGACAAGCGGTGCTCAGGTGCAGCGTGTTACACGAGGATCGCAAAGAATAACTTAAACTGTTAAAAGCATAAGAAAAAACGCTTCTAGCAAGCGGTTGAGCTACCGAAAGGCCGGGACTTTTGCGGATAAATTAGATGTGAATGCAATGTATTATTTATATAGTTTCTCATAGACCGACCTCTCCTTTTTTTGTATTTACAGTGTAGCATATATTCTGTCGAAAATACAGATTATAAAGAAAATCCTATCTTGAGAAAGAAGAAACACAGATTCCATTTTGGAAATAGTCACACATATCACGCAAGAATTCACTTCGAATCAAAAAACAGTTCGCAGACAAAGCTTAAAAAATAAGAGCAGTATAAGAAATAGAAAACCTTACATGATAGAAAAGCTATTTCGATTTTATGATCGTATTCAAGCTTCGCTATTCCATAAAGCAGCTGCACATGTGTCTCTTCCTATAGTATAATGCTCAATTCTCTATTTATCAGCCGCAAACATATGAAAGTTAGCGCTCAGCATGCCCTTTTGGTATGATATAATGGAGCAGCGAGGTGATTTTATGGCATTAGATGGATTACTGCTTCATCAGGTACAGAAAGAGCTGCAGAGCTTTCTGCCTGCCAAGCTTACAAAGCTGCAACAGATCAGCGATACCGAGCTGCTGTTTACAATACGGACACCAAAGGGAACACGACGATTGATGATTTCCTTACACAGCGTATACAACCGTATCAATCTGACTCAGGAATCATATACCACGATGGAGACACCGGGAAATTTTCTCATGCTGCTGCGAAAGCAGATTGACGGAGGAATCCTTCGTTCTCTGAATCAGGTCGGTCTGGATCGCATTTTGCATATGGTAATCGAGGCAAGGGACGAGCTTGGTGATATCCATGACCGGCATCTTTATATCGAACTCATGGGGAAATATGCAAATATGATTCTGGTGGATGAGGAGGGGCATATTCTGGATGCCTTAAAACGCATTCCGCCGTTTGAAAACAACCGCCGCACCATTCATCCGGGAGCGCTTTATCAGCTGCCTGCACCGCATACCGGAAAGCAGGATCCCTATCATTATGAAAAAATAGATCCAAGTGAATCCTTTACCAAACAGTTTCACGGGTTTTCTCCGCTGCTTTCCAGAGAAGTGCAGTATCGTATGGCGCAGGGTGAAAACTTCGATGAAATTCTGGAACAGATTCGTACATCCGATACACTGTATCTGAGTGACGTGCAGGACAAAACCCAGTTTCACTGCATACCTTTGACACATCTGGAGGTGGAAGCACGGCAGTATCCGCTGATGAAGGGTATGGATCTGCTCTTTTTCCAGAAGGAGGAAAAGGTTCGCATCAAGCAGCAGAGTGGTGATCTGTTTCGTGCCGTGCGCAAGGAGCTGCATAAGAATACTTCAAAATACCCAAAACTGCAGCAGACGCTGGAGGAGGCAATGGATTGCGATAAATACAGGGAATACGGTGATTTACTGTTTGCCTACATGGGAAGTATCGAGCGCAGGGAAACCGTCACACTCCCCTCTTTTGAAACTGGTAAGGATATCCATATTCCGTTGGACATGCGCTTTGATATCAAGGGAAATGCCAACCGCTATTATCAGAAATACCACAAGAGCAAGCGGGCACAGGCTATCCTTCAGGAACAGCTTGCCCTATGCGAAAAGGAAATCCGCTACTTTGAATCCATGGAGGTCCAGCTGGAACAGGCGACCGTACAGGATGCTATGGAAATTCGGGAGGAGCTGGCACGACAGGGCTATGTCAAGGCTGTTAAAACCCGCATACGAAAGAAAAAGAAGCAGGAGCTTCCACATTATGAGACCTTTGCATTCGATGACGTATATATCTATGTTGGTAAAAACAATCTGCAAAATGATTACGTTACCTGGCGTCTGGGAAAAAAAAGCGATATGTGGCTGCATACCAAGGATGTGCATGGAGCCCATGTGGTAATCACCTGTGAGCAGCCGGATGAGGAGCTTCTGCGCAATGCCGCCATGCTTGCCGCCTGGTACAGCAACGCCCGCTATTCCTCCAGTGTTCCTGTGAATTACTGCACGATTCGCCAGTTGAAAAAGATTCCCGGAAACAAGGGCAGCTTTGTTTCCCTGTCAAATTACAAAACCATTTATATCGATCCGGAACCGGCACAGATTCAAAAACTGATCGACGAACATCTGATTACACAGAAAAAGCACTAAAAGGATGAAGGCAGAAACAACAGCTTTACAGAAGTTCGCATAGATGCCTGTATCCTAAAAGCTTTCCCCATCCCTGTATCCGTATATGCTGATATGGGGTTCTTTCTTCTTACCTGAGGAATGGTCCAGTATCTGCATAAAAGAAGACTGGAATAATGTTAGCTTCTTTCCCGATTGCGGGTAAGCTTAAAACGGGAGGCTTCAACACGATTGGTTTTATCAATAGAAGTTGAATTCTCCCTGTTGCTAAAGTAAGAAAAAACTTAAGTATACATCCTGGCTTTCTGTCATGGAAATCAAACCTATTGCGGATACTCTTTTCTGTGGATACAATTTCATTATCTCAATTATTTTTTTCAATTCTATATTAAGCAGGTTTATTTTCTTCCTGCTTTTCTTATACGAAAAACAGATGAAATCTTTGATACACAGTTGAACTGCAAAACGAATTCATCCTTTTCCATGTACGGCGCAGCTGTTTTTTTCACGATTTCCATATCCTGAGAGAAAGAATCAGCAGTACCTGTTCTCCTAATGATCACATGCTGTTATCGGCTCTGAAAATACAGGCGCAGCCTGTGAATTCCTGCAAACAGTACCCCCTCAGCAAGCACAATACACAATGCGATGCCCAGCAGATCCCAGGGCAATATATACTCCGTATTCGCGCCTGTTAACCCGATATTGGATAATGTAGAAAACATCATTGCACTCAAGACCCCGATGTTAATCAGATAAAGGCCCGCCAGCACCAGCAGCACGACCTGTACCACATCCGGCAGAAATTCCTGCAAAATCAAAAAAAGGTCTGGATGACAGCTCCCATAGCCAGAAACATCAGACAGCCCATCAAAACACCATCAAAAAGGAAATAGCCGCGAAGCAGCTCTGCCGCAGCAATACACACTGCCGTCATCAGCATACTGAACATAAATGCTGCTATCATGATTTTCATACGGGAGAGAACCGGCAGCTCCCGTTTGCTGAAAAGATACATGAGCAGACAGGCATACAAAACAAAGACCAGTGCCGTATTGACAGAATCAGGAAAAAACAGGCTATAGGTGATACAGGCAACCAGTAAAATCGATGCGGTAAGCTTTTGTGATTTCTGCATACTGCTTCATCTCCTCTTACATTACTATAAAAGCATATAGATACTATACCACATTGCAATGGTTCTCACAAGCCATCATACGTATAGCTTTCCAACATGTAAGAAAGACATCCTCAATTCAGTCATATACCCGAACAGGAATCGTTTTTTGCATTGTGTTTGACCCTTTCATTAATTCTTATATGCTTCAGGGTGCAGGCATCATTGTTGAAAAAAAGAAGTAAATTTCCTCTTGTAAGGGGCTATTACTTCTTTTTTACAGATTCATCAGTTCTCAATCATGACGAAGCACTATGTTCGTCTGTATCCATATCAAATAGATAATGCTTACGGATTTTCTCCAGTACCTTCCATACACAGCTCATATTCGGACGAAAGGTCACAAGATCCCCCCTTGTGAACGCATAGGACTGGCCGTCACTGCCACTCACAACTGCTGTTCCTTCGATTATCAGACATGTTTCACAACGTTCATCATATTCCGCATTCCATTGAGCAGGCTCATGTTCCCAAATCGGACAGGATTCCAAGAGCCTGCGTTCCTTATCATTTGGCTTTCTTATGTATACATCTTTCATCATAATCTCCTTTATAAATTCGGGTAATGCTTAGCCTTTACATCAATCCAGGATACCTTTTGATTATCCGGTACCGGCTGGAAATAAGCCTCCAATCCATCCTGGAACATTTCATCCAGCATTTTTGCATCGTTATCATCAAACGAAATCGGTCCGACAATATTTTTTCGTCCGACACCACCGCCAATTCCACCTACCTGCAGGGTAGTATAGCGAAAGCCTGCCTTATAAGCCTTGTAGGCCATCGGCATATTTTTAAACAGGACGAAAATCGGTTCCAGATCACCTAACTGATCCTGCTGCCATCTCTTTCCGGCTTCCTCTGTCGATATCGTTTCCAGTTCAACACCTACCGGACATGCCATTTTATAAATGCTGGACAAAAAGGAATTGCTCGCACCTTCATCATCAACAATATACACCTTTTTACTATTCGTCCTGTACAACCACTGCGTACATACCTGCCCATGTATCAAACGACTGTCTATTCTGACTAAACCTATGCGTGCCATTTTTCATCACCGTTCCTTAGTTTTCAATTTTGATCCAGTTTTTACCGACAGAACCTGTTACCTTCATATAATCCATCACGCGCTCCTTATAGCCTGCCCACATAATATCGCCTGCCATTCTTGCGCCAATATTCTCTCCGTTCTGATAACGCCCGTCATGGAACAGACAATCCAGTCCATAATTATAAGCATCAGTCCCCATGTTCACCTTCTGTGTACCAATTCGGCAGCATTCCGCAATATTTTCAAACCCTGAGAATGAGCCGCCATGGAATACCAGAGGTACATCCACCAGGTTCTTTATTTCCTTTAATCGCTCAAAATCAATATCCGGTCCCTTTCCGGTATACTCTCCGTGTGCTTCACCAATGGATACCGCTAGACAGTCACAGCCTGATTTCTCAACAAACTCTTTTGCTTTCACAGGATCTGTCAGATATTCATCGCGCTTTTCTTCGTAATCACAACCATCCGCAATCTGTCCAAATTCCGCTTCCACTGTGATGCCAAGAGGTGCACAGATATTCTTAAACTCCGCGACCTGCCGTGCATTTTCCTCAAAGCTCAATGCACTGCGGTCCACCATAACACCTGTAAATCCGCCATAAATCGCTTTTACACAGGCTTCGAAGCTATCTCCGTGATCCAGATTCAGTGCAATCGGTATCCGTACCTCATTCGCCATTGAACAAATCAGTTTTCCAAAGGAAACAATATCCTTATGATTATCCGGCAAAACATCAATAATAAGAGGTGAATCCAGCTCAACAGCTGCTTCTATACAAACTCTGACAGAGTCTTCATTAAAAACATTCGGTGCCAGAACACCATATCCCCCTTCCTTCGCCTTTTCTAAGATTTCCAACATTGATACCAACATAATTTCATTCCTTCCTTTCTATGCTATGTTCTTCCAGACGCCGAATCAGCTTAAGCATGTCCTGCATGACATTCACTGCAGCATCTTCAAACAGCAACTCATGCTTCTTGTGTTCATAATATTTATAAAAGATATTCTCTGCACCGGCATAGTTTAATTTCCGTATGACGACATCCAACTCACGGGTATAATTGGAAAACACATCCTCATACCCGCTCATAAATAAAATCGGAAGATATTCGGGAAGCTGTGAAATCCAGTCTTCCGTCATATACAGAGAACACAGTGTAATTCTGTTTAACATATACTGCATGGAGTAAGAAAGCTGACAGCAGGCGTCACGTTTCAGCTTTTTCTGTTCACGAGGCTTTGATACTCTCTCTTCAAGAAAGGTATCCATATTATCAATGCCATAATGGGAGAGAATATAGTCTTCCGTTTTTTCAGCCGGTTCCGTATCCGCTTTTTTGCGACATTCCTTTGCATATATGTTCATTGCCTTTCTATACAGAGAGGGAAAACCGTAGTCACCGCATAAGATCAATGCATTGCAATTGCTTGTCATGATTGCATACTGCTTTGCCAGCATACTGCCGAAACCAAAGCCGATCAATGCATGAATATAGGACTTCTTCTGTTCCTTCTTTGGCATGGCATCCTTAACAACCAGATAAAACATTGTTTCCGCATCCTCGATAAAGTGTCTATAGGTATGTCTTGCACTGATTTGACCGGGACCGTTTCTATATACAGACCTTCCATGACCAACCAAATCGTGTCCAAAGGCTGCATAACCATGTTCGGCAAAAAACTGAAGCAGATGCATATAGCGCTCAATATGATCATATAGGTCGTGTAAAATTTGTATATAACCTTTCACCGGGCCATCTGGAAGCCATGCGCAACCATATAGCTCATCCTCGCCATCTCCGCTTAAAAAACGGTATTCCTGCAGCTTCATAAGCCTATCTCCTTAATTTTGCATATTTTTTCTGCATATTGCTTTTTGGTTTTCTAACATTTTTCGAATACAGATTGCGCAGAGCAACGAAGACTAGATATGCTATAACCAGCCAGATCATCCAGGATGATGCAACATCAAACATATCAAATGCTTCTCGTTTTTCCTGCAATCCGAAAGAGGTGTCTACAGATTGTGTCCCCCCCTTGCTGATAAACCAGTAAATTGCAAGTGTGAGCCCTGTCAGCTTAACGAACAGCAGTTTCTTATTCTTCATCACGGAGCCCCTGTTGTATTCCTTCCACATACAATGCAGCAACTACACTTCCCGGATCGACCATACCAATGGAATTTTCCTGACGGAATGCCAGCCTTCCATGCCTTGCCTGCATCATTTTAGCTTTCTCCACACCTTCTCTTGCAGCAGTGACAGCACATTGCAAGGCTCTTGCTTTCCCTTCATCTACATGCTCAGCATAGGCACGCTGTGCCGGACAAAGCGCATCAAGAAATGTTTTCTCCCCCTCTTTTGCACCGCCGAGTGTCATGACACCTTCTATCATTGCCTGAAACAATACCGCAAGCTCAGCATCCTTCAGTTCTTCTTTTCCTTTCAGCTGTTTTCCAATCTTCATAAAGCCGCTGGAAATGAGTGTCCCCATGGAAGATGAGGCGATGCTGTTAAATTTTTTTCCTGCCATATATATCATTTTACCAATATCATGTTCATCACTATCCGTGACAAATTCATCCGCAATGCGAAATCCATCGCGCATAACAACACCGAGATCTCCATCTCCACCAGCAGAATCCAGCGCAGTCAATTGCTCTACATGCTCCTGAAATATCAAATTCCATGCGTGGAATACACGCTTTATACCCTCTGTTTTCATTTTGACTCTCCAAACTGTTTAAACATCGGGGTATCTGCCGCAGCATCCATCAATCGCTTCAGTTCCTCATCAACCTTCAGTAAAGAGATAGACAAGCCGGTCATTTCCAGTGATGTCGCATATTCTCCGACATACGTTCTATGGACTCGTATTCCCGCATCTTTTAGCAAACGGTGTACCAGCCCAGTAATCAGATACTGTTCTTCTAATGGAGTAGCTCCCAGACCGTTGATCAATACACACACCTCATCATCATGCCGCAGCTGCAAATCCTGCATAACAGGCGGTACAATTTCCTTTACGATATCATCCGCCGAGCAAATCTTTCCTCTGCGAAGCCCTGCTTCTCCATGAATTCCCATACCGATTTCCATTTCATCATCCGCTATCGTAAAGCTGGGATGACCGATTCTTGGGACAGTGCAGGGGCTCAAAGCAACACCCATGGTTGCCACGAGTAGCTTTGTTTTTTCTGCAATCCGGTACACCTCATCCAGTGGCAGCATTTCCGCAGCAGCTGCACCTGCACATTTATACACAAAGAAAATGCCTGCAACACCTCGACGAATATTTTTTTCCTGTTCCTTTGCACGTGGACCGCTTGCCACATCCTCACCGGCAATCGACAGACATACTTCAATATCCTCCTCCATCTCTGCCATTTCCGCAGCCATCTGAAAATTAAAGATATCCCCGTTATAATTTCCAAAGATATAGAGAACTCCCGCTCCGGAATCAATGGCTTTTGTGACGTCAAGCATCTGTTCTGAGCTTGGTGATTGAAAGACATCACCTACACTGCAGCCATCCAGCATTCCTTTACCGACATATCCCAGAAACAGCGGAAGATGACCGCTTCCTCCACCTGTTGCGATTCCTACCTTTCCTGCAATTTTATGCTTGGTTATCAGGCAATGCGCATCCTCATTCACACACGTATAATACGACGGATGTGCCGCATACAGCCCGTACAGCATTTCATCAATAAAGCGCTCCGGCTGATTGATAAATTTTTTCATAGTCAATTCTGCTTCCTCCTTTTTGAATTACACACCCAGAATACCCAGACCTCCAAGTGCGATGGCAATTACCAGCAGTACCAGCGTAACCTTTAACACGGTGCCGCCTTTCTTCAGATAAGCGTAAACACCAAAGACTGCAAGAAGTGAGAGTATACCCGGGGCAATCGGATTAAACAGCAGCTCCTGAATACTGATCATATCCTTTGCCCCGTATGGAATTTCATAGATAACAGCTACATTGACGTTTTGTGCTGCCATAGTACCCATCACAAACAATCCGACAATAGAGAAGAAGGTTACGATTTTCTGCACTGCATTATTTTGCAGTATATTCATTGCTGAATCGGTTCCCAGCTTATAGCCCATGTTGAACATGAATTTACCTTCCGATACGAGAATGACATAGAGTAGAATATCATCTACAATGGGTGCCCACAGCATCCCCTGCTGCGCAAAGCCCATAAAGAAGGTGGAGATAAGTGGCTTCAATGTCGCATAATTCAGGGTATCACCAACACCGGCAAAAGGCCCCATCATGCCGTTTTTAACACTGTTGATCAGATCTTCGGAAATCAGCTGATCTTCAGGCACCTGATCCCGCTTTTGTATCGCTCTTTGCTCTTCCAGTGATGTAATAATACCGGGAATGATACCACCAATCATATTTTCTGTGATAAAGAACTGCATATGTCGTTTCAATCCTTTGATTTGTTCTTCCTTGTCATCCGGATACAGCTCTTCCAATGCCGGTGCCATGGTTAAACACATCCCCATTGCCTGTAAACGCTCAACATTATCCACATGGCAGACATGCAGGCGCCAGTTGAACCAAACCTTTTTCAAGGTTTTCCTGCTAAGAATATGTGTTGCCTTGGATTCCGCATTTTTGAGATTGAGTAAATCCGCAAACAGGCTTCCATTGTCTGTTTCCTTTTTTGTAAAAATCGTATAGAGCCAGGCAATAAAAATACCAAGCAGACAGCCCGGTACCGCTCCCAGACCGGAATATTGAGCAAAGAAGAAGCCTGCGATAAAGAACGGTATTAGCTGTCCCTTTCCGATGACCAGAATGACCATGGCAAATC
The DNA here is from genome assembly GCF_019132535.1 of Erysipelatoclostridium sp. DFI.2.3. Classification (NCBI taxonomy): domain Bacteria; kingdom Bacillati; phylum Bacillota; class Erysipelotrichia; order Erysipelotrichales; family Coprobacillaceae; genus Thomasclavelia; species Erysipelatoclostridium sp. DFI.2.3. The sequence goes on along the minus strand of NZ_JAHOOJ010000004.1, from coordinate 184,413 downwards.
CGAGTGCAGGCAGCAGTCCGCCTGCCAGAGAGAACATGTTGTTTGCCCAATCCGGAAGGCCGTTCATCAGAACACCCAGACTGTTTACGCCGTATTTCAATACGATGGTCATCGGCACCAGGAAAATCACCGCACGAATGAGTGGTCCGTAAAGCAGTGAGGTACGGGTAAGCTCTTTTACATTTCCGGTTTCCACTGCTTTATCCGCATGATGTACCGTCCAAACCATAGCCAAACGCTTTACTGTGTGCAGCTGCGCCATGATCAGTGCAGCTGCCGAAGAAATCACCAGACCCTGATCCAGCGATATGCCTGCCGTTATGACCATGGCCGTCGTCACAATACCGGCCGCTTCTTTGTCCACCGGCATAGCGCCTCCAACGGCAGTGAGTGCCAGATACAGCGGCTGAATAGTTCCACCAACAATACAGCCCTTTACCGGATCCCCCAAAATAACACCGGTAAGCAGTGAGATAAGCATTAAATCACAGAAGCAGTAGGTGAACGGTACAAAGATTTCACCTGCTGCCAGCCAATACAGCATCGCAAGTAAGATTGCTTGTAATAATGTCATTTTTTCCTCTCCTTTTTTCTAATGTATGCATACGTCTTCCATCCCTTATGCAGGCAAAATCACATTCTGAATACCTCCTTTCCCTATTTCTACCATGTGCTCTGCCGCTTCTTCCAAAGACATATCATCGAATTGAAATAATACTTCTAAGACCATTCCCAGATTCAAGCCGGTTACCAGACGGTAGCGGCAATGCTGAAATGCCATAAGCAGACTGTTGCAGGGACTTGCTCCGAATAAATCCGCCAACAGCAAATATTCACCATCTCGATCCTCATCGATCAGCTCCTCTGCCTTTTTGATAAATGCCTGCGGATCCATATTCTCCTTCATTCCGATGGCATGAATACAGGACGTCTGTTCTGTTCCGGCTATCATCCGAACAGTTTCTAAAAAGGCCTCTGCCAGATTCCCATGCGCTCCAATAACGATATGTTTCATTTTGACTCCTCCTTTTTGTTTCAAAAGTTTTTAATTAAATCTGTTTTTATGAAATCGTTTCCATTTACAATTACATTGTATATTTTACAGTATATTAGTCAATAGATTTCTTTTTAATTCTGAAATCAAATCTTTTTACTATTGATTCAAAATTTATATCACTTCCGAATTGTTTTGTTTCAAAAATTTACAAGCACATAAAAAAAAGACATATCATCAGACATGCCCGTATTTCTTTATTCAGTATCAAAACGGTTAACTTCTATGATCTTACCAATCTTTAACTTATGATTAAGATCACGATCAATCTTATCTGTAACCAGAGCATCGAAATCCTGAAACACGCCATATTGATAACGTGATGTTCGTTCAAACTTAACTGCCAGCGTAATCAAGATTTTACATTTACTTCTTCGCAATATGATTTCATTTAAAAACATTGCATCTTCTGTCTGTGTCCCGGGACCATCAAATCCAAGACAGCCATCCGTTCCAAAAATCGCAGCATCATAAGAAAACCGACTCGCCATATCGGATACAAACTGCCCCTCTGTACGATTTCCGCTTCGTGAATACTTCCCACCGAGAAAGACTACCTCATTTCTGCTTTCCTTTAATTCATTCATCATTTCAAAACAGTTCGTGATAATCAGTAAATTCTTGCGAAAGCTAAAGAGCTTCCCAAGCGGAAGTGCTGTAGAGCTGGGGTCAACGAAAACAACATCGTCATCGTGAATAAAGTTGATTACTTCCATACAGATTGCCTTTTTTATCTCAATTTTTTCCTGTGTTCGAACATCGATCGGTACATCGGTAAATGAATTACGTAAAACAGCACCGCCGTGCGTACGAAATAAAATGCCTTTTCTCTGTAAGAACTCCAAATCTTTACGAATGGTTTCCATTGTCACTCCAAAGCAGTCGGATAGTTCCTTAACACTTGCCTTCCCATGCGATAGTAAATAGTTTGATATTTCATCAAGCCTTTTTTCCAATCTCTTTTCCATACCCCAACTACGACAGACAACTGTATGCCCGTCATTCTCCTTTCGCAATCAAAATATTATATATTCCCTATCAAGAAATTCCCAATTTCTTATGTCTATATTCATTATACAATGTTTTTTTCATGTCGTGAAGACAGCATTCCTTGCAGAATAAAAAATAGGACACCTTCATGTCCTATAACAATACGATATTATGCTTTTCACATTCCTCCCGCATGGCATCGCTCCACTGGGAAACCTGTACTTCTCCGATATGTGCTTTGTTTAATAAAATCAAACAAATTCTGGACTGACCAATACCTCCGCCAATGGTTAACGGCAGCTCATCCTGCAACAGCATTTTGTGAAACGGCAGATTCTTACGCTCCTCACAGCCTGCTTTTTTCAACTGCTCTGCCAATGCTTTAGCATCCACGCGGATCCCCATACTGCTTATTTCCAGTACGGTATCCAGCACCGGATAATACAGAAGGATATCACCGTTTAATGCCCAGTCATCATAATCCGGGGCACGTCCGTCATGCTTTTCCCCGCTGTTCAGGGTATCTCCGATTTTCATCAGGAAGACAGTTCTATGCTGCTTTACAATCTCATACTCGCGCTCTTTTGGTGTCAGATCAGGAAAGCGGTCCTCCAGCTCCTGTGCAGTGATGAAATACACATCCTCCTGAATAAACGGCATGAGATTTTCATAAACGATATCCAGCTCCTTCTCCGTTTCCTTCAATGCCTTCATAATATTACGTACAGTCATTTTCAGAAACTCCATCGTCCGATTCTCCCGACTGATTATCTTTTCCCAGTCCCACTGATCGACATAGCAGGAATGCAGATTATCCAGCACCTCATCCCGTCGGATTGCATTCATATCGGTATAAATTCCTTTACCTACATTCAGATTGTACCGCTTCAAAGCCATACGCTTCCATTTCGCAAGAGAATGAACAATCTGATAGTCCTCACCCTCAATTTCCATGATATCAAACGCTACCGGACGCTCAGTACCGTTCAAATCATCATTCAATCCGCTGCTTTTGGAAACATACAGGGGTGCGGATATACGCATCAGATTCAAATGATGCGCCAGACGACGTTCAAACAGGTCCTTGACATATTTGATGGCGATTTCCGTGGATATGATATCCAGCTTGTTTTCATAATATTTTGGTATGATCAGATCTTCAACTGCCATAGCTTCACTCCTCTTTCATATACCTTCTTATTATACATGATTTTATTTCCAAAATATATCTTTTTTTGAAATATTTTTCAATATTCTTAACTAATTTACAATTCCTTTCATTTCAATATATACAGAAGGAAGCACACGATTCAATCAGCTTTTCGCATATCGGAGAGATACAAGAAAAGAGGATGTCACACGCTTGGAAATTCAAACGTTCTTTATCCTCTTGCCTACACTATTTCATCCGTTTACATTTTCTCATACACAGCCTGTAAAAGAATACAACACACATGTCCTACTTATACTTTTTAAACATGTACAGCTTTCCGAATTCCTCTCTTTGAAATCCATTTGCCTCCAGCACATGCATGGAAGCGGTGTTGCGTTTTTCAACCAGTGCATAAATGGAGAGCACCTGCAGCGTATCAAAGGCCTCCTCGCACAAAGCACGAACCGCCTGCTGCATGATTCCCTTATGCCAGTAATGTACACCCAGCCAATAGGACAGCTCCGCACTGCTGCTGGTCTTTTTTTCACATTCCAGAAAGCCGCAAACACTGCCGTCCAGCTCCACCGCACGAAATAAATACCGCTGCGGATCTGCATGCTGATAAAAATGAATCGTTGATACGGCATTAAGAAAGGTATCCGGATACAGGAATTTCCAGACTCTTTTTTTTAAATAATACGGATGCATGGACAAGCTGTGCAGCTCCATCGCATCCTCTACATCCCAGGGACGTACCATAACTGTCATATTCATCACCATGATATAGTATGCACCTTTCTGCATGGTGTAAACTCTATTACCTGTTGTTATATGACATTGAGCTTCATTTTGATACAGTATGTAGATATCTCCAACCACAAAACCGATACCGATTCCGGTATATGCCTTCAGTGTTTCCGTATATCAGCCGCAGGATAGATATGCTTAAAGCCTTATAATCATTTCCGTAAGGACCTGTTTTCAGCCGGACAATGCCTCACGTGTTACAAAAATCTCCTTACTAGTCATCATCCTGTGGATCAAAGCCTCCTGTACCTGCGAATTCGATTGATTAGATTTTTTCTTCTTGTTCACATAAATTGAAATTCACTGCAGCGCTATCGTCAGGTAATGGCATGTCCAATACAAAATCCAGCCATTCCTGAAAGCTTTCCATGCCGTCATCACCTCTTTAACATTCGTATAGTATCCTATCTGTCTTCATTATGACTAGACATGGAAAAAGAGTAATGTTTTCATATCGTGCTAAAACGGCATCTTATCCTTATTCTTCCATCGGCTGAAATCCAGAGAAAGCTCATAAATTTTACGGATAATGATATAGGTACATGTTACCATTACGGAACATAAAAATGCAAGGCAGATCTGAATTCTATACATATCAAAACTCACTCCTGTCAGACCAAGCATAAGCAGTAATAAATCGGCAAATATACCTGCAAGGATTGCAAATGCCAGAAAGGATGCAATTGCCGTTAACAGCACTTTTTTTAAGGATAACATTTCTCACACTCCTCTCTATAAACGTAACTGACTACATTGTAATTCACTTATTTTTGTATTATAATCTTTCTTCGCCATTCATAATAACCCGGTGACAGACTGTGCAGTAATATGCAGCTATAGCAGCGGGATACAAGGTTTGCTCTGCCAGCAGCACCTCCTGATCATTTGCAGGCTGCATCCTCACAAGGTGCTTTTTTTCAGAGAAAATACTATTGGAAGCGGCCTGTACAAACCCTGCTTTCATTTCCTTACCGCAATATGGACGAAGCATTTTCATTCCTCCTATTTCGGCAGATGTGAAACTATAGAAGCTTGGCAGTCCTTCTGCCCAGTGGTGTATACGTTCGCTTTTTATTCCTCTATATCCAATGGAACAACTGGCTTCCATGGTTTGAATATGACCCAGCCCCCATCCATAGCCAGCTCTATCTCCTGATCCCCTATCTGATAGCTGATACCGATAGCGAAGTTGGATTGATTATCCTTTTTCGGTATTTCTGTCCGCCCTACCATGCTGTCGATTTCTCCATCCATCATACCGCAGCGCAGACTTTCATTATCGGTTTTCTTCGTATTGTAATACAGCTGTCCGTTTACCATAAGCAGCTGCTCACTGCTTTCCGCTTTCACTATTTTCCCCTGGACGGTCTCAGCCTCTGTATCCTTGCAGCCGCCAAGGATACAGATACTAAACAGAAGAACCATATATCCCCATGTTTTCAACTTTCTCACTCCTTACTTCCATACTACTGCATCTTTAGTCACAGCGAAGAAAGAGCAGTCGCTGAATATCTTCCATATGAGCTTCCTCACATACACGATAGTGTATCCAGCCGCCGTTGCCACAGGGATATCTGTTATCAACATATTCCTTTGCATAAGGCTGCAGCTGCTCATATACCGATGCAAATTGTGTATCCGATAACCGCAGCATGACGGTAAAAGCACCCGCTTCCGGAAACACATTGCACATCAGCTTGTTACGCTTACGATGCGCAATTCCCCAGCCGTAATGGTTACCATAGGGAAAGGTAATGTCCTGATGCGTTGCAAATGTTTCCATGAGCCATGTATTCAAACCGGCAAACAGCTCCCCACATTCCTTGCAGTGCATACACATTTCGTTATACTGAGGCTGTTCCTGCTTATTCAACATTCTTTCATACATAAACCGATCCTCCTGCCATTCGATTGTTTTTTTCATTATAGCACACTTTCAACCATATGTAATTCTCTGTTCACCGTATTTTCCTTAAAATATGAAAGGAGCATCCTTCATTGCGAAAGAATACTCCTTGACTTCATTGATTAAGCTTTTACCTTAACACAGGTACCATCCGGTCCCGGTGTTGTGTTCAGATATTCAGCGATGGCTGCTTTCTGATCCGGTTTACAAGGCTTGCAGGTACCGACAACAGTGACTTCACCCTCTACCAGTGCCTCGGCAAGTCCGCTGCAGCCCGCATACCCGCAGCTGCCGCAGTTGTAGTTTGGCAGCATGCTGCTGACCTTTTCAATACGCTCATCGACTTCAACGCTTAAGAATCTATCCGCAATTCCCAGCCCAAGACCAAGAATTGCCCCCAGAACAAGCATCATAACGATTGCAGTTACCATGTGACGACCCCTTTCTATTCCTCATGTGCAGGGTTGTTGCAGCAGGAATGATCATGACAGCCCTTGCACTGTGCTTTCAAATCCTCACATCCCTTGGGAAGCGGTGTTTTGTGATTGAAGTAAAACACCAGCGCATAAACTGCACCGAGTGCCCCCAGATACAGGACGGGAAGTAATGCCTTCATATTAAACCAGACCCATCAGTCCGCTGAAGGCAAGTGCCATGATTGCTGCAACGATCAGGGCAATCGGATTTCCTTTCCAGGAAAGCGGCGTATCACAGGCATCCAGACGCTCACGTATTGTAGAGAAGATGTACAGCACCATCGTGAAACCAACAGGAATCGCAATGGAATATGTCAGCATCTCCGCGAAGTTATAACCGCTGGTGATGTTATTCAGTGTCACATTCAATACGACACAGTTTGTCGTGATCAGCGGCAGGTAGACACCAAGTGCCTTATACAGGGAAGGACTCAGCTTCTTAATGATCATTTCGACCAGCTGAACCAGTGCGGCAATGACCAGAATGAACGTGATCAAATCCATATACTGAAGTCCCAGCGGATCCAGTACCATATAATACAAACCATAGGTAACTAATGATGCAGCTACGATTACAAAGGTAACGGCAGCACCCATACCGATGGCAGAGCTGCTCTTCTTGGATACCCCCATAAACGGGCACATACCAAGGAACTGATTCAGGACGACGTTGTTAATGAAGACAAACGTAATCAGCATCACAAATAAATTGCTCCAGTTCATCGTTTATTTCGCCTCCTTTTCCAGCTTCTTCGCCTTATTCTGCTGGTGAGACTTATAGGCAGCCAGTCCCGCAGCCAGACATGCAAACGTACAGAATGCACCAAACGGCTGAGAGAACATGGAGATTGCAAAGTCTTCCGGAATAATACGGATTGAGAAAATATTCTGTGCAGCATCGAACGGATTGTCAAAGGACAGGATTCCCGTTGCGATAATCTGACGGATTGCGGACATCAGGATGATGGATACGGTGTACCCAAGTCCCATGCCAAGTCCGTCAAGTGCAGAATCAAACACACCGTTTTTGCTGGCAAAGGCTTCCGCACGGCCCAGAATAATACAGTTTACAACAATCAGCGGGATGAAGACACCCAGCGCAGAATCCAGACTCGGCGCATATGCCTTAATCAGCATCTGGATGATTTTTACAAGTGTTGCAATGATAACGATATACACCGGAATACGGATTTCCGATGGTGTAATATTACGAATCAGGGAAATGATCACATTGGACATGATCAATACTACGATAACAGCAACTCCCATACCGATGGCATTGTTCAGCGTGGTCGTAATGGCCAGGGTGGAACAAAGTCCCAGATACAGGGAGAATACAGGATTTTCACGGATGAATCCTGCTGTAAAATTCTCTTTACGGTTCATTCTTCATCCACCTCCTACTTCAGATTCTCAGCCTGATATTTGGCTGCTTCACGGATTCCTTCAATAACCGGCTTACTGGAAACCGTTGCTCCGGTAATCGTATCATCCAGAATCTCTTCACCTGCTGCATCCTTTCCCTTTAAAGATTCACGAAACGGCTTCTCCGTTACCTTGGAGCCGAGCCCCTGTGTATCTCCATTGGAAATCGCAACATAGTCATACACGCTTCCATCCTTGTTCAGAGCCACCAAATAGCTGGTACCGTCCTTATATCCGGTTACCTTCATTTTGAAGATATAGCCCTTTCCTTCCACCTCGAATATTTTCTCAATGGTTTTGGAAGCATTGTCTTTCACCTTTACAAATGCATCATCACTCACATCCGGATAGATCTCCTTCAGTGTCTCCTTTTCCGCAGCCAGCTCATTGGCAGCGATGACAGGAGCCGTCATGTTATTGGCAAACGCCAGCGCTCCTCCGGCCAGGGCAGCAATCAGAGCTAAGAAGACAGTCAGATGTAGTATCTTTTTCATATTCTTACCTCCTAATATCCCAGAGCCTTACGTACCTCTTCAACGGCGCGTACCGTTGATTTGGAAGAGAACGTAGCTTCTGTTACCGCATCATTTTTTTCTACCTCGACATCCTTTTTCAAATCCTGTCCGATAAACTGATCCAGGAATGCAGGATTGTCAATTTTATCACCCTGATACGGTGTATCATTGATTTCCGTCGGTACAACCGTGACGATTTTATCATCCTTCACGGTGATATCGAACTTGTTATAGATGGTTGGATCCTCTGTGGATGCGTACCCCTGTGATTCCACATGATAGGTCACGGTGCCATCACTGTTTTCTGTCTTTCCACTCAGCTTGGCTTCAAATTTATTGACATCCTTGTCCGCAGTATTCAGCATAACAGCAGGAGCCGGCTCCTTTGCTTCAATAACGCTTCCGGCAAGCAGTACGCTTCCCATACCGACAACTGCAACAATACTGAAGATGATCGTCGCTTTTTTGCGCAGAGCCAGCTGTTTTCCTTCCAGCCCTTTTTCAATCATCGGTGTCAGCATATTCATCATCAGAATGGAATACAGACATCCCTCCGGCAGATTTGCCTTTACACGGATCAGCACGGTGATGATGGCAGCTCCAAGCGCAAAGATGCAGCGCCCCTGTGCACTCGTTGGAGAGGTCACCGGATCGGTCAGCATAAACACTGCCCCAAAGACAACACCACCGGTCAATACATGAACCAGCGGATACCAGATAAAGCCCGGAATGCCGTCATAGCTTCCTACACCGCGCAGCAGTGCGATACCGGCCGCCAGAACAAAGATGCTTCCCAGATACACAGCAGGAACTCTCCAGTCAATAACGCGGCGAATGGACAATACAACACCGACCAGTAGAATGATGATTGCGCTTGTTTCACCGATCGCACCCGGATACCAGCCGGTAAGCAGCTTTCCGATACCGCCGATTTCACTCATCATATCCTTGATCATTTCCGGATTTGTCACCAGCCAGTTAAACTCGCTCGCGATAACGGTTGTCGGTGTTGCTGAGGTGATGACATCCGTCGTTGCCCCCATGAAGGTCGCAAAGACGATGGCTCTTCCCACAGCAGCCGGATTGAAGATATTGTTTCCAAAGCCTCCAAACAACAGCTTCGCAAAGAAGATAGCGAAGAAGGTGGAGACTCCCAGCGCATAGGGGCGGATACTGATGGGACACATCAGCGTTAAGATGATCGCTGTGATCCATCCAAAGGAGCCTCCCATAAACTTCCTGATATACGGCAGATCAAATTTCTGATCCTTCTTCATAAAGAATGCCCAGGCAAGCTCAGTCACAAATGCGACAAGCAGGGATACCGCAAGCAGCTTGATTGCCTGCAGCATATGATCAAAGCTATATGCCTGATTATAATAAATTAGTGAAAATGCAAACACCACAAGTAACCCGATCATCAGCTCCAGCATAATCTGCTGTGTGCTCTGCTTCTGACGTAAGTTCGGTGATGCATGGAATGTAAATTTCATAAAATACCCTCCCTTACTTCTTAGCCAGCATCAGCTGACGCTTTGCACGGCGAACATTCTCCGTCACATCCAGACGGGACGGACAGATGTATGTACAAAGACCGCACTCGATGCAATCCATGGCACATAGCTTTTCCATGGCTTTCTTATCGTTTGTTTTTACCGCCTGTGCAATACGCACCGGCTGCAGTCCTGCAGGACAGTGGTCGGAGCATTTCCCGCAGCGCAGACAGGCAATGCTGTCAAACGGCTTGTTTTCCAGAATGGTCAATGCATTCATATTGCGGTCGATCACGAATTTGTCGTTGACAATCGTTTTCCCCATCATCGGACCTCCGGCAATCAGCCTTACGTCCTCACAGGTATAGCCGCCGCATGCCGCTACGATTTCAGATACCGGTACACCGACCGGAACCTGTACGTTGACCGGCTTCTTTATCGCATTTCCGGATACGGTCAGCGTCTTGGATACGATTGGCGTTCCTGTTAGCAGTGCATCGCCAAATGCAATCGCCGTTGTCGCATTATTGACAATGGCACCAACCTCACCCGGCAGCTTTTCATATTCCGCATGCATGATTTCACGCACCAAAACACGCTCCCAGCCCATCGGGTACACATCCGGCACAGCCGCTACGCTGAAGCCCTCCATGCCCTTGACTGCTTCTTCCACAAACTGAATCAGATCCGGATGCGTCTTCTTGATTGCGATTACTGCCTCCGGTGCCATCGCCATTTTCTTCATGGCTGCCACACCGGTAACAAATTCTTCCTTGTGCGCCTGAATCATCTTATAATCCGCAGTGATGAACGGTTCACATTCCACCGCATTGATGATCAGCTTCTTTACATCCTTTGCAAATTTGTACTTGATATATGCAGGGAAGCCTGCACCACCCAGACCGATGATTCCCGCATTCATCATGAAATCGATCAGCGCTGTACGATCCGCGCTCTTATAATCAAGCGGTTCAAACGAACGTACACGCTCATACAATCCATCGTTTTCAATAACAAGATGCTCCACCGGCTTCAGGGAAGAATGCATAAGCTTCTGCGTACCTGCCACAGTACCGGAAACACTTGCAAAAATAGGAACAACATTACGTTCATTGCACTGGGCAACTTTTGTACCAATGGAAACATGGTCACCTTCCTTAACCAGTATTTCCAGATTCACAGAAGGCCCGCAGATCAAAGGGATAAATACCTTGCTGCCGGCTTTCACTTCCATGATGTCTACATGGTCGCTGAGTTCCTTATGGCCCGGAATGTGCTGACGCATCGGTCCTTTAAACAATGACATCACAGTCACCTTACCTTTCTCTTACTTCTTCCATATCATATGTGAATGTGCTGACACATTTTACATACCGGTTTTATTATAGCATTTTCATACCATGATAAAAAGCGGAAATTTAACATTTTCTTAAGGATTTTTCTGGTAGTTTCCCTCCGGTTTCCTTCGCTTTCCATACAGGTAAGGACTTTTGTAAAAATGTTAAATTGTTACTGAAAACGAATGCTTCGCTCTTGTAGGAAATGATAAAGTTTTCTTATGCATCCCGGTTTAAATTCGTGGAAATAATGGTATAATGTCAAACGGTGATAACATGAAAAAAATACTAAGCATTCTGCTGGGTGCGCTGCTGCTGAGCGGCTGCAGTGAAAAGGCACTCCATAAATATTCCATGACGGCAACGGATATCGGCTTTGATACCGTGGTGAGCTTTACCGCCTATACGGAGAATGAAGCTGCCTTCAACAGCTATAGTGCCGAGCTGAAAAAGCAGTTTCGCTATTACGACCGTCTGTTTGACAAATACAACAGCTACGACGGTGTGAATAACATCAAAACCATCAATGACAATGCCGGCAGGCAGCCGGTCAAGGTCGAGCCTGTCATCCTGGATCTTTTAAAGCTGGCAAAAGCCTACGATACGATCAGCAATCATCAGTTTGATATCACGATGGGCAGTGTTTTAAACATATGGCATGATTACCGTGAGGCGGGAACGCTGGCAAACCAGAAGAATAAGGAAAGCAGTATCCCCTCCATGAAGGAGCTGCAGACAGCCGCAAAGCACAGCGGCTGGAAGCATGTACAGATCGACGAAAAAAACAGCACGGTATATATCGACGATCGTGATGTATCTCTGGATGTCGGCGGTGTTGCCAAGGGATATGCAGTGGAACTGATTGCCGATCAGCTGCAAAAGGACGGTCTGCAGCATGCCATTATCAACGGCGGTGGTAATATCCGTCTGATTGGCGATAAACCGGATAACGAAGCCTGGTCCGTCGGCATCCAGATTCCAAATCTGAAAGCACAGTCCACCGATTCTTTAATCTCTGTAAAATCCAAGGGCGACACATCCTTTGTGACCAGCGGTGATTACCAGCGCTATTATACGTATAAGGGTAAGATCATGCATCATATCATTGACCCTGATACATTGATGCCGGCTCGGCACAGCCGTTCTGTTACGGTAATCACAGACAACAGCGGCATAGCGGACATCCTTTCCACAACGCTGTATACGATGAGCCATGAGGAAGGCGTAAAGCTGATCAACCGCCTGCAGAAGGAAGAAAACATTCAGGTCAATGCCATCTGGGTGTACGATGATATCCAGAAACCGGAGAATGGTACGGATGCCATCAGTGTTAAGGGATATCAAATTGTCTTTAGCGACGGTTTAAAGGATAAAATCAAGGAGAGCTGATGGACCGTTACCTGTAGGATTGGTAAAAGTCAAAAAAATCACCCTGTTCCAGTGATTTGAACTGCATGGAGAAAGCAGTCTCGTTTATCCAATACTGATTTTCTGCATTCTACATTGAATTGCTCTTTATGATTAGAGTCTGTTGATTTTATTGATTTCGAAGCATTCATAAAATGCCATAAAAAGCAGAAACTTTTTAAATAAAAGGTATAAACATTTTACATAGTATTGTTTCTTATGACATATGGTATATAGATAAGCTTAGGTGAAAATTGCTATTGCTTTCTATCATAATGTTAATTTACTAAAAAACTCACGATAGAGCCGTGAGTTTTTTAGTAAATTCTTTGATTATTCAATTCCCTATATGCTATACATTCATAAAGTTCAATAAATCCATTCGGATGTTGTAAAAGCATAAACCGATTTTGGTTCTTTCCAATATACATTTTTGTATTTCTCTTAATGTGAACCCCTGTATAGTTTCTGCTAGCATATACAGCAATCTCTTCTTTCATCTTACCAACATACTGAAATGAATCTGGAATCGCTTCAAAGATATCTGGTTCAGTTACTGTTGCTGGTAAATAACGCATACCATTATAAATAAAATGTGGTGGATACGAGGCATCCTCAGAATTATTGCTGTCAAATACATTCATCTCTTCGCCAAGTTCCATCTTGTCTGTATAGATAAAATGTAGTATTTTATTATCATGTTTAACGAATAATGAGTTGTCATTTTTTATTACTTTGTCCCCTATATATTTCTTAGCAGATTTTGTTACATTTAGGTTACTTGTTGGAAATTCTTATCGTGATACACTTTCTTTTATTACACCCAATTCTTGTCCATTTATTTCTTCTTGAGTGTCTACATCACTTTTCCAATAAATCTTGTCTTGATAGAAAATGCCTTCAGGCAACACAAATGGCAAAGTTGCATCCGAATAAACAACCGGAGGTGATTCCTGAGGTGTAGAACACCCAGTGAATGTAATCATGAAAGCGAAAGTCAATAAATATTTTAATTTCATTTTAAAAATACATGCCATAACCACGTGTTTTCATGGTTGTTCCACCCGCAGATTTATAAGTTACTGCATCTACAGACCATTCAGAGTACGAATACCAAGGGTTCCATACCCTTCTTCTGCTTCCCTCTATACCATGAATAAGTAAAGCATGATTACCTCCTCCTGATACATCCATAGACCAATGTACCGGATTGCCCCCCCTTAAATAACCATGAAGAGAAGAATTCATAATAGAGCCTGAGTACCTTCCATCATATGTAACACCCTTTGTTTTACGATACTTCTTCGCATTGTCAACTGATAAGGCTGTCTGTGTGCCGAAATTAAAATAATTAGTTATTGTTGAGGCTCGCACATTCTTATCCTTATAGCGCAAGGCTGTAGCAGTAACATAAGCAAAATACCAGTTTGTACTTCCCTGCGTTTCAAGAATATTTATATTTAGCATATAATTATAACTTGTAGCTCTAGTTTGTGGTTTGACGAAAAAGCTGGTTTTGTCTGAAATATCAACTGGCTTGAAAGCAGAAGCACTTCTAAATTCTGCTTTTGTTCGAAATGCTTCTACACTTCCAGTTTTACTGTTTACAATCGTTGTTCCATTATCACTTATAAATAACTCCTGGTTATTTTGTGGGTCTAAAGATATAATAGGAGCATCTTCAGGGGTATTTCCAGCATATTTAGTTAAATCATCTACAAAATTTTCACTAAAAATACCTGTATAATTTCCTGTTCCATCATCGAAAAATTCTATAAACATAAGTTAACTTATTATCAATATAAATAGGATAATAATAAGTTGGGATGCTATCATTGCTCGTCTCCTGAACATAAATACCCTGTCCCATAGTTATATTCTCATTTAAGATTGGCTTAATTTGTGTTTTCAGCAATCAAAAAATCATAAACTGTTTCCTTTGCATATGTATCAGCAACTTCTGATTTAATAGTTTTGTAATACAACATGTCGTTTTCTTCAGCTTTTGCCCCTGTAAAACTATTCATTGAGAATGCTAATAATGAACAGAATACAACTGATAGAATTTTTTTCATATTTTCCCTCCATCAAGATAATATATCATTAACATTATAATTTTTCTTTCACCTCCACCGAATTATGAGTATCGAATATATCTTATCAAATAGATTATTATATTTAATATACCTATTTGTCAATGCAAATAACAATATTGTATGTGTTTACATTAAATACCACATAAGTATAGTGCTTTTGTGATTTTTCACATGTGGCCTGTAATACAATTGAATTACAGGAAAATAAAAGGTTAAGTCTCAATGTCATTAAGTTAAAGAATCAATCTGCGGCTGTTTTATGCATCCACTGCACAAGGAGTGTCGCGATAAACAAGGCACTTGCCCACAGCAAAACAAAACCCAGATGCTCCACAGCCTGTGCTGTCAGCCCTGCCTCCAGTGATTCACTCAGCTGTAAAACAGCCTTGGTCATCAGCATGGATGCAATGGTATCCAGAATTCCTCCTTCATGAGCCACCTCATAAAAGCCACCCGAGATAATGGATGCCAAAACAGCAAGTGCACTTCCCAGCATATTGGCTGTAACCTTCTGTGCAAACAGCATATTCAAAAACAGGGCGAAGGCTGTCGCAAACAAAGCTAAAACAAACAGCAGACCGGCATAAACCGGCAGGGAAAAGCCGATTTGAGCACCAAACAGCCGGCACACGGCAAGCGTCATAAAGGCCGACAGAATCACAGACAGCATGGTAAATGCAATCATACCACCCAGATAAGAGAAAAAGGATACCAGAGACTGCAGTATCCGCTTCATACGCCACAGCTACTTATCCTCACCATACTGCATCATATAGACCAGTGACTGCATGTATACGTAATACTTCCTTCTAAACTCCTCCTCATCCATCCTTGAACATCCCTATTGTATAAGAAGGCGCAAAAAAAGGAATCAACCGTTGGGATGATTCCTGGTATGATTATTTTACTTCCCGTGTCCAGCCATAGGTATCCGCAACATCGCCCCACTGGATACCGGTCAGTGTATCGTACAGCTTCTGTGTCAGCTCTCCGGTCTTGAAATCATTGATCACCGTGATTTCCCCTTTGAAATTCAGCTCTCCGACAGGAGAAATAACCGCTGCAGTTCCGGTACCAAACGCTTCCTCCAGACGGCCCTCCTTACCAGCCTGCATCAGCTCATCAATAGCGAGATGGCGTTCCTCCACCTCATAGCCCCAGGAGGTTAACAGCTGCAGAATGGAATCTCTGGTAACACCCGGCAATACTGTTCCATCACAGGGTGCCGTAACGATTTTATTATCAATTTTGAACATGACGTTCATCGTTCCGACTTCCTCGACATACTTTCGCTCCACACCATCCAGCCAGAGCACCTGGGTATACCCCAGCTTTTCCGCCTTGACCTGCGCAGCAATGCTGGCCGCATAGTTGCCGCCGCACTTTGTAAATCCGGTGCCTCCCTTGGTAGCCCGCACATATTCATCCTCTACATAGATTTTCACAGGATTTACACCCTCCGGATAATACGCTCCAACCGGAGAAAGCAGAATCATGAATTTGTAGGCATTGCTTGGATGTACCCCAACCGCAGCTTCCGTCGCAAACATAAACGGGCGGATATAAAGTGAGGTACCCTCGGCAGTCGGAATCCAGTCCTTTTCATAATTTACAACCGCAGCTACCGCCTCTACAAACATCTCCTCATCCATTTCCGGCATACACAGACGACGGTTGGAATTGGCGAAGCGGCGCGCATTCATTTCCGGGCGAAACAGCAGCACCCGGCCATCCTTTGTCTTATAGGCCTTCAGCCCCTCAAAGGTTTCCTGTGCATAATGCAGAACCAGACTTGCAGGATCCATGCAGATCGGCGCATACGGCTCGATCTTGGCATTGCACCAGCCCTGCTCTGCTGTCCAATCCATGGTAAACATATGGTCGGTAAAGATTTTACCAAAGCCCAGATCACTGCTCCAGTCCGGTTTTTCTTTTTTCTGTGATGCTTCTATAATTTCGATATTCATATACGAATCCTCCCTAATCACAACTTCTATGTTTCATAGGTTACACCCTTTTTGCAATTTCGTCAACCACATTCTTTCATATTTTTACATTCTCTCTCATTTTTATTTCAAAAGACTGTGCATTTCTCTATTACCGTACCATATTATGATGCTCCCCTTCCAATCAACCCATGCATAGTAATAGCAATAAGTAAAAATGTAACAGATGTAAATCAGCAAAGAGTATTTCATCTCCTTACATTCAAATGTTGACAATCCGTAATCCGCAGTGAGACACAGAATAGTTTCATAACCAAAGGCGAATGATAGATACCAGTTTGATGACCTTTATGGGAGTCAAGGAGCGTCCGAAGCAACACAGCCATTGTGTCGGGATTGCATGCTTCATAAGTGTACCTTTGCCCTGCCGGGGTCTTTGGATGATTCCTGATCGGATGAACACCTTCTGTTCCGGCAAAAAGCTATTTGCGAAAGCGATGAGAAGCCTGCCGGCATGCTGGCTGAATATCAGGCTTAAACATCTCCAGCGCAGATAGAACATCAGTTGTGCATTTATCGGTATCTCTGTGGCATATACGAAGTGATCGTTATGATCTGATGTATATTCTGTTTTTCTTTATTTACGTACACACTCAGTAGCCACGATTATGCAATGTAATAGTAATGGAATTCCATATTTCCGCGTATGGGATGCAATATTATTTTCTACAGGTATTTCGGACAAAAATACTAACTTTTATAAATTTATGCTATACTTTTACTAAACACGGAAGAGGGCACATTATGACAGTAGAAATCAAGCATAACCAAAGCTTCTGGGAGCAGGGTCCCCAGAATGCTGAAGAAATCCATGCCGTACAGCAACTGCAGACCGGACTGTATAATATTCGCAGCGATACCCATATTGGTATCACATGGGAGGAAAACGAACGGGATGCAGTATTTGTATTATACATGCTGGAGGGAGAAATGCAGTTTCAATCCAGCAGTGAAGTCTTTTCCTTAAAAAAGGATGACAGCGCACTGTTTAGCTATGAAGCAACTGCTATTCACGGAATTTCCAAAACACCCTGCCGTCTGATGCTGTTCAGTACGAGCGGCTCCTATCAAAAGGTGAATGCGACCAACGCCTGCTTTGAAAAGCTGCGGGAGGTCGAACTGAAGGATATCTATACGATTGGACACAGCCGACGGGTCAGCAGTCTTTCCATGTCCATTGCATTGCAGCTGGATCCGGGCTATGATATTCTGACACTGGGCGCAGCCGCAACCTTCCATGATCTTGGTAAATATTATACACCAATTGAAATTCTGCAAAAGCCGGGACGATTAACTCCTGAGGAATTTTCCATTATCAAGCTGCATCCCCAGGCTTCCTGGCAGCTGCTGATGGAATCACATGGAGAAATAATTGCAGAGATAGCCCTGCAGCACCATGAACGAATGGATGGAAGCGGATATCCCCGCGGTCTGCACGCAGATGCAATCCGGATGGATGCACGCATCATTGCGGTTGCGGATGTGTTTGATGCCATTACGAGTAAACGCTCCTACAACAATCCCGTCAGCTATGAACAGGCTCTGTCTATCATGGAACAGGAGCAGCAGCTGTACGATTCGGATGTTCTGCATGCACTTCATATTCTGGTAAGGGAAAAGCGACTGTCCATTTCGATATAAGGTCACAGTAAAAACCGGCACTTCAAAATTTGCCGGTTTTTTTATGCATTGGAAAGGTACAGGGAATAGCCTTGCGCGGAACAAGCGCTCGGCAAGACTTTACGTACCGTAAGAAATGTGAAAAAGGCATCTGCTTTTTTACGAATCATAATATGCAGATGCCCGTTTATAGAAAAGCTATGCTTTCTTCTTCATTTCCTCCAGCTGTTTTTCAACGATCGCATACTGGGAGCGGTAACCCTCCAGCTTTTCACGCTCTGCGTTGACCTTTGCTTCGGGAGCCTTGTTTACGAAATTCGGATTGCTCAGCATGCCCTCTCCACGTTTGATTTCCTGCTGCAGACGTTTGATTTCCTTGCTCAGCTTTTCGATTTCCTCTTCCACATTGATGATTGCGGCCAGTGGAACATTCAGCGTACCGTTCAGAATCGGACGCACTGCCATTTCCACAGCGCTGTCCTCATCGATCCATGTCGCATGACACATCTTCTGCAGGATGGCATTGATATAGGAAACACTTGGCATATTCTTACCGTTTTCGTCCCGTATGATGACCTCGATGTCCATGCTCGGCTTCAGGTTGTAATCCACCTTCAGACTGCGCACTGCCTCGATCATTGTAATCAGCTGACGAATCGCTGTCATTTCCTCTTCGCTCATCGCCGCATCCACTGCACATGGCCAGGCCTCCAGATTGATGCTTTCCTGAGTATGCGGAATTGCCAGATAGATTTCCTCTGTCACAAACGGCATGAACGGATGTAGCATACGTACGATACCGCTCAGCACCGTTACCAGCGTGGACTGTGTTGCCCTGCGCAGTGTTTCATCATCGCTGGAAAGACCTGCCTTGCTCAGCTCGATATACCAGCTGCAGAAATCATCCCAGATAAAGCTGTACAATTCATTTCCAACCAGCGCATACTCATATTTTTCCATATTCGCCGTCACGTTTTCCAGCACCTCATTGAAGCGCTTCAAAATCCATTTGTCGATCATGGAGGCATTGCTCAAATCAATGTCGGAAACCTCCATATCCTCTGGAATCTGCATGAGGACAAAGCGGCTCGCATTCCATATTTTATTGATAAAGTTCGCACTTGCCTCGACCTTTTCATCGATGTAGCGCAAATCCTGTCCTGGTGTGGAATTCGTTGTCAAAAAGAAGCGCAGTGCATCGACACCGTGATCCGCAATCACATCCATCGGATCAATACCGTTGCCCAGCGACTTACTCATCTTACGTCCCTGCGCATCCCGTACCAGACCGTGAATCAATACATCCTTAAACGGACGGTTTTTCATGCAGTAGCGTGTCTGGAAAGCCATACGGGCAACCCAGAAGAAAATGATATCATAGCCGGTCACAAGCACGTCATTCGGGAAGTAACGGTTCAAATCATCCGTCTCCTTCGGCCAGCCCAGCGTGGAGAACGGCCACAGTGCACTGGAGAACCAGGTATCCAGAACATCCTCATCCTGAATCCAGTTTTCCAAATCCTGCGGATCCTCCATCCCTACATAGATTTCACCGGTTTCCTTATGATACCAGGCAGGAATGCGGTGTCCCCACCACAGCTGACGGGAGATACACCAATCCTCGATATTTTCCAGCCACTGATGGAAGGTCTTTTCAAAGCGCTGCGGATAGAAGTGAATTTTCTGTTCTTCGATTTCCTGATTTTTTAATACCTCTTCAGCCAGCGGCTCCATACGGACAAACCACTGCTTGGAAAGATAAGGCTCCACAATGACACCGGTTCTTTCCGAATGTCCAACCTGATGCATGTGCTGTTCGATATGATCCACAACACCATCCTTTTCAAAATCGGCAACCAGTGCCTTACGGCAGGCAAAACGGTCCATTCCTGCATACTTGTGTGCCATTTCATTCATCGTACCATCCGGATGCATACAGATCGGCATTGCCAGATGATATTTTTTCGCCAGAGCAAAGTCATTCGGATCATGTGCCGGTGTACATTTCATAACCGCCGTACCAAAGGACATGTCGATATAATCATCCGCCATGATTGGCAGTTCTTCCCCATTGGCAGGGTTAATAACGTGCATTCCGACGATATTCTTATAACGTTCATCCTCCGGATGTACAAAAATCGCCTGATCCGCAAACATGGTTTCCGGACGGGTGGTCGCAATCACCAGCTCTTTTCCGGTTTCCACTACCTTATATTTGAAATAGTACATCGCACCTTCAATTTCCTTGTGAATAACCTCAATATTGGAAAGGGCTGTTTTAGCCTGCGGATCCCAGTTGATGATACGCTCTCCCTGATAAATCAGACCATCATTGTATAAGTCCACAAATACTCTGCGTACCGCATCACTCAGTCCCTCATCCAGCGTAAAGCGTTCTCTGGAATAGTCAAGGGACAGTCCCATCTTTGCCCACTGCTTGCGAATCGTGGAGGCATACTCCTCCTTCCATTCCCATGCACGCTCAAGAAACTTCTCACGCCCGATATCATATCGTGAAATACCTTCGGATTTCAGACGCTCGTCAACCTTGGCCTGGGTCGCAATCCCGGCATGATCCATGCCCGGCAGCCACAGCATGTCATAGCCCTGCATACGCTTGTAGCGGGAAACAATATCCTGCAGGGTGGTATCCCATGCATGTCCCAAGTGCAGCTTTCCGGTTACATTGGGTGGAGGTATTACGATGCAGAAGGGGTCCTTGCTCTTATCTCCTGCTGTAAAATAGCCGTGATCGATCCAGCTTTTGTAGTGGTCCATCTCAACGTGAAGATGATCATATTTCGTATCTAATGTTTTTCTCATAACGCACTTCTCCTTTACTTGTCCAAACGGAAGCTTTCTGTAAGAATATCTTCTTTCAGAATGCTCATTAACACCATATCGTGATATCGTCCATCACTCAGCAATGCCAGCTTGCGAAGGATTCCCTCCTGTACAAAGCCGCAATGCTTTAAAACCGCTGCACTCGCCGGATGCTCCACAGCCACATAGGCTTCCATGCGGCGCAGCCCGACATGCGCAAAGCCAGCTTTCACCAGCGCGCTGACAGCTTCTCTCATCAAGCCCTGATTCCAGTAATCCGGATGCATCAGATAACCAATTTCGCCGATATCCCCATCAATGGTATGGATATCCAGATTACCGATCACCTTGTCATCATGCTTATGTACCATCACCCAGGCCTGCGGTACACCGCGCTTTTCCCAGGTCAGAAAATAACTGCGGATACTGTTCAGTGTCTCTTCTATATCCGTATGAGGATGCAGAGATAAATACCGCATGACCAAAGGGTCGCTGTAATAGGTAAACATGTCACATACATCCCCTTCTTCTACAGGACGAAGCAGCAGATGTGCAGTTTCCACACAGGGCATATCCAAGCGCATACCATCACCTCCGAATATAAAAAAAGCGTCCCGCAAAGGACGTTTTCACGTGGTACCACCTTATTTTACACAGCTGTGCTGTGCCTCGACCACGTTAACGCCGTGCTTTACGAATACTCCTACTTCTCTTTCAGAATATCTGCTCCAAGACTACCTTCCCGCAGCTTCAGCACTTTCTTCCACCAGCCGAAAGCTCTCTCTACCTGAAAATCTGTGGTACTCCTTCTTTTCTAACGCATTTTACTTTTCTATTATAAACAAAAGTCCAGCGGTTTTCAACCTCTTTTTTAGTTTTGCGGGCAGCTGAGGCTTTTAACACCGCACACAGGCATCTCTTGCTGATTATCGGATCAAGGAGCTGTTTCCTTCCTGTAAAGGCTCTTGACCGGCATGTCGTGACAGGTAGTGTGAAAGAACATCCAATTTATGATAAAACAAGAAATTTAAGACAGCATTCATGCCGTGTGTTTCCGCGCGCAAAATGGGGATGAGTTAACGATAATGAAACATTCACAACCTGTACAGAAAATCTGTCAAGTCCTATACACAGGGGCTGCTTATGCTATCCATATATCCCAACTGCACACACGATTCCGGCGACAAAGTCATTCCCTCACATATTCCTGAGCGTGAAAGAAGGCAGACATCTGGTGAAAACCGCAGATATACAAAAAAAAACAAAAGCACCATTTATATTGATGCTTTTGTCCCCGCATAAACTGCTTGCATATTTCATATACTCATGCGTCCGCCAAATTCAGACAGAGGGAAGAATCACCAGCGTACGTTCGTTTACTTCCTTATTGTTATTGGCCAGACGCAAAGCATCTTCCTTCACATCATAGCGCTGTGCTATGGTTCCATAGGAGTCATTCCCTCTGGCGACGACCATACGGTAGGATGTATACGTTGTTTCATCGTCTTCGAACAAATCTTCAAATTCCGACATCGCTGTGGTGTCCGATTCCTGTGGTGTCTCTTCCTCCTGTGCCACTTCTTCATTTTCCTGCGAGCCTGTAGCAGACAGCTGTTCAAGTGTATGCAGGGTATTGTCCTGCATCTCTGGCTGAGCAGGTGCCGGCTGCCGGGATGCTGAAAACTCCGGCTGCACATTGTCTTGTTCAACAACCGTCTGTTGAACAGGTGCCGGCTGCTCCTGCAATCCGTGAATTCCCATAAGAATCGTCAAATTCAAACCGCCATTGGCAGGAACACTCTGATATTCCTGTATATCAAGATAAAAACGCTCCTGTGACAGCTTGTGATTCGGTGCAAGTACATCCATATCCAATACTTCCTCATATTCCTGCAGCTCACCCTCATCATTCACATAGCTTCCCTGTACACGCAGGGGACCTACTGCACGAATGCCCTCTGCTTCCTTATGGTATTCCAGTGATTCCCGTACCTGCAGGGAACGCGGCTCCTTGACCTGATCTGCGAACTGCAGCTCTTTTTCTATTTTCATTGTTTTCATAGCGTAGCCTCCTATCATTATGTATGCCGCAGAAACACAAAGTATGCCTGCCTGTACAGATTCCTTGCAGGTCTGCTCTTTGCCAGGCTGCACTGCTTCCGCCAGCCTGACTGCCGTTTTTAAATTCTTGGTCTTTTTCTGTCCACAAGTGACAAAATATGATAGAATGGATTGGAAAGAAATGAGGATGTTAACATG
Organism: Erysipelatoclostridium sp. DFI.2.3; assembly: GCF_019132535.1. Taxonomy (NCBI): domain Bacteria; kingdom Bacillati; phylum Bacillota; class Erysipelotrichia; order Erysipelotrichales; family Coprobacillaceae; genus Thomasclavelia; species Erysipelatoclostridium sp. DFI.2.3. Next base: position 161,046 of record NZ_JAHOOJ010000004.1, on the reverse strand, counting down.
ATTACCATTGAAAGAACAAGTGTAATGAATTTTGAAAATGCCATTCGCGGTGCCCGTAATCCGATGAACAGCTGGAATCGCATGGATAGCTTTTATGATGAACAGGGAAACTTCATTATGGGACCAAACGATCTGAATCTGGCACAGCGTCTGGCACGTGCAGGCAGTGATCACCGTAAATTCATCCGTCAGATATTTGTTTCTGTCGATTTTACTGCCCCGCTGTACTGGTGGAAGGAATACGATACATACAAGGTGGCAACCGTGGCCAACTCCACCTCCACCATGCACAAGATTGCCAGCAAGCCCTTTACGCTGGATGATTTTTCCCATGAGCGTATGAATACACAGGCACAGGAGGCGCTGGCACATACCGTTTCCGTCCTGGAGGATCTGCGGAAAGACTATCTGGAAACAAAGGATAAGGAAACCTGGTACAGTATGATTCAGCTGCTGCCGAGCAGCTACCATCAGATGCGTACCTGTACGCTGAATTATGAAACGCTGATGAACATTTATTATGCAAGAAGAAACCACAAGCTGGATGAATGGCATACCGTGTGCGACTGGATCGCATCACTGCCCTATGCGAAAGAGCTGATTCTTGCGGTAGAAGAAAAATAATATAGAAATGACAGAATCCTAAAACAGTTCGCCGACCTGCAAACCGTTTAGATTCTGTCTTTTTTCTGTTTCTGATCATAACGATAGGATAGGAATGCCGGAATCCCGACAAAGCCAAACCCAAAAGCAGTTGCCTGAACACCGGTATGGTGCATTGCAAATCCGCACAGCATGAAAAAAGCTGTCGGAAAGCTCATATAGCCGCAGATGCGATGTGCATACCGCCACGTATTTTCATCTGCCGTCGTCCATGGCAGCCGAAGACCAAGATGACGATTACAGGGAAGCTTTGGTGCAGCGTTTCCATATACCAGTACCAGAAACAGCACCATGGAAAACTGCAGTTTATCTTTTACAGCTTCCTGTAGCTGTCCGCATGCATATAAAGCAGCGATTACCGCCATCATCATAATAAAAAACATGCATACCACAGCCATTTCCTGTACGGTACGGTTCTTCGGATTTGCCTGATCGAGTCCGGTTATCACATCATTCGCAAAATACAGCCGAAGAGCACTGAGGACAGAGAACAGCAGAATTCCCCATTCCGTATAGGGAAGCCATGGTGAGACACACACGCAGAGCAGAATACCTCCACAGCAAAGCATCATCCAGCGATCATTTTTCATGCTTCTGCGCCTTTCCATGAAAGGACATTCCATCAAACACATCCAGAAAGCGGCAGTACATCTGTTCCACAGCAGATGTGTTGATCGCATAAATTACATACTGTCCCTGTTTTTCACAGGTGATTAGCTCACTGGTCTTCAATATATCCAGATGCTTGGATATGGCCGGCTTTGACATTGTGAATTCTTCAGCAATCTCTCCGGCACTTAGATTTTTTTCACTCAGCAGCTGCAGAATCCGCCGTCTTGTCGGATCTGCCATCGCTTTAAACATATCCATATACTTACCTCATAACCAGCAGCATAATGCCCAGCTGAATGATTGTCAGCAGAATTGCAATCGCAAGTCCTGCAATACGGTTATCCGTGCAATCGGTATATAGAAGAATAACAGCCTCCAGTACAGGAATACACCAAATTGCGAATTCCTTATTCATGGTTCGATTTACCTCACCGCTCAAGCTGAACTGCATCGGAAGCTCATTTGGCAGGCGTGGATACAACAGCAGGGAAACAAGCAGTAAGCACACCGGAATACCATAAGCACCGTATTTTTTCAAGAACACCATAAGAATTCCTCCTGTTTCTTTATTTAACTAATTAGTTAAATAAATAATAATACGATTCCAGTAAACTGTCAATAGCTGGCAGAACAAATCTAAATCAAATCTAAATCAATACAGAGTCTTCACAATTCACGGCAAGTGCATACCTGTAAAATTCACCTGTTAACAATCAGACTACGATGCAAATGTAAAAGAACGTATCGTATCGCTTTCTGGTTCTTTCTCGATTGTGGGTAAACTTAACATAGGGAGACATCCATACGATTGTAGTTATCAATAGAAGTTGAAGTCTCCCTTTCGCAAACACCCTAAAGTAAGAAAGAACCTGCTTTCTAACAAATGCGATATTTCTTTTATTCTGAAAAACTGTGACAACAACAAAAGGATGTCCCGAACACATGCAAACACTTACATCCTGCTTCCTGTCTTCGGCTATCAATCCATGCAGCATAGCTGCCTGCCAATGTCCCTTACATGGATATACAAATATATTCATATTTTTTAAATACTATCCCTACAAAAAAGGCGCAAAGCGTGCTGTCACATGCCTTTGCATTTCAAAACATTTCTTGCCCCTGTTAGGCTGTTTTAAAGACTACTTCCAATTTTTTCTATAATCAACAATCAGTTTTATCAGGACTCCCAGCATCAGAACGGAGATACCAAGCATGATCAGACCCTTGAAAAACCCCTCTTTCTTCACAATGATTATGCCTGTCAGAAAGCTGCCCGCAATGATAAAGCCGAAAAACAGCAGCAATACCAAGATCAGCGGTATGCGAATCCAGAGAGAAACTTTCTTGTTTCCTGCAGTATACAACGTTCCTTCCATTACGATTTCCATAATAATTTCAAGTAGCGTTTCCATGGCATCTCCTCCTTCTTCATATTTTTAACGTACATCTGCATGTATCAGGCTTTCCGCTTCCTTGTGATTCTCATATTGCCAATCCCATACTTTTTCATATACAGTTCATAGTTTTCATTCAGATATACCTGAAGTTCTTCAATAGAGACAGCATGTAGGATATCTGTCATTGCAATGATATCGAACAGAGGTATTCCTTTTTCACGCAGCAGCGTTTGCAAATCGTCGATTAAAGAAAATGCAGTGGATTCTATCTCGCAGCTTCCCCCATCTGTTTGCTATACGATGAAATTCAGGGTGATATGATATCGGACTCCATACAGACTGCCGTAAGGTATTCGGGAAATTGGCACATCAATATGATCAATGTCACAATAGGGTATACACAGACTGCTTTCATTTCTATGCTGCTGCAGGAAATGTTCAACCTGTATGCTATCCTGTTCAAAGTAGCAAAGCAGGAGCATACCGGACCTTCTATGAAGGGCAGCATATTCCCCATCCGCATACACATCACAAGGCAGTATGACAGATTTTGCTATCGTCTGTATACATAAGCAGTCCTCCATGGGTCGCTCCTATTTATGGTTAACTTCATTATATGACATTCCCTTTACAGTTACAACTTATTATAGGATTTTGCGCATCTTACGCGAATTTCGATATCCAACGCTTACTTTCCTTTTTTACGCTGTTAAAAAAAGAGCCTCCTCTAGTTAGAGAAGACTCGGTGCTTCTTATCAGGAAGTGAACAGCGGTATGAGATAGCTCCAGATTTCCTCCATTCCCTGCTTTTCAACAGCTGAGAAAGGAAACAGGGGCTCATCCGCATTCAGCTTCAGTGTCTTACGGATGTTTGCGAAATGATGGGCGCGCTTGGTCGGCGGCACCTTATCGCACTTAGTTGCCACAACTGCAACAGGGATTTCATAATAACGGGCAAATTCCAGCATCGTCATATCATCATCCGTCGGCTTATGTCTGGCATCCACAAGAATCACAACACCTTTTTTCTGCGTTCGTTCAGAGAAATAATCCTCCATCATCTGTCCGAATTTGATCAGCTGTGTTTTCGAGATATTCGCATAGCCGTAGCCGGGAACATCTACAAACATATACTTGTCATCCAGATTGAAGAAATTCAGCAGTCTGGTCTTGCCGGGCGTATTCCCGACATAGGCCAGCTTTTTGCGTCCGCACATGGCATTGATGAAGCTGCTTTTGCCGACATTGCTTCGGCCAGCCAGAACAATTTCCGGCAGTGTCGTATCCGGCCATGATTTCTTATCCGGTGCGGAAATGACCAGCTCCGCTTTCTGAAATTGTATCATGCTATTTAACCAGGGCAACATCCAGCACCTGAGACACACGTTCCACAGGTACGAAGTTGACACTTTCCTTTACCGTTGCCGGTACATCATCCAAATCCTTGACATTGGCCTTGGGAATGACGATTGTCGTAATTCCACAACGATGTGCCGCCATGGATTTTTCCTTCAGACCGCCGATTGGCAGGACATTTCCACGCAGTGTGACCTCTCCGGTCATTGCCAGATTGGCTTTGACCGGCGTATCGCTCAAAGAGGATACCAGAGCGGTTGTCAGCGTTACACCGGCGCTTGGTCCATCCTTTGGAACGGCCCCTTCCGGTACGTGGATATGAATATCGTTCTTTTCGAACACCTCCGGCTGGATTTTGTATTTTTTGGCATTGGCGCGTACATAATCATAGGCAATGGTTGCGGATTCCTTCATAACATCCCCTAGCTGACCAGTGATGACCAGTTTTCCCTTACCTTCAAAATGATTGACCTCAACCTGCAGCACATCGCCTCCGAAGGAGGTATATGCCAGGCCGGTAACCGTACCGATCTGATCCTTTGTTTCCCGCTTGCCGTATTCGAATTTCTCATGACCGAGCCATTCCTTCACCAGCTTTTTGGTTACCTTGATACTGCGCTTATTGTCCTTCAGGATTGCCAGCACACTCTTACGGCAGACGGTTGCAATCACACGCTCCAGCTGTCGAACACCGCTTTCTCTTGTATAATATCGAATCAGGAAGCTGATCATTTCATCATCGATTTTCAGCTGCGATGTTTTCAAACCGTTTTCCTTGATCTGCTTCGGCACCAGATGACGCTTGGCAATCTCGATTTTCTCCAGCTCGGTATAGGAGCTGAGCTCGATGATTTCCAGACGGTCACGCAACGCATTTGGTATATTCTCCAGATAATTTGCCGTTGCGATAAAGAGTACCTTGCTTAAGTCATACGGCTCTTCGATATAGTGATCGGAGAACAGAGAATTCTGTTCCGGATCCAATACCTCCAGCATGGCACTTGCAGGGTCACCCTTGTAATCACTTGCCATCTTGTCGATTTCATCAATCAGGAAGACAGGATTCACCGTCCCTGCTTTTTTCATTGCCTGGATAAATCTTCCCGGCATACTTCCCAGATAGGTTCTGCGGTGTCCTCTGATTTCAGATTCATCCTTCACACCACCCAGTGATATTTTCACAAATTTGCGGTCGAGTGCTCTTGCGACGGATTTCGCAAGGGATGTTTTACCGACACCGGGAGGACCAACCAGACAGATGATCGGTGCACGAAGAGAATTCGTCATCTGCTTGACAGCCAGATACTCCAGAATACGCTCCTTGATTTTTTCCAGACCGTAATGATCCGCATCCAGAATCTCACTTGCCAGATTCAGATCCTCGTTATCCCTGGATTCCTGCCACCACGGCAGATCCATCATCCAGTCGATATACGTTTTGATAACACCGGTTTCTCCACTTGCGGCTGGCAGCATTTCATAGCGGGACAGTTCATCTCTGATCTTATCCTTAATGCTGTCAGGGTACGGATTTTCTTCCAGACGCTTGCGAATCGCATCCACATCCTTATCGGTATCCGGCACATCACCAAGCTCTTCCTTGATGGCACGCATCTTCTCCCGCAGGTAGTATTCCTTCTGACTTTCCTCAATTCTTGTTTTTACCTTGTCATTGATTTTATTCTCAATCTGTGATAATTCCTTTTCACTCTCGATTTCCTGAAGAATCAGGTACAGACGCTCATTCACACCTAATGTTTCCAGCAGTTCCTGTCGCTTTTCAAGCGTAAAAGGAAACAGCTGTGCTATCTGATCAGAAAGCACAGGTGCGGAAACGCCCTTTGCCAGTTCATTGATCATTTCTTTTGGAATGGTCTGGGAAACCGCCTCGATTTCCTCAAACTGCTTGGCGATTTTTCTTACCAGAGCAACCTCTTCCATCGGATCCTGCGCAATATCGGTTTTGACTTCCGCCGTTACACTCATCAGTGTATCATCGTTGATGATCGTATGCAGCTCCACACGCTGCATACCTCTGAACTTCACACGCAGATAACCATCCATTCTGCGGATATGCTTGATCTGACAAAGAGTACCATAGGAATATACGTCATTCACATCAGGCTCTTCCAGTGCCAGATCCCGCTGTGCTACCAGAACGACCTGACTTTCGTATTTTTCCTGTGCTTCTTCTACTGCACGCGTAGACTTTTCTCTACCGACATCGATGATGACTTCCTGATTCGGAAACACTACAACACCGCGCGTACAGACCAAAGGAAGCTGTACAATTGGATTTGCATCGTTTTCATTCATGATTCCTACACTCCTTTCCATAGGCAAAAAAGACGCGCTCCAGCGTCTTTTGCAGCATGATTACTTGCCCGTTGCTTCTTTGACAAGCTCTAATGCTTTGCGGATACGTAAATCATACGACACCGCATCGTTGGAAATCAACTGTTTTACCTGCTCAACCGGCATTTGGTACATATTGGCGATATTTTCCAGCTCACTGTTGACATCCTCTTCACTTATTTCAATCTTTTCTTCCGCTGCAATAGCTTCCAGAACTAAACGCACTTTTACTTTATTGAAGGCATCCTTGCCCATTTCCTCACGAATCATTTCATCTGTCTGCCCAGTTACCTGCTTGAACTGCTCCAGACCGAATCCCTGAGACTGCAGACGCTGTTCGAAATCACGCACAAGGCTGTCTGTTTCCTCTTCGATCATAACCTGTGGAATTTCCACCTCGGCATTTTCTGTAACGGCTGTCAGAATTTCATTTTCAAATTTCTGCTCCGCCTGGTTTTTCTTGCTTTCTTCAAGGTTTTTACGGGAATATTCCTTGAATGCTTCCAGTGTTTCCACATTCTCGATTTCTGCCTGTTTTACCAGTTCATCATCTGCTTCCGGAAGTACCTTGGATTTGATTTCGTGAACAGTCACCTTAAAGACAACCGGCTGACCTGCAAGCTCCTCTGCCTGATAATCTTCCGGGAAGGTTACATTGATATCCTTTGTTTCTTCAATTCCCATGCCCAGAACCTGTTCTTCAAAGCCCGGAATAAAGCTTCCGCTTCCAATTACGAGCGGGTATGCTTCTCCCTTACCGCCTTCGAATGCAACACCTTCCTTGAAGCCTTCAAAGTCAATCACAGCAGTATCTCCGTTTTCAACCTTGCCTTCTTCTTTCACTACGAGATCCGCAAAACGCTCCTGCAGACGTGTGATTTCCTCTTCAACATCCGCATCGCTTACTTCAACAGCTTCCTTTGTGATATCCAGGCCCTTGTATGCTCCCAGCTTCACCTCCGGCTTTACTGTTACGTTGAATTTGAATGTTACCTTATCCTCATCGATGCTTTCGATATCCAGTGCCGGACGGGAAATCACCCACAAATCATGTTCCTTGATTCCTGCACTTAATGCATCTCCTGCAACCTCATCGATTGCTTCCATCAATATATTCTGAGAGCTGATTTGCTTTCTTACCAGTTTCTCAGGAGCCTGACCCGGACGGAATCCCGGCAGATTTACTTTCTTTGCCAGTTTTCTGAATGCTTTTTTCTGAGCATCCTTCCAGGTATCACCTTCGACAGTCGCTGTTAATTCACCTGTTGATTTTTCTTTTAATTCCCATGTTGAACTCATTGTTCATACCTCCTACGTATCAATCTCTTCGCACACAGCATTACATTTCATGCTTCCTTAATAATAATTCATAACCCCTGTATTGTGCAAGACCTTTTTCTTCCTCAAAGAGCATCCATGCCTCATGTTCCTCATAGGCATGAAACACATAGGCAGTCACAGCAGCAGCCAGCGGCAGTGCCTCATCCTCTTCAATATTGAAGGGCAGACGCAGATACGCCTCCTTCACCAAAGTTTCCACACACATCATCGTAAATGTCGGATTGTCGTTTTCAAACCAGTCCTTCAGATAATTCACCGCTTCCAGTGCCCCCTCGCTTTCCATAGGCGCATCCAGACTGCACGGAGAGAAGGTAACCTCAAGACCGTCGATATCCACACTGACCTCATCGGTAATGTTTTGTTCCATCATGGCTTCGATCATCAGAGAACGAACCAGATAGTGCGGGTTTTGAGACAGATAGTCCGCCACAGCATCCATGTGATTACGAATATTACTTTTTTTCAGCTGTTCAATCGCAAGAAACGCTTCCTCCAGAGAACCTTTCAGCAGAGTTTCAATGTCCTCTTCCCGAACTGCGGTATCTTTCCATTTACACTCACTGCGACACTGGTTATAGTATGCGATCAATGGTTCCTCATATTCCCTTGGAATATACGGCATGGAGAGTTCCTCATCCAGAATGGCATATGCTTCGGCAAACTGCGCATCCTTCATCAGAGTTTCCACCTTTTTTAGAATATCCTCATAATAAGTATCCATGGTTTCTCCTTTACGACTAAACATACACTAATATAGCATAATCGCTCGTTTTTATCAATTATAAAGTAGCTTCTGAACCCATTTTCGTAACATTTCTCTACAGTTTCACATAATCCTGACAAAATCTTCGAAAACACTCATTCGTTTCGCACGTTCGCATAACATCGATAGCACACCTTGCTGTGTGAGCATATACAGCTTGATTCCGCCTGCCGTCCCTGAGCAGTCATGAAGCCTCGTCTTGATTCCCGCTGTATCCGTATCAGCGCACACATTCCAGGAAACATGCGGAAGCAGCCGGGATGTTTTTTACGATTAACCCCAAAAGCAAGTGAGCGTCCACGGCAATTTACCTTCTGAAAACAGATGCCTTTCCTATATATTATATAAGTGACGGTCTAAGCTTCTTTTTCCATATGAAAGCCACCTCAGCGGATGGCTTTTTTCAAATATCGCGTATTGCTTGCGGCCCGTTCATACAGCTGACATTTTGACCTGCCCTGCTGCTTCGCCTTATACAATGCCGTATCACTCTCTCGGATCAAATCATCAATACGCATTACGGGATCTGTAGTATACGAAATTCCGACACTGGCCGACAGATTCATATAATAAGCATTCCTCTCAAAGTGCTTCTGCAGTTCATGAATGAGCCGGTTCCCCTGCCGCAGCAGCTCCTGCGCACTCATGCTTGCTGTCATGGATACCAGAAATTCATCACCGCCCAGACGTGCAATCAGATCCTTTGGAAACATTTTCTTCAGCACCTCTGCACTGATACGCAGCGCTTCATCACCTACCTGATGTCCATAGGTATCATTCACCGTTTTAAAATAATCCAGATCCACATACAGTATGGATATCTGCTTAAATTTCCGTAAATCGGCATAATACTCATAAAAATATCTGCGGTTGTATAGACCAGTCAGATAATCGGTATTGGAATTACTGCTCAACTGCTGTTCAAGAAGGTATTCCTCCGTCATATCACGATAGATACACAAATCCCCGACGCGACTTTTGAATATATCATAAATTGTTTCATTGCTGATTTCCAAAATTCTGCGATTCCCCTCAAATGTCAGAATCGCCTTTCCATTCGACTCCTTTTTCAGCTGTTTGCCTTCCCTCAGCAGGGACGAAAACCAGTCATCATATGCTACATCGAGGATGGAAGCTCTGGATACAGCAAAAAATTCAGTAAATTTATCATTGACATTAAGCACAGTCCCCGCCTGATCTCGAATGAGGATGGCAAATGGCATACTGTTTAACAGGATTTCCAGCTCGGTACTCATATTTTCCAAATCGGTGATATCATGCCCGATGCCAACACTGCCAATAATCCTGTTCTGTTTATCAAATAATGGCGATTTATAGGTGCGAAACTGCCGCAGTCCATGCGGGCTTTTCACCAGCTCGTTGAATTGACAGGTTTTCTTTTCCCGTCGTACGATATCCTCTGTCTCGGCACAGTCATCAACATCCACATCCCACACTGCACAGTGATTCTTTCCCTCAATCTCCATTCTGCTTTTTCCCACCGTATGACAGAAAGCGCTGTTTACCTTGACATGAGAGCCTTCCTCATCCTTAAACCAAACCAGATCCGGCATACTGTCAATGAGGGTATTGAGATATGTATCCAGCAGCCATGCACGCTCCTTCTGCCGATAGCACTCATATAGACAACGGATACGCTTTTCAAGATATGCCATAGACAGCGGACGGCAAATCACCTCATCTGCAACGTCCCAGCAATCCGCACAGGAAGCAGCATCAGCATCACAGATATACAGCAGATAGGCATCCTCCCTCATTCGGCTGCGAATTGGCTGCAGACTGGACAGAGAAAGCTCACAAAGAATGATGTCACTGCTATGCCAGGCACCATGTGCACCGGATGTTTGAATATGGCAATGCATAAGATCACGGGCAATACCCTGTTCCAGACAGGCCTGTATATCAGAGGTGGTCGATAAAACAGTTACAGCTACATGTTCATGATACATGGTCCTCTTCCTTTCCATCTGCAATTTTACGGATTCATATTTAATGGCGATTATTGTTATATCTTTATTATATTCTTTTCATGGAAACAAATCCACAAATAAAAAAACGTTCCTACTTATTATAAAAAGAAATTTTTACCTTCGTTTATACAAGATGTAGCTTTTCTAAGGATGTATCGCATTTACATACAGTTTAAAATCATTTCAATGGTATGGGAATAGATACATGTTATGTCTACTCTTAATAGAAACGTACCGTTTTTCTGTTATAAATGTACAGACCTTGAGACAGAAGAAAAAAAACAGAAGCAGCTATCAAATGTGAGCGTCTCTGCTTCTGTATCTGACATATCAGAAAATTTTCCCTTACAGGAGTATATTCCATTCCTGTAAAATGTACTTATACTTATATCCTTTATATTGAGCAAACGTCGCTATCGCTTTAAATTTTTTATTTATAACACTAACGCTCTGCTTCCTTTTCCATTGGTTTACTGTACGTTCCCTGTAACTGCATCTGCATGTTTACACCGCTGTCGACGCAGCTTTTTATGCTGATACAGCTGTTCATCTGCCTGCCTGATCAGAACTGTCATATCCACAGGCTCCTGTGAGCTGAACGCATAACCAAAGGACAGGGTCAAAATCTGTGCTGTCCTTGAGCCCTTATGGGGAATCTTTTGTTCACGGATATCATGCGTAAGTGCCGCCATCGTTTTCCGTACGGATTCCTCTGACTGCCCGATGAAAATAGCAGAAAACTCATCCCCTCCATACCGATAAAACTGAATCTCCCCCTTTTTTTCATACTGCTTCATACAGCGGCCGATTTTTACCAATGCCTGATCCCCCATCTGATGTCCATAAATATCGTTATATTCCTTAAAATAATCAATATCCAGCATCGCCACTGCCACAATTTTCTCTTTTTGTAAATCAGTAGCTGTAATATCCTCATTAAAGCAGCGACGATTATAGATATTGGTTAAATCATCGATATTCATGAGCCGTTCTAGCTGCTCATTTTCTTTTTCCAGGGATACCTGTCGTTCCTTCGTACGGTAAAGCTCCAAAGCCGCGGTAAGCCCACTGCTGTTATCCTCCATATCGGTATCCTCAATCGTAAGGATAATGGTATAGAACTCGCGATATGCCTGCAGCAGCTCTTCCTTTGTGCCGAATTTTTCATAATAGCTGACAATTAGCTTCTGAAGCTCTCTTCTGGATTTGATATCATCCTCATCCTCAATAGCCTGCAGAATTTTCAGCAGCCTTTCCGAATACGGCTGATTGTTTATTTCCAGCATTATGGAGCATATATTCTTTAAGATCTGGTAAACAAGTAAACGATTCTCCACCTTCTCCTGTTCAATCAGCAGCTCCTCCATAACAGCCTGCACAGATACAGCTTCATGAAGACGCAGATACATCAGCTTACAGAAAAGATACAAAAGATTCATCGATTCCTCAAAGCTCTGCCGGTCCAGATCTTCAAAGCGGGAAAAATAAGCATGCAATGCTGCAGCGTCCTTTAATCTATACTCACAGTTGCACAGATTTGATAACACGATAGCTTTGGAATAGGCGCTGTTCTTTTCCATAGACTGCAGGAGCTCATAGCATTTTTTATAATAATGAATTGCTTCTGTATAATTGCGTTTTAATTCAAAGCATGTCGCAATATTGTTATATGCGCTTGACATCAGGGTCAGATTCTGACATTTTTCAGCTGCATCCAGTGATTTCAGATATGCCTCCAGGGCTTTGATTTCTTCATAATTCGAATTATAATACATTCCATAGAAATTGTATATTCTGGCTAGAAGCTCAGTGTATTCCGTGCTTTCACACAGCTTTCTTGCACGCTCCAGATAACGGATGCAATCTTTATTTTTCTTTGAGGCCAGATAAAAATCGCTGATAAAGGTATAGGCAAAGGCCAGTGCATAAATGTCATTGGACAGCTTTGCCTTTTCTGATAATATCATACACAGCTCATATTCCCGCTTCAAATCGATAAGGCGTACATGCATGATCTCAGCTTGTATATCTTCCAGACTCCAGCTTTCATAATTTTTATCCATAGAAATCCTCTCCCATCGGCTATGCTTCTATTATAAATGCTTTTATATAATTTTACACGCTGTTTTCATATTTTCGAAAAACTTGATGCTGTCAGAAACAGGTTTTATTGGGGCATCTACAGGCGCGAACGCTTTCCTAACAGGATAAATGCCTCCTGCGAGGGGGATATACTATTACAATAAATAAAGGCTTTCCTTAACATGAAAGGAAAGCCCTGTATTTTCGAATGGCGTCCACAGCAGGATTCGAACCTGCGACCGCACGCTTAGAAGGCGTGTGCTCTATCCAGCTGAGCTATGTAGACATCTCAACGCCTAATAATAATAGCAAATTTTCTTTCGGATTTCAACTATTTTTTGCTTTTTTATGTAAAACGCACGAAAGAACCTCTATAAGAGATCCTTTTTCATATCAGACACTTAGACGATACAGGGAATAGAAGCATCCCTTTCTTGCATACAGCTCCTCAAATGTTCCTGCTTCCTCAATTCGTCCATCCTTCATAACGAGAATCTCATCGTATTGCTTCAGAATATCGGCATGCAGCTTATGGGTAACCACGATTGCGGTTACATCGTCAAGGTGCAGGATTGACTCCTCTACATAACGGGCGGTTGCAGTATCCAGTGCCGCCGTTGCTTCATCCATCATAAGGATTTGTGCATTGCGAATGAAACCGCGTGCTATACTGATGCGCTGCTTTTCCCCACCGGATAGCAGACAGCCGTTCTCTCCGCACAGATACTCGGCACCCTTTTCACGTACAAATGCATCCAGACCACTGCGCTTTAGGGCATGTTCACAGACTGCCGGAGGAAAGCTTTGAAACATTGTAATATTATCCAGGAGTGTTGCATTGAATACAAAAACATTCTGCTCCACCATGGATACCAGACGATAGAGACTTTCTCTGCTTAATGCATTGAGCTCTACTTCATCCAGAAAAATTTTTCCCTCATAGCCTCGATCATATCCCAGCAACAGCTGCAGCAGAGTGGATTTCCCGCTTCCGCTCGCTCCAACAACAGCATATCGCTTTCCCTTTTCGAAACGAATGTTGATATCAGACAAAACCTTTTTCCCTTCCTCATATGAGAAACTCACATGCTCCAATGCTACAGCCTGCCGAAACTTTGTTACTGTTTTCTCAGGAAGCGATTCCTCCTTCACATGCAAAGCAGCTTCCCCTTTTTCCATGAGGGCGGCACTGGCCTTTCTTGTTGAGTACAGTGCAGGGAGCTTTTCAATCGGCAGTGTAATATAATTCAGCAGCTGGACGAATGCAATCACCGTCCCTGCAGTAATTCTGCCTTGGATACACAACCAGGCACCTAGACCGAAAACGACCAGATTCACTAGAAATCCGGATATCTGCGACAGCAGCATCAGTATGGAAATCAGATCCCTGCGACGTTTTTTGGATTTCTCCAGCGCTGCATTTTCCTGCTCAAAAGCATCGAGCACTACAGCTTCCGCCTGAAAGCTTTTGATTACCGTAAAACCACTGAACAAATCCTTCAGCAGAGCAATGAAGTCCGCATGGTGCTTCGATGTACAACACTCTGCTCTTTGCAAAGCGCCGGAAAAGAATACGGAAACCAGCAGCGGCACCATACTTGCCAGAATCACACAGATTGTTAAATAGCTGTCCAGATACAGCATAGAGCCAAGACCTGCAGCAAGCATCATCCCATACGTGCAGATTTCAAAAATTGCCTCGAGATTATTTTTTTCGATCACCGTCGCATCATTGCTCAATGCGGACATGCATTGTGCAACTGCTTCCTTTTGAAAGGACGAAATACTACGCTGCAGCAGCCCTTTAAAAAGTATATGCTTGTACTGACGCATTCCACGACAGATAAAGCGGTTGGTAAATATAAAGCTGATGACATCCACAAGCACCATTGCAAGCAAAAGCAGAACAAACATTTTGAGCATACGGTAAAGAGCATCCATGGAACCGCTGATTGATATATCAACAAATTCACGCAGTAAAAAGGCAACCCCTACAGCAACTCCTGCATTACCAATCGAGCCCAGCAAGGCAAGGATAAAATTCAGCCGATTCTTTTTGTATACCGCAGATTTGATGCTATTCATGGGACACCTCCCCATTCAATATAGGAAGCTCACGATCCATGGCGAAGTATCCGTATAATATACCTGACTGTATGTAGGCGGCCATAAACAGCAGCATGGGCAGAAAGCCCGGCTTTTCACTGAGTACATAAATCGGCTCCAAGCCCTTTTCCTTCTCAAGCTGAATTTCATGAACAATCTGCCGTTTTTTTAAATCTTGTAAAATCTGTGCGGCATCAGCTTCTTCAATGCTCAGCTTTTTCGCAAGCCCTTTTACCTGAAAGCCTCTTCCCTGCGGACATTTTGATAGCTGATACAGCATCGCAAAGCAATGCGGTTTATCCAAAAAGGCCAGCAGCTCCTCAAATTCCTCCTGTGCGGGAAGTGCATGTAAAAAACCACAGGACGGCTGCGGTACATATAAAAAATAATGAAATTCCTCATTCAGACGCATGCAGGAATATACATCATCATGCAAAACCTGATACAGCAGGGGCTCTGCGCCCTCCTGCATCATAAAGTTTTCCTGATCGGGAAGTGCCTCATGATGCGGAATCTTACCGATTGCATTTTCCATCATATAGCAGATTTCAAACGCAAGCTCCAGCTGCTTGCTTCGCTTTAGCCCCTTCAGCTTCTGAAAGACAAGATCACTTAGTCTTTCCGGCTCCTGTTTTCCTCTTCCAAACAAATAATCAATTGAAACATTGAAATAATCTGCCAGCCGCGGTAACAGCATGGCATCCGGTGTTCCGCCGCATTCCCGCTCTGCGCGCCTTTGGTGCATTTGGATACTGCCTGTGTCGATACCTGCATAGCCTTGGCCAGCTCCTCCTGTGTAATTCCTCTTTGCTTTCGCAGTGTCTGAATTCTGCCTCCAAGCGTCATCTCCATATGATCACAACCTTTCTACATTCCCATTATAAATAAAATGCCAGTTGATAACAATGGATAGAAAGCGGATGAAATCAACCCAAAGTTGTAAAAGAGTTTACATTATCACAAACTGTCAAAGCCGGCTTACATCTTGATTTTATATTTTTGTTGCGTATCATAGCTTATCAATCGATTTATGCAGAGCTCACATCTACCCTATCCGCTGTACATTATATGTGTTACACACTTTCTCTATCGTGTAATTGTCTCTTTCTTAAAGCTGTAGGTAGCGGTTCCTCCCGTGAATACCGCTGAACAGTGATAATGATAACACCGTCAGCATCTCACTCGCTGATCCGGTACGTTTACAATTGAAAGCCTCATCGTGTGAAATGCATTTTGATACAATAGTGAATTATGTGTATAATCTCCTTCAGCATAGAAACAGGCGATGCGCTGGTAGCACATCGCCTTTTGATTTCTATTATTCTGTTTCAATCAATCCGTAACCGCCGTCATGACGCTTATAGACAACCGCAATTTCCTTGGTTTCATCATCACGGTAAATGAAGAAGCTGTGGTTCAGCATTTCCATACGCATGATTGCCTCATCCAGCTCCATGGTATCCGGAACCAGTGATTTTGTACGAACCAGTTCATTATCGGTATCGTCAAATTCTTCCTCAATTTCCTCTTCTTCAATGAACGCATATGCCAGTTTCTCTTTATTTTTTCTTGTCAGTCTTGTTTTCTGACGACGAATCTGATCCTCTAATTTATCAATCGCCAAATCGATAGCTGCATATAAATCGTCCTGTACAACCTCTGCACGCAATACTGCAAATTTTGTAGGGATCGTAACCTCGATTTTCTGTTTATTCGGATACACCCGCACCACCACATTAGCGACTACGTTTTCATCAATTATGAAATACTTTTCGAGATGGTTTAATTTCTTCTCGATTTTTTCAGCAATCGCTGGAGTTACTGTAATGTTTTTTCCGTAGATCTGGACTTTCATATAAAATCCCTCCTTGTTTGTATATCTTTATTATACGCAAAAAAATTAGATTTAACAGGCTTACATTTTCCATGGATTTGTGATAGACTAGTATTGTAAGGGCGATGATGCATATCGTCTTTTTTCATACAGTTTCATTTTCACGATTTTATTGAAAAAGCAAGGAAAATGACCTGTTTTTTTACAACAAAAGGAGAAAATCATGGATGAACTCATTAGAATTCTGAAAGCGGAGGAGCTTACCTGTGTCGTATTGCAGAAGCAGCGGCTGTACAAGGAACATGCGAACGGCATCCTTCCCATCCTGCATTTGCTGGATCAGGGACATCTGCAGGGTGCCCAGCTGGTTGACAAAGTTATTGGCAAAGCAGCAGCGCTGTTAATGGTCCGCGGAGACGTACATCAGGTACATGCCTGTGTCATTTCCTCGCATGCCCTGGAAATTTTCCAGCTGTACAACATACCAGTAACCTATGACGAACAGGTTCCCTATATCATCAACCGTACCAAAACCGGTATGTGTCCGATGGAAGCGTGTGTTATGGATGTGAATGATCCGGCAGCTGCGCAGCGATTGCTTAATGCAAAGGTGAAAAGCATGAAAGCAGAGCAGCACGCATAATATTCAAGCAGGAAGGAAAGGGAGATATCGCATCCGTTGATTTACATCAACAGAAGAATCTCCCTTTTTTTATATTTCCATAAAGATTACATCATCAGACATATACTCTGTTTTCCTTTATAAGAGAGATGTCTGCTGCTTCATTGAAGCAGGAAACGCTGAATAACCATATCCGTTTCATTCCCGAAGCTACTGCAATCGCTCGTTTCAGATGCATGAATCTAAATTATCTCATTTTGCGGCAGTCATATGCAGATTGCTGCGTCGTTCCTCTGTGGAAATCATCAATCTAAATACTATAACAGCGCTGATTGATTCCGTATCATAGTTTCCTCTTTTTTGATGCTGGTGATAGTTCGTGTGGTTGCAGGATATAATCTAGCTTTTTTTCCGCATCCCATACAGTTTGATGATTCCCAGCACGGCAAGAGATACAGAAGCAGTCAAAAGCCATAATGTCATATGCGTGCTGTCATAGGTTTCAGCTGTCGCCTTTTTCTTTTCATGCTTTACTGCTCCTTTGTTCTTATCCCCTGTTTGCTGCTCCTTTATCTTTACCGGCTCTTTCTCAGGAAGTGTTTCCTTCTCTTCTGTATCCGATGTTGCATCTTCCTGTGATTCATCCGGTGCAATCGGCTGTTGTGGTGTTTCCTCCTGTGATGTCGTATTTGAAAACAGCGGTGTATCTGATTTGTAGAATTTCCCGTCCTTTTCCCATACAACACTCTCCACTGTAAGAAGACCATCCTTCTCAATGACGGTGATGATAACGGTGTACAAGCCCTCATCGTATCGAATCGTATCCACAGCATTGGTCATCTGTGTAATTTGATAGGTGTAAACACCCGGAATGCTGAATTTCAATTCCTTTAATTTAATCACACTGCCATCATTTTTCACTGTCTGCAGCACTACCCCCATCTCATCCTTCAGCTGAAACCGGAACTGTCCGTTCTGCGGCTTTTGTCCATCTAATGAAATATGTACATTCATCTGATAATATACAGGCGATAACACCTTGTTTCGAATATTGGTAAAGACCGCTTCCTGCAGCACGTCTGCTTTGATCGTTCCTTTATCATTCTGTTTTTCAATCTGATACCCCAATTCCTGATATTCCTGTTCCTCAATCGTATAATCTGTATCCTTCGGCAGATTCACCAGCTGTATACTCTGCCCTCCGCATAAGGTAAATTCCGCTTTACCATCCGTAAAGACAAGCGTGCCGTCTTTTTTTCCTCCCTCTCCAAGATAGGCTACTTCCTTGTTTAGCTTACCTGCCTGAATTCTGAATTTGAATTCCATATCAGAATCAGTATCATTTCCTTTCAGCTCCTTGCGTATCTTTAAATCACCGCTCGTTCCCTCCTGTGTATTGACCAGGGTTAGCGTGTTTTTACTTCCATTGATCTTTGTAAGAACGGATGCATCTTCCTTTATGACCTCAATCTGATAAACAACCGGTGACAGCCGGTAATTATCAGGTGCTTTTGTCTCTTTCATATAATAGCTTCCAATCGGCAGACCCCGGATTGTCAAAACACCACTCACCGGGGTGACTCCCTTTCGAATGACAGCATCATTTTCCTTACTGAATACGGTAAATTCCGCTCCTTCCAAAGGAATATTTTTCTCATTGACCTTGGTGATTTCCAGCCAGCCGCTGCGCTGCATTGTAGATTGGGCATCTGAGCGATAAACCTGGTCATTCACGGTAACTCCGGATTCTTCTGTATGACCGGAAGCAAGGATAGCGTGATTGGATAGCGTACTTTGATAATCCCCTGTTATATCGGTCAGATAAATCAGCTGATAGACTTTCTGTTCATCAGGGATTGTAAAATACAAGGTTCTGTTTACAGGATTATGTCGTATGTATTTTGCTATATCCTTCAGTGGTTTCCCTGCCTTCAGGGTACCGTCTGCTTCCATATCCAGCTCTTGTATGGCTATGTTTTGTTCATCCATATCCAGAGCTCCATCAGATTTCATCCGCAGCTCGATTCCCTCAGACAAGGTATCCTGAATAAGCGCATTCCCATATTTCTGCATATAGGGATTGTAGGTGATTTTCCATTGCAGAATTCCATTGTCAGGTCGCTGCTTTGTTTTGGATATTGTGGTGCTTTTTATCTGTATGCTTTGCTTTACATGCTTTTCCGCAGTCATATGCTCTGCGGTCAGGGAAGCAGCATTCTCAAGACTAATCTTTTGATTCTTATCGAAATATCCCTTTGCCGTCTGCTCATTTGGTCCTGCCTTCAACAGGATCACATATGGCTTCTGCAATGAGGAAAAGGTGAATGCAGCTTCTCCTGCTTTCGTGAAATCACTGGTAATATAATCCGGTTCAACAAGTGTTTTCACCGTAACCTTTCCGTTCGCGGATACCCCTTCATATATCAAAAACTTTTTATCCGCTGTGATATTCTGAAACTCCCATCCCTTCGGAAGGATATCCTTCACGGTAATGTCTCCCAGTTGTTCGCCGTCGACAGTTGTTACATCATTGGTCATATCCTTCAAATCGCTTGCATTGACCTGAAGGCGGAAAACTGCAGAGCCATCTTTATAATTATACAGCTTATCAGCAGCTGAGGCCTGTTTATTAACATTGTCAGCATTCGTCAGATCCTTTGCACCATCCACAGCTGTCAAAGCATCCTTTAACAGTATGGTATTCGGACAGCTGACAGTTGCATTTGCCTGATTCACAAGTTTATTGCCACTATAAAGAAAAGCTGTATTTTTCACACTGTTTCCGCTCTGATTATCATTACTCAAATAAATATTCGGATTGGTAATCTGGGATTTATAAGAAAAGCTCTGATTATGTTTATCCACAGCCAGCCCGTTAACATCCGTCCCTGTGACGACCAGAACATCCGCAATCACCGTACCATTCTTTTTGATATGATGAAGTGTAGGAACAGCAGCACTGTCAGCTTCCGTAGCAAAGGAATCCTTTACATACCGCTGATTACAGCTGGGAGTCAAGCTCTTTACAACCTCTTTGCTTACTGTCGTTAAGTCTGTTCCAGTATTGTCTGTGATTTCATAAGCATCATCCCAGGTAAAGGATGCATCATACACAAGCAGCTCCAGCACACGTAAATCATCATTCACATCGGACTGCTCCACGTTCACATTCCAGGTCGCCGTATGTGCAGACGCATCATAGGCTCCTTTCGTCTTGGTGATCGGATTGAATCCGATGCTGCTGTAGACAGAATTGCTGCCAACTCCTGTATTCCCTTCCCAGCTGAGTGTTGCTTTATTATTTACCGATACCACGGTATGCTCTATTTCCGATTTATCCTTGAGCTGTGCCGTGATTGTCAGTCGAACCTTGGCATTTATAGTACCAATTTCATATTTTCCATCCGCCGGTTCATTGGAAAAAGAAGCAGATCCTGCGTCCCAGGAGGTTCCATTATATATCTCCAAAGCTGCAGACTGCCAGTTCAATTTACTATCCAGCTTGTCCGTAATGACTGCATTCGCTAACGATGCAGCAGGCTGATTTGCTGTAATCGTCCATGATATCGTTCCATCCTTATGGTTAATTCCATTCAATTCCTTTTTTATCCAGGTTCCATCATAGTTCACACTGGCACTGGATGTACTGACCTGCTCCTTATCCTTTAGGATGACAGCGATATTTCTTATCGTTTTTTCGCTGTTTGCATAATAAATAGCATCCGGGATTTCCGTTTTGAAAAACACATAGCAAATCCCTTTTGCCGATTCCGGAAATGTGTGCTGCAGCAGTGAAGCTTCATAGGAAACCTCTTTTTCTACAGCATCACTGCCATCCTCTGCCGTTCCGATTTTAAAGGATCTGTCCACATAGCTTCCAACGCTTTTCAGATTATCCTGAAATACATAGCCGCCAAAATCTGCAGCTGCTCCTGCCTGTTGCGCATCTATTTTGACCTTCCAGCTGACAAACTTTCCTTCAACAGCTCCGCTTTTTTCCTAGTCATAATAACAGGCGGTTCCGGCACCTTTACAGAAAAGCTTTTTCCCAAAATGGTTACAGCATGTTCTCCAGGCTTGGCGCCATCTCCTATACCGTTATATTCCAGAGTTGTTGAGAATTTACAATTGACATTTGACCAGGCGCCTCCCCCGGCTATGGGCTGTCCATCAAACACCTCATCATCACCGTCAAAAACGATATGGGCATATACTTTATTCGCATCAGTGTCTGTAACAATGCGAAGCGATCCGATTTTAACTTCTCTGCTGCCGCCGTTTTCCTCAACCTTTCTTGTCAGAGCAAAGCTTGGAGAAGCGGTATCTGCCAGCTTATACTTCGTTGCAAGCTCAATTACAGCAGTATCTCCTTTTCTTACATAAGAATCCTCTTCTGTCAATCCGTCTCCTAAAACGGGCACCTTAAAATTAACAGATACAGATACCGGATCGGTATCTGTCAACATCCTGTTTTCCACAACATCCTTATGATTTTGTTTCAATATACGCTTCCTTAACTGTCAGTAAAGCACTGACATCCCTGCTGTTTTCCGCATGCAGCGGCATATCTGTCATTTGAAACAAAAGTGTAAATACTACGAAAAATGCCATCAGACGTTTCATACCTCTAACCATAACCATCATCCTCCTGAAATCCCTTATCCCGCCATTTTCACGATTTCCATCATTCCCTTTGCATAATGTTAAACGGCATTCCAACCGCAAATACAATATTTTACAAAAGTCGTGTTTATTATACTTTTTCTCTTATATAAAAACAAGTACCATTACGAGCAAGCATGGTATTTATCGTGTTATTCTTATGTGATGCAAACCTTGCATACAATGAGAAACAAAGGACTTCAAGCAGTTAAAAGGATAAAAAAAAGCGCTCAGGGGCGCCCAAAACTTTTTTTAACTTTCTTTACAAAACCTCTTTCAGCTTACGCAGAGCATTCTCACTGGCAATCAATCTTACCTCTTCCTCACTGAAATTCCGGGTCAGCATTCCCTCAATCAAACGCTGGCTCTTTGAACAATCCTCCAGATTTTTTGTATGCAGCTCCTCACAGCCCTCATAGAAATCCATATAATCAAGCCCCAGTGCCAGTGCTTCGATTCCTGCCAGCTGCTTTATATAGTGCATATGAGCAACCAGATGAGGGATATCGCGTTTTTCAGGACGCTCATGGACAAACGCCGGTGCACTGTTCATACCGATGATTCCACCCCGCTTTGCGATAGCGATAATCTGATCGTCCCAAAGATTCCGGGGATGATCACACAACGCTCTCGCATTGGAATGCGTGGCGATAACGCGTGCTGAGGGATGTGCCATAATATCCCAGAAGGTTCGCTCATTGGCATGGGATACATCCACCAGCATATTGCAGTCAATCATTGCCTGCAGTGCCTCTTCCCCAAGCGGATGAAGGCCATGCTCCGGATTCCCCTTTACGCCGGTTGCCAGCAGATTTTCCTCGTTCCAGCAAAAGGAGGCAATGCGTACACCCTGCGCATACAGCCACTCGATTTTTTCTCTGGCATGCTCCTTGATACCGCACATTCCCTCCACAGTCAGTATTGCCTTGATATGTCCGTTTTCCGTTAAATCCTCCCCGCAAAGCACCAAATCGATCATCTCGCAATGCTCGATTTCCTTTTTCAGTGACAAAACCATATCCTGCATATAGTCCCACGTTTCACTTCCCTCAAAAAAGGATGCCATACCGATATAAGAAACCTCACCCTCTAAAAACTTCTGCAGATGAAAGCGGTTCA
Organism: Erysipelatoclostridium sp. DFI.2.3; assembly: GCF_019132535.1. Taxonomy (NCBI): domain Bacteria; kingdom Bacillati; phylum Bacillota; class Erysipelotrichia; order Erysipelotrichales; family Coprobacillaceae; genus Thomasclavelia; species Erysipelatoclostridium sp. DFI.2.3. The sequence continues at coordinate 138,143 of NZ_JAHOOJ010000004.1, read as the reverse complement.
GTATATCTGTTTCCGTGTGCTTCTTCTGCATGACATCGTATCCGATGTCCGCATGCAAATCAAACAGCTTCATAGTACATTCTCCTCTCTTCCTTCAGTATATGCACAATCTTTGACAGCTCTCCTATAGAAAAGAGCATGTCGTATGTATAGCACCATGGACATGCCCCTTACCAGCAATTACATCAGTCATAGATAATATCGAAATACTTCATATCCCGCTTGCCGTCCATTCCGGTATCGTAGGCGGCATCCTGCAGAAGCTCGAGCACAGATTGACTGTCAGCTCCGTATTCTATACAGCCGTATGCCTTGTCAACCACACGAACAGCCGTTTCAATTGCCTCGTTGAACATATCAATAAAAGAAGCGTTGGATGTGATCGTATCATCACACGGATGCTTCCAGATCGCATGCTCTTCGTTCAATACATCATAGCGCTCATCCACAGACGGACGGACAACGTTGCCGCTGACAGCCCAGGGCTTGCGTGCAAGCGTCTCAAAGCCCTTTAACAGCGGATATTTAATATTTGCAGGATCATACAGCAGCTTCTGTACATCATACCAGGAGTTCAGGGTTTCCCTGATATCGTGTACCTTAACCTCATGGTGATAAACCTTGCGTGCAGCTGGTACGTATATGCGGGCGATCGCCTTCAGAATATCCTCATCATATGCACAGATTTCATAGCACGGATAATCCCGGATACTCAAGCCGCGGTATTTTTTCAGCATCATGGTATCCATCATAGACTCAAAGCGGTGATGCAGACCTGCACTGACACCCCGGCAGTTCCCTGTACGATAGAAAATATAGGGATGTGTCGTCTTATCCAGCGCCCAGTGACACAGGTGACCAAACAGATAAACACTCATCAGCTCCTTTACATCCTCATGCTTCTGTGCACGGATGCATTCGATTGCTGTTTCATAAAACGCATTGATACCATGTGCATGCATGGCACTGCCCAGCCTGTTCAGCGCATGACTTTTATAGGATTCCCATGGCTTGATATGAGAAAAGAACAGGAAATCAGGACCATTGCTGCCGATGTAGAATATCTGCGGATGACGCTCTATCATGGAACGGATATCGTGCTTGGTCATGCTCTTCAGCACTTCTTCCGCAAAAATCTTATGTGTAATAATATTTGGCATAGAACCCTCCTTGTGCTTGCTTCACGTATTTACATACTCTATTATAGCACAGCACGCCTTTCATAACGCAAAAGAAAGCGCTGCTTTTCGCTTTCTTTCTACAAATTCTGTGCTGTTTCGAGCTGAGGAACGCGATTGACGATTTCCATAAACTGCTCTCCTGTTATCGTTTCACGCTCATACAGGAATTTTGCCAGCTCATGCAGCTTCTCCTTGTTCTCCTCCAGAATGCGGCGTGCTTCCTCATAGGCCTGCTGTATCAGCCTGACGACCTCTTCATCGACACGGGTTGCTGTCTGATCGCTGCAGGCAAGCGAGGTATCGCCGCCCAGATATTTATTATTCACGGTTTCCAGTGCTGTCATCCCGAAGGTTTCACTCATTCCCAGACGCGTAATCATGCTTCTGGCAATCTTGGTTGCCTGCTCGATATCATTGCTGGCTCCACTGGTGATGGAATGGAACACCAGATCCTCTGCAGCACGTCCGCCGCAGCAGGTCATGATTTTGGTGAATGCCTCCTCCTTGGTAATCAGGTTGCTTTCCTCCTCCGGAACCTGCAGGGTATAGCCAAGTGCACCGCTTGTTCGCGGTACGATCGTGATTTTCGTTACCGGCATACTGTTTTTCGCTTTGGCCGCAACCAGTGCGTGGCCGATTTCATGATAGGATACAATCAGCTTTTCCTTGGTTGATATGACAGCGTTTTTACGTTCATATCCGGCGATCACCGTTTCCACGCTGTCCTCCAAATCCTTTTGGATGACCTGTGTCCGGTTATCCTTGACCGCAAGCAGGGCAGCTTCATTGATAATATTGGCCAGCTCCGCACCGCTCGCACCGGCAGTCGCTCTTGCGATTGCACGAAAGTCAATATTCTTGCCCATGCGAACATCCTTGGCGTGTACCTGCAAAATGGCCTGACGCCCGGCAAGATCCGGTAAATCCACCGGTATGCGCCGGTCAAAGCGTCCCGGACGAAGCAGTGCCTGATCCAGAGATTCCGGGCGATTGGTAGCAGCTAGAAGGATGACGCCGGTACTTCCGTCAAAGCCGTCCATTTCCGCCAGCAGCTGATTCAGCGTCTGTTCCCGTTCATCATTACCACCCACACCTGCACCATCCCGCTTCTTTCCTATGGTGTCGATTTCATCAATAAACACGATACACGGTGCCTTTTCTCTGGCTTGTTTGAACAGATCACGGACTCTGGCAGCTCCGCGCCCGACAAACATCTCGACAAATTCCGAACCGCTGATTGAGAAAAACGGTACATTTGCTTCCCCTGCCACCGCTTTCGCAAGCAGTGTCTTCCCGGTACCCGGAGGCCCGACAAGCAGAGCTCCCTTTGGCATCTGTGCACCGATCTGGGTATAGCGCTGGGGACTTTTGAGAAATTCCACCATTTCCTGCAGCGCAGCCTTGGCTTCCTCCTGTCCAGCCACATCCAGAAAGGTTTTCCCTGTCTGTGATTTTACATATATTTTCGCATCGCTCTTTCCAAAGCCGCCTAAGCCGCCTCCCCCAAAGCTCATGGCATCACCGCCCATTTTCTTCTGCATCTTCTTAAACATGTGGTTACCGAACCAGAACAGCAGAATAATCGGCAGGATACCCGTTATCAGGAAGGACAGCCAGGGATTCATTTCCTTCGTGTGTACTCTTGTAAAGGTTGCCCCGGCATCATACAGCCGCTGAGACAGCGCGGTATCCGTTTCCATCGTTTCCGTCTGATAAATCGTCTTTTCATCCTTTTTCAGCGTATAGCTGATGCTTTGATCACCGATTTCCACCTTGTCGATCTTTTTCTGTTCTGTCTGTTTAATAAAGGTATTGTAGCTGACATCCTTGATTCGACTCTGTTCCATTGCGGAAAACAGCATATTTCCCGCAACAATGACAATCAGTATCAGCAGATAATAAAAATATAAGGGTTTCTTTTGTTTATTCATGTTTGCACCTCCTGATGCAGGACCGCGGCAGCCGCCAGGAATCCGCAATTCCGTAATCCGGCGTTCTTTGAGCTTTTGAAATAAAGAGTCTGGTGGAGCTTCCTGCCTGTTCGATAAACAAGTCGCTCAGCCTGCCGGCTGTGTCTTCTTCAAATGTAGGCTGTGTAACACCATACGCTTTATAAAAACGGATGATCGAGTGCTTCATCATCCTGTGCTTCGCCTTTTCTTTCATGCGCAGTTCCTTTGTGCACAAAGGATTTATCGTATCCATCGGACTGCTATTTTGCAGCGAAGTACATGAGCAATCACTTCCTCATTTCTTATAAAAGCACGTACCTTTGCCTTTCATATTCCCTGCATGAAACATTTACACATACTATAATACGGAAGCCCTGGATGGTCAACAGCTGTACTTTGAAATCCACAATTCCATGCAATCATCCCATAATTCACATAAAGATGTAGGCGAAACCACCATGCCGTTTCTTTGCATTCACATACCGTAAAGTAGGGGGTGATACTATCGCAACAGGTACGTTACAGATCCATGCCACCTGTGGTCTGGGACTTTTCAATATACCGAATGCCATGCTCCGCATTACAATGAAGCACAACAGCGTTCTTGTCTATGAAGATTTCTTCATGACAAAAGAGGATGGAAGAACACCTGAAATCCCATTGTATGTGGACGAAACACAGACTGCCGGATATGAAATCGATATCCGTGCAAAGCACTTCCATGCCGCTCATATCGTCCTGCACCTGTATCCGGGCGTACACAGTGAGCTCATCGTTTATATGATGCCAAAGCTGCATATACAGACTCAGCCAATGCTACAATCATTGCACAAGCTGCATGAAAAAAACAAACCGTCGTTTTCCTTTGAAGCCTTCCTGTATGCTCTGCGCTATCTGAATCCTACCTTGCCGGCGGAGCTGCTCCGTCAGCGCGCGGAGGATATCTGGATGCAGCTTTCAAGGGAGACGAATCCGGCGTTCCTGCCGCCCTGGCTTCTCCTTCATCAGCGCGTATATAAAATCGCTGAGGAGGTTTTTGAGAAGCATATGTCCTGCTCTGTGTCGATTGCTGCCTGCGGGACAGCCTCTTCCACGACACACGAGCAAGAACAGTGGCAGCGTTTTCTTCAGACCTGTGTTCCCGTATGTGCAACAGATGAGCAGGAGATAAGCGAAGCTGCGCTGTACAACCAGCTTCATATAGAAGCCGGTGGTGCAGACAGTGCCGCAGCCAAGGATAAAATTAACAGCAGGAAGCGCGCACTGCAGGCGCTTGTAAATGCTTTGCCAAAGGAGCCTGCACAGCTTCTGCCATGGGATGCATGGGAGCTGCTGCTGCAAGAGACAAATGGCAGCTATGAAATACTGAAGCTGTTTCTTGGAAAATCGCTTCTGTATGCCTGGCTCGCCCAGTGCCAAAGCAGCAGGACAGCTGCTTCCAAAGCGGAATGGCAGCAGGTATTGAAAAAGGAAGCAAAACACCTGTACCACAGCCTGCAGGATGCTGATATTCTGAAGCGTGAGCCCCCTGCCTTATGTGAACAGCTGAAGGAATCGGACATGGAGATGCTGCTAAGGAAGGTATTGAAGGCCTATGACAAGAGCCAAAGCAATGCCTCCTTTACAGAAAATGTATGTGCATTCCAAAGGCTGCTTGCACTTCCCATTGATGGCACACTGCATAATCGTGACTGCAGATTACTGCTTGAAATCAGTGAAGAGCTGAATATTCCTCCCATATAAGCATACCGATACGAAAAAGACAGGCTCGCGAACTATGCGTGTGCCTGCCTTTTATACATATGCAATGCAGTTATGGAATTATAGTAAAGCAGATACCAGACTCCATACCGGCGGTGCGAGAAAAACCGTGAGAATTCCGCATACACCGATCGCAAGAGAGCTCATTGCGCCTTCCACATGCCCGAGCTGCAAAGCCTTGCTGGTTCCGATCGCATGGGCACTGCAGCCCAGTGCAATTCCCCGCGCAATCGGATGCTCGATGCGAAAAACACGGAAAACAAATTCAGCCACAACGGCACCGATGATGCCGGTGACCAGAATAGCAAGTACGGTAATTGCCTGAATACCGCCCAGTTCAACACTCAGCTCCATGCCGATCGGCGTTGTAATGGATTTCGGCACGAGACTGGCGATGATGGCAGGCTCCATCTGTACAAGCCAGGCACACAGCAGCGTGGATACCAGTCCGACAGCAATTCCGCAGACGATCCCTACCATGATCGGAACAAAATAGTTTTTCAGGCTGTGCACCTGCTGATACAGCGGAACAGCCAGAACCACGGTGGCAGGACCAAGAAACAAGGAAATGATATCACCACCCAGCTGATACGTTTCCAGCCCGATTCCACTCAGCATGAGCACAGCGATGACCATCATGATGGCGGTAAGCAGCGGATTGAGGAAAATCAGCTTTGTCTTCTTTTGCAGTAAGAGTCCTGCCTCAAAGGCTGCCAGCGAAAGCAGGATGCCGAACATCGGATTTTTCAGCAGCTCTTTCATGGCTTTGATTTCCTTTCCATCATATGCTGGATGATACGCCCGCTGCAGCCCATCGTGATGATCGTTGTCACAAGACAGATGACCATCATCCAGATCCATAAGCCCTTCATCGCAGAAAAGCTGGCCATCAGCGCCACACCGGCAGGAAGGAAGAAAAACGGCAGATGTCCCAGTAGAAAATCGGAAACCGTCGCAATCTGCTCCAGCTCAACAATATGCAGCTGCAGCAGCACAAACAGCAGAATCATACCGACCAGACTTCCGGGAAGCGGCAGGGACAACGTCGTACTGATCAGCTCTCCGACATAATACAGTCCGAAGATCACGAGCACCTCACGAAAGATTTTCATGAGCGGTTCCCCCTTCGCTGCGGTTTCGAAGCTTTATTTGCATAGGACTTTCTGTGCTGCTCCTTCTGTCTTCCTCCTGCAAACTTATTTCCGGTATGCCCCTTGCGATACGGTATCAGACATTTCGGTGAATTCCCCACCAGATCCATACGGCCGGCTGTCTTCAGCGCCTTGTAGACAAGATCATAATTTTGCGGATAGGTAAACTGCATCAGTGCCCGCTGCATCGCTTTTTCCTCATAGGTTCGTGCAACATAAACCGGACGCATCGTCTTCGGATCCAGACCGGTATAATACATACAGGTTGCCGGTGTCCCCGGAGTCGGATAGAAATCCTGAACCTGCTTCGGCGTATAGTGGATTTTTTTCAGATAGCAGGCAAGCTCGATCGCCGCCTGCAGATCACTGCCGGGATGAGAGCTCATAAGATAGGGAACAATGAACTGATTCCTGTTGAACTGCTCATTCTTCTGCTTGAATTTATCCACAAATTTCAGATACAGCTCTTTTCTCGGCTTCCCCATTTTATCCAGCACTGCCGCATTGATATGCTCAGGAGCGACCTTCAGCTGACCGCTGATATGATGCTGTACAAGCTCATCGAAGAACTCATCATTTTTATCATACATCAGGTAATCATAGCGGATACCGGAACGGATAAACACCTTTTTCACTCTTGGCAGTGCGCGCACTGTCCGAAGAATTTCCAGATAGCGGCTGTGATCCACCTTCAGATTTGCACAGCCCTTGGGAAACAGACACTCCCGATTCTTACACGCGCCGTATTCCCGCTGCTTATCGCAGGCTTCTCTTGAAAAATTGGCAGTCGGTCCTCCGACATCATGAATATAGCCCTTGAAATTCGGCATTTCCGTAATACGCTTCGCTTCATCGACGATGGAATCCCTGCTTCTTGTGGAAATCACGCGTCCCTGATGATGCGTAATTGCACAGAAAGCGCAGGAGCCGAAACAGCCGCGGTTGCTGACAATGGAAAACTGTACCTCTTCAATCGCAGGAATATATGTATAGCGAGGATGATAGGTGCGCTCGTAGGGCAGCGAATAGGTGAAATCCATTTCCTCCTGCGTCAGCGGCAGCGGAGGCTGATTCTGTACGACATACCAGCCGTCATATGGCTCCACCAGCACACTGGCTGCGATGGCATCAATGTTTTCATGCTGTATGTGAAAGCTCTTTGCATACGTATGCTTATCTGCACACACCGCTTCATAGGAGGGCAGCAGCACATAATCGCTCAGGTATTCCAGAGCTTTGGTTTTCCAGCAGGTTCCCCGGATATAGCAGAGATCCTCTGCCCGCAATCCGCTGTTTAATGCATCGGCAACCTCGATGATGGTGTTTTCTCCCATCCCATACATCAATAAATCAGCCTGTGAATCGATGAGGATGCTTCTGCGCACCTTATCATCCCAGTAATCATAATGGGAAAGACGCCGCAGACTTGCCTCAATACCGCCAATCAGAACCGGCTTATGCGGAAACAGACGCTTTAATATCTGCGTATAGACAATGGTCGGGCGATCCGGCCGCTTTCCCATAACTCCCTCATCACTGTAGGAATCCTTATCTCTTCTTCGCTTATTGACAGAATAATGATTCACCATGGAATCAATATTTCCGGCAGATACAAGAAACCCCAGACGCGGCTCACCGAATTGTGTAAATTCCTCATCGTTGTGCCAGTCGGGCTGCGGCAGAATAGCACAGCTGTAGCCGTATGCCTGCAATGTTCTCGTTATAATTGCACAGCCGAAGGACGGATGATCCACATAGGCATCTCCGCTCACATAAACAAAATCAACACTCTCGAATCCCTGCTCCAGCATTTCCTCTCTGGTCGTTGGTAAAAAAGCCATAGCAATACACACTCCTCACTTGCGCTATAATCTTACCATACTTTTCCGGCTTCTCCCATCGGATTTTACGTGTTTTTGATGATGTTTTTTAAGATAGCCCTTACACTTGCCTGTCCCAGAGATAAGACAGGATGCTAATCCCGTCTGGCTGCCTGCATGGCTTCTTAAAGGGACTAAAAAAAGACGGTCGAGGAAACCGCCTTTCAGAAAAGAAGTCAGATGATAGTATTGGTTGTAAAGTTATAGAGGATACAATACAGCAGCACGTGAGAAAGGAACGCTCTGCAGTCTTGTTAGTTTTATCTAACTTCTCCTATAGAATACACCATGTGTTAGCCTTTGTCAACTTTTATTTTAAAAATTACACCACCTCTTCCGGTAAGCAGGCGTATCTATCTTACAATGAAATATAGAGTCCTGCGTCCAAAAGACAGTTCACGAGTCTAGTTAAGCATTTGATTGGGCGTTGCATTGTGGATTTCACCATTTGAATTCCACGTCTTCCAGATAAAAGGACGGTCGAGGAACCGTCCTTTATAAATAGAAGTCAGAGCTGATTATCATTGGGTTGTAAAGTTATAGAGGAAAAAGAATACAGTACGTGAGAAGGAATGTACCACAATCTTGTTATATTTGTCTAACTTCTCCTTTAGTATATGCAATTTGTTAGCCTTTGTCAACTTATTTCCGCTATTTTTTACACATTCCTTCCTATGTTTCGTTACCATTCACCGCTTTATATCTTTAAAACAGCTTGAATAAGGGCGAAAACAAATATATGCGTGGCAGTAATTTCTATATCGTTGTTTCTACCGATGTCCCACAAGGTCTATAACAGACAACCGATGAGTATCCATGACCTGTCCTCTGCAAAGCCTGTCTAAATCCTTACACATACCGCTCCATCTCATACGTTTCCCCTATGCAATACAGCCAGAGTGACGCGCATACGCTATCCGTGAAGTCTTCCTCCCTCTTATTTTCGTATCCGTTTTCGGTAAATAGACCATACACAGATACCGATGGAAACAAGAGAAAGAATGATGACAAAGGGATATCCATACCTCCAATGCAGCTCCGGCATTCCTGTGAAATTCATGCCATACCAGCCGACAATCAGTGTCAGCGGAAGGAAAATCACCGTAACGATCGTAAATATATACATCATGCGATTCAAGCGGATATCCACCTGCGCCTGATAGGATTCACGAACCTGCACACTGTAATCGCGCAGGGTGCGGGTATGCTGTCCCAGTCGTTCCACCCGATCGGAACAGATGCGAAGATGGTGCAGCTGCTCTCGGGCAAACAGGTCGTTTTCATCCTCCAGCAGCTCCTCGCATACATCGCTGAACTGCTCATCATATTGCAGCAGGTAGCGAATCCTGTTTCGGATTCCGGTAATCCGCTGATTGAAATTTTGCAGATTATCATTCAGAACATCATTATCCAGCTCCTCAATCAAATCCTCGAGCTGATCGTGCTCCTCCTTATGCTTCTTCAAAAGGAATTCAAAGAACAGCGAAAGAATATGCTCAGCACTGAGCTGTGCTGCCGGAAGCTGCTGAAGCAGCCGAAAAAAATCCAGCAGCTGATCCGTATTCTCACTGATTAGAATCACTTCCCTTTGCCGGCAGTATAAACCAATACCTGCTGCGGCTTCCTTACGGACTTTCAGCGGATGTACAAAGCCAAAGCAGTAGCCGTAATAGCTGTCCAGCTTATGCAGCGTGCGGCTTTGATCCATGTGATTCAGCTCCACAAGGGTCCCCGGTGAAAACCCGAAGGCTTCTACCAGACCCTTCCATTCCTCCAGCCTGTATATGCCAAACAGAAATTGACCTTCCATTGCTTTCTGTGGGGAAGTCTTTTGCTTCCGGTAAAGATCATACAGCATATGCTCACTTCCTTTTGCTTATTGTACCACAGCTTTGGCGGAATTTGAAAGAGTATCCCTGTGACCCTTACCCGCCTTTGTCCGGATGATTCCAGCATTCATAGGAAACAAGGCTCTTATGTCCATGGGAGTCCCTGCTTCTGCAGGTGATACATCTGCCTGAAGTTACGGCAGTACCGCCCGTATTCACTGTGCAGCTGTACTGACAGCTCTTTGATGAACCCCCTTATGAACAGCACAGGCAGTCTTCACCCGCTGTACAGCCTTTGTCAAAGAAACTGCAGTGGCAGAAAGACTGCTGACAAAAAAATTCACCAGACACGGTTCATGCTGGTGAATCACTGATTATAATACCGCCTACTATGGCAGCAATTCCGATTCCCTGCATCAGGGTGGACGGCTCACGCAGAAGAAAAATCGACAATAGAAGCGCTATACAGGGATCAAGGTAGCTGCCAACGGCTGCCTGCGAGCTGGTAAGATGATGCAGTGAAGTAAAATACAGCGCATAGGCGACTCCGGTATGCACCACGGCGATACACATGATCCAGGGCCATGAGGCTGCCGGAAGCTCTGGTATCAGCTGAATGCGTCCTTCCAGCAGCAGATAAACAAACAGAATACCTGCAGAGCACAGCAGCTGCAAAAAGGTAAAGTACAGACCGTCGATATCATGAAGGAACCGGTTTGTAAGCAACACACCCGCATAGCACAGTGCAGCGGCAGCCGCAAACAGTATTCCCTTGAGCTGCACAGCAGTGCCCGTTACCTGCGTTATGCACAAAAGGCCTCCCATCGTCAGTACGATGCCCAATACAATACGCAAAGTTACAGACTCATGAAAGAGGAAGACCGCCGCCAGAAGCGCCAGCAGCGGTGCTGTATAATATATCACCGTTGCAATGGAAATCGTAGCTGCGACATAGGCTTCAAACAGAAAGACCCAGTTAAAGCCCAGAAAGGCGGCAGACAGCAGTACATACAGCAGCTGCCTGCCACCGATTTTCTGTATGCGATGTCTTTGAAGCAAAAGAAGAACACCCAGAAACGCGGCACCGATGAGCGTTCGCAGAAAGGCCAGCACATCACCTGCGACATGCGCCTGCCGTACAAACAGACCCAGTGTGCCAAATAACAGCAGAGCACACAAATAGGCTCCCATATGTCGCTTAGTCACGCATCATATCCTCCAGGGCATGATACACGATATATTCAGCATAGGTATCCATGGCACAGTATTGCTCCAGCTGCCCATAGATTTCCTGCTTTTTTTCTGCGTCAGCCGTACAGTATTCCCTCCATTTTTCAACCGCATCCATACCATAGGAAATTTCCAGATCCTGATAGCTGTAATCAGAGAATACAGGTACCAGCCTCTTCAGCGAGTAAAAGCCTGCCATCCGGATATCATAGACATTTCCGGTTGAAAACGGAAGTGACAGATCAACCATACGCTCCCACACAGCACGTAAACGCTCCTCATATTCCGGAAACTGCTGTGCCAGCTGTACCAGACGCAGCTTTTCCGCCCCATCCATATTATAGACGAGAATCGTTCCCGTCTTCGGAATATGGGCAAGCAGATGCTCAAGGAAAGCCCTGCGGCAGTCCCCCTCTCCGATAAAGCCGACATGACGCAGCTTTTGCTGCTCCTCAATATGCAGACTATACTGGAAAACCAGGACATCAAAGGGCTTCATACCCTCATACGGAGGAAACGCATAGGTTTCCCATTCAAAATCCAGATAGGAAACCGGTGTCTGGATATGTGCCTTCTTCCAGCAGCGCAGCGCTCCCTTATCCACATACAGTCCGTGATTGCGGGCCGCCATGATCTGCGCATACTGATGACGTGTTCCCTCGATTCGATCGATATCCGCATCCCGCAGGGTGGTGATCCCCTCCTCATGCATTTCATATTTTTGAGCAGCCTGCACCAGATTCAAAATGGAATCATCCGCCGGCACTTCCGGGAAGCAGTCGTCATAATACATACACTTGCCGCCGCGTGTACACACATGACTTCGCTTGACGGGGATATCGTCCATAGCCTCACAGGCATGCAGCTTTTCCAGCATGGCATCCAAATCGATTTCCTGCTTATCCAGCAATTCCCGAATCGTTTTGTGCGCCTTGTTCTTACCGTTGTATAAATATTCATCAACGATCAGCAGCTGTCTGACATCCAGCTCTTTTCCTCGGACATACGCCGCATTCAGATGAATGGCATACACTGCATCAATCGAGACCCCCAGCTTTTCCAGCACCGCCAGATACTGTGCCATACGGACAGCCTCATGCTCCTTGGGAAAACAGCTGCGATAGGTGAAATAAAGAATACGCCTGCCATCCTCCTGTACCAGAAACGGTACGTTGATTCTTAAATCTTCATAGACAAAGCGGGCGTGGATGAGCACTTTTTTCTCATGCAGCGCCTGTAATGCAAGTTCCCCACTGTCATTCGCCTGTCCGACGAACGCATCCTCTTCGCGGATCATCAGCAGCTGCTTTACCAGCTCGCTCATGCTTTCATTATAATTTACAAAGGGAACAAATTCCTTTTTTTGGCGCCGTGACAGCCAGAAGGCTCTGGGACAGCGCTCATATTTCTTTATATCTGTAAGATGCAGCATTGCGTATCAACTCACTCTCCAGGTAAAATTATACCAGATGTAAGAGAAATTAGGAATATAAAGCGAGCATATCTTTTGCAATCGCATGGATTTCCTGCTTCAGGTCCTGCGGACTGACAAGTTGGCACTGGTTTCCCAGCGACAGCAGAAAATTACGCGCACTGATTCTTCCCTCCATCATGGTGGTCAGATACAGTGTCTGCTCATCCACCCATTCCAGCACCGGAGAAATACCGGGCTTTTTTTCACTGATCAGGCGGGCGCTTTCTCCATAGACATACAGCTTCAGCTCGATGATTTCATCACGGATCAGTCCTGTCTTCCCGATATAATCACGGATATGAAAGTCCGCATCCCGTACAAACGGACGTCTGGTCAGCCGCACATTCCGCATACGCTCCTCACTGAATTTGAAGTTTCGATAAGCTCTGGCCTTCAGCGAATATGCAAGACAATAATAGCTGCCCTTTACATTGATGATTTCATAGGGCTGAATGACGATGGTTTCAAAATCAGAAGCATGAAGACTTTTATATTGCAGCTCCACTGCAAAAAGGGCATCTCTTCCCTGCTCACAGATGCGTATCATCGATATCATTGCACCGGTTACATCCGCGCTCTCTTCCACATACACGCCGCTTTCCCGCACCTGCAGCGTGGTTGTTGCCAGAAATTTATCAATTGCTCTGCAATATGTTGCATAAGGCAGAAAATCACGGTGGCTTTCCAGATAGCGTCTGGATTCCTGAAGGGAGCGCAGCTCCTCCTCATACAGCCCCGCCACGGGAAGAAGCGTTCCGGATTTCAGCTGATAACCGCCGTATTTTCCGGTCGTCCCTTCAATCACATACCCCACTTCCTCCAGCTCCTTGCGATATTCCAGAATATTTCTAACATTGGTATTCAGCTCCTGTGCCAGCTCCTCGCGCGTCATAAACCCGCGGGAACGCAAAAGCTGAAGCATACGGATACAGGCAGCACATCGTTTCATAATTCCTCCCGTCTATGCTCGTGCAGGAAGCGGATAATCGAGCGGACAGTACCGGGACGGGTAAGGTCCGAATTCCTCCTTGACCTCTTCCTCCTTTGGCACGATTCCCAGAAATGCCAGCGGAAATATCATCTCTCCCACACAGCGATCCAGTGCAAAGCCCAGTGCCTCCTCAACCTGCACGGCCCCTGCCTTGATCAGCAGCATCATAATTTTTTCATTTCTTGTGAAAACAGCATGAATCAGAATCGGATATCCATTGAATATCCAGTTTGGATCCGCTCCCATGCGAAGTACGCGACGCAGACCTCTGACATCCTCATTCCATACAGCATTCAACATCATTGTTGCCAGTTTTCTATCACTCATCATAAGGCACATCCTTTCTTGATGTCTTTATGATATGCCCTATTGTTACATTATACATGTAACAATGCAATTTATCTATAAAAATATGGGAACACAGCAATATCATCAGCATAGCGGCTTACCCTATACGCTGTCCTATATAAAAAAATGCATGCTATTACTGCAAGTGAGCTTCCCTACCCTATATTTGAAAGATTCATACGATGGCTGTATAAAAAAAGCAGATTCACAATGAGGTGCATCCGCTTTTCTATGTAAGCTATTTAGTCTTCCATTCCGTTTTTGGCATCATTTGGTGTATTGACATTGCTGTTCTGCTCATTCGCATTCTTCGTAGTCCCCGGATTGGAGGGCTCGCTTACACCATTTGTTCCGTTGGTTCCGGTTGTCCCCGTACCTGCATAGGTATAATTCGGGAATGCCGTGACAACATCATTCCAATCTGCATTGGTATCGTAGAGGAATAGGAAATCACCGTTTACCTTGGCACCGTATTCCTGTTCCTTATTATTGATGCTGACCTTCACCTTGCCGTTATCCTTTGCTTCCTTCAGGACCTTTTTCATATTGTCATCATCGGATTTCACGCGATACAAATATCCGGTGCTTCCGTTGTAATCAAAGCTTCTGCCCTCATAAGCCGCAAAGTCAATATCGGTGATCGCCTTGGAATTTTCATATTTCAGACCTTTATCCTTGAAATAATTCATGACATTATCAATGCTGTCTTCCGTCTTGTTCTTGGCGTCCTTTACGCTTTTTTCCGCAGCTTCCTTGGTCTCGTTTGTTTTCGTATTTGCATCCTTCTTGTCATTCATACTGCAGCCGCCCATCAGTGCTGCCAAAAGCGCGATACACGCTGCTTTCTGTACTAGTTTATTCATATTCCAGCCTCCTGTCATAGGTAGTATGTCTCATCCTTACGGTTTTATACCTCATAGGTTTTCAGAAGCAGCACCGCATCATACAGGTCATACCGTTGTTCACGCTCACACGCTCGAAGCAGGGTGTCCAGCAGCTGCTCCAGGCTTTTTTCCCGGGCTTCATATGCCGTTACAGCACGTAGCAGCAGATTAGCTGTACGCTGTGTCCAGTCCGTATTCTGTATTACATGCTGCAGCATACGCGAAACATCCGAAGCGGTGTGCACTCTTCTGCCGATATCCTCGCATACATGATAAAAATCAAGACTTTGAATCCCACAGCTGCTGTGCATAAGCGTATTCCAGACCTCATACAGGCGGGTACTGTCGAGTAAAAACAACAGCCGGTATCGCTTCCACTCCGCTTGTGCATCCTGCAGCGTTTTCTCTAACAGATTCCTGCATTTGATTGCGGATATGTTTTTATCCTTTACCTCCAGCATGATATCCATATCCAGCCCTTCCCGCTCGCGGATAAACTCCAGAAATGTATCGGCATCAATGTGCATCGCATGTGCTCCCTTACGCTTTTTCACATCCTGCTGGCAGAAATGTATTTTCATGATGCCATCCTCTTTTTTCCATGTGCCGGATACCAGACGGAGCCATTCCAGCTGTGTGCGCTCTACTGGTGGAGGAAGTATGGCATGATGCAGATTATCGAATACCACCGGAATCGAAAGCTGCGCTGACAAATACAAGACATCCTCTACTGTATAGTAGCGGTCGTCATTTTCTATTATGAGATGCTTTTGAATGATGGGATCCAAACGCCGGTATACCCTTGCAAAGCGCTGCATCGCCTGCTGCTTATCGCCATAGATGCCACCGACATGCAGCACCATTTTATGTGTTGCATCCAATCCCATCGCCTCCAGAATGGACGCATGATACAGTAGCTCATCGATACTGCGCTCTACGACATCCTCTCGCGGTGAATTGATCACACAGTACTGACCGGGATGCAGGGATACACGCATATTGTTTTTTCGTACATAGTCCCCCAGGCTTTGAAACTGCGCAGCAAATTCATCCAGCCAGGGTATGGTATTGACCGGACTGGAGCCAAAGGGAATCAGGTCGAAGGACAGACGATACATACGGATGTTGTGCCCTGCATTATACTCCAGCAGCTTTTGCAGTGTTTCCAGATTAGCACGGATAATACTGCGCAGACGGTCCTCTGTCGCAAATTTCTGGATGCAGGTTTCAAAATGAAATTGCGCATCAAGGCATATACAGGCGTATCCGATTTTCATAAACACAACTCCTTTTCTCTTTACTTAGCTTGTGCATAAGCTGAAAAATTATGAGCAAACGCTGAAAAACAGGATGCCTACAGCTGTCGGTAAGGGAAAGACAACAGCCTGCAATCGCTGCCCAGCATCGTTTTTTTCTTGTCAATTTCCCTCCTAGCCGTTATGATAAAGACGATAAAGGAGGATGGATTTCATGAAGAAAAAGTATATGTTTTTCGATATTGACGGTACGCTGACGGATAATGCGACGAAAAAAATTGTTCCCAGTGCCCAAAAGACGCTGGACAGACTGCAGGAGGCAGGACATTTTGTCGCAATCGCCACAGGAAGAGCTCACTATAAAGCAAGGGGCTTTATGGAAGCTTCGGGTTTGCATAACATGGTATGCTGCGGAGGGAACGGTCTGGTGATCAATGATGAGCTGATCATGAATACACCGCTAGACCGGCAGAAGGCAATCGCAGTTTATAAGGAAGCACGCGCTCTGGGCTATGGTGCACTGGTGATGCTGGATGATTCGATCGATGTGTACGATGTGGATGATCGTTTCTTGCGGCAGTGCGGTGAGCGGAAGGAACCAACCAATTACATATTCCATGCGGACTTTGACATTGATCAGGTAAAGGATATTTATAAGCTTTACATATCCGTTCCCAAAGAGGAGGAGCACAGACTTACGAAAAAGGATACGCTGGGGAATCTTCGCTTTGTCGAGACGTATCTGATGTTTCAGCATGACCGCAAGAAGGAAGGCATTCTGGATATGATGGAGCGCCTTGGCGGCCCTGTGGAGGATGTTGTCGTATTCGGGGATGATTATAACGATCTGGTTATGTTTGATGATGCATGGTTCAGTATTGCTATGGGCAATGCCTGCGATGCGCTGAAGAAAAAGGCGGATTACGTTACCGAGCGCAATGTCGATGACGGCATCTATAAGGCATGCCTGAAATTCGGGTGGATTTCGTAGGACTTCGATTTATCAAGCAGCATTAAAAAAAGGCGTTTCATCTGCTATCGGTTCTTAAACGATTTGGGTAACTTTAAACAGGAGATTCAACACTTTTATCAATGGAAGCTGAATTTCCTCTGTCCGCAAACACCCTAAATTAGAAAGAACTTGAAATCATGAAGCGTCTTTTTTCTTTTGCTTTAACGATCGCCTGCGTTTTACACGCTTTTTTTCAGCTCTGAAACAGCATTTTACTTTTCATTGTGGCTAAAGGCTTCTTACTTGAAATGCCTCAGCCCATGCAGAAGGAAGCGAATGATGGTTTACACCGGTGATCAGCTTCCTTTCCCCATTTTGATATAGCTTCATAAAGTAACCGGTTTCTATTCTATATGGAAATGCTGCGCTGCAACTATTTGTATTCAGCACTTACCTGCTAATCCAGCTTTGTAAGTACCTCCAGCATGGTATGGACGGCTTGTTCAAAAGCTGCGATTTCCCTGTCGCTGAGCTTCTGCAGCATCTGTTCATATAATGCTGTGGCATCCAGCGCATTTTCCTTTAGAAAGCGAAAGCCCTGTGCTGTGATTCCTATATAGATGCTTCGCCGGTCGCCAGGATTTTCACTTCGTTCCACAAGACCATAGCGATGCAGACTGTCAATCATGTGGGTAGCCTGCTGCTTGCTGAGACGCATTGCCTTTGCGAGCTCTCCCATTTTCATTTGTCCGCAGTTTTTCAGCGTCATCAGACAGAAATAAGTTTCATAGCTGATCTGTCTTGATTTCTGTTGCCGGCGGATGCTGCGCTCTACTTTATAGTGCCAGTGCGGCAGCAATCGAATCAGTTCCTGCATGGAAGTCGTGTGGTTCATGGTGATATCCTCCTTCGTTTGGTATTGACATATTTTCAAAAACGGATACAATACAATTAGTACATGATTATGTACTATTCATTGATATTTACTATATGCACATCATAACGGAAACTTTGTAAAAAAGCAAGAAAAGGTTAAAAAAGGAGTGATGTCATGCGCAAAATCAGTATGTCCTTTGCTAAAGAAGCGCTCTACAATGCTTTTCGGTTTGTTATCAATGTCGGCTTTATCTTTTTGTTTCAAATGATGTTTCATGCGGAGAATACGCTGACTGCCGTAGCCCTGTCCGTAGGCTTCACCATGCTTCCCAACAGCGAGCTGCATGTACGCCCCGGCGCTATATGCTGCATTGTTCTGCTGCTGTATATCGGCGGGGGAATCGCTGCGCAGAGTGCATTGCTGCACCCCGCTCTCGCTTTCCTCATCAATTTCTGGTTTCTCGTTTTGTTGCTGGCACTCATCAGTGAGCCAATGGAAATGAAGGCGAACATCTCCTTTCTGCTCTGCTTTGTATTTTCACAATCCACCTATGTTCCCTGGACGCAGTTTCCTGCACGCCTGGCATGCGTGAGCTTTGGAGCACTGCTGATCTGCGGCTGTATCGTCCTGAATTGGAAACGAAAGGGCATCGGCAGAGACGGCTGTACCCTGAAAGAGCAGTTTCAGCGCAGTAGGTTGCATCGCAGCTATATTCTTCGCATGTCGCTGGGAATATCGCTTGCCATGCTCATCGCCTCCATCCTCCAGCTTTCCAAGCCGTTATGGATCAGCATCGTCGTGATGTCCCTGACACAGCTGGAATTTTCCGAAACACTGGAAAGGATACGCCACCGTTTCATCGGTACACTGGCCGGGATCGTGCTGTTCTTCGTTTTCTTCCAGCTGCTGATTCCTCAGCAGTATGCAATGCTGGTCATCATGCTTCTGGGTTATATCGGCTTCTTTCTACCGGAATACAAATACAAGCAGGTGATCAATGCCATTTCAGCCTTGAATGCATCCCTTGTCATTCTGGACACCAAAACAGCCATCGAAAACCGGTTGTTCTGCCTTGTATTGGGCATCGTGATCGTGATCGTGATTTACATGCTCGCAGGTACAGCGCGCAAGGTGCACCGTATACAGCGCTGGAGCGTGCATACCGCCATGGCAGATGATCATCCAAAAAACAGGGAAACCGCAGCACTGTTTTCAATCAGCACCTGTACGTACAGTGAATGAACGCACCGATACGATCAGGTGCTTTTTTCAGTATAAAATGAAATGAACAAGTAGGGTTCTCTCTGTTCCTCGACAAGATGCGGGCGCTTTCTTTTATCCGTGCTGTTTTTCAGCTGCAGCAGATTTCTATAAAAAAAGGTACCTGCTAGAGCATGTAGGACACTGTGTGCTTACACGCTACTTTTACAGGTACCGCCAGGGTTCCTTTACATCGTTATTGCTTTGTTTAAAATGTCTTACTTCAGTGCATATGGCACTGCTTGGTATCAACGGCAGATTTCATAAGACGGTAGGCTGCATACAGCAGACCAGCCGCAAGCAGAATACCTCCCGCACTGATTACGATATCGATGGTACTCAACATATCCATCACCTTCCTTACACCTATATTCTAACAGCGGTCAGGTTAATGTGCCGTTAGCAGATAGGAGGTGATGTTAAGATGATGCAAATACCTTTACTCACTGATCGTATAACCATCCAGCTCCAGATTGACCTTTAACACATTGACGCGTTCCTCTCCCAGAAATCCGAAGGTTTTGCCTGTGGTGTATTTGTCGATAATCTTGCGAACACTCTGTTGTGATATCTTTCGTACACGGGCAATGCGCTCCACCTGAAAATAGGCAGCCTGCGGACTGATTTCCGGATCGACACCGCTGCCGGATGCCGTTACCAGATCCTCCGGTATATCCTTTCCCCTTGTTTGAGGATCAAATGCATGCCACCATGCCACAGAATCAGCAACCGCCTGCTGCTGCTCGTCGGAAACAGCACTGCGGTTTGTCGGTGCGCCGCTGTTTGGTCGTCCGATCAGATACTCCGGCTTTGTCCAGGACTGTCCGATCAGGGCGGATCCCACATTCTGCGTTTTGCCATTCCTTGTCACCGTAAGCTGGCTGCCATTGGCCTGTTCAGGAAAGAGCAGCGATGCCGAGACAGTCATAACCAGCGGATAGAGCAATCCGCAAATGAGCGTCATCGACAACATACAGAGCAATGCCGCGATCCATGTCTTTTTTCCTTTTTTCATCTTTCTACCTCCTAAGCAATGCCGCACATGGTAAGTGCCATGTCAATCAGCTTGATAACGATAAATGGCAGGATGATTCCTCCGACACCATATATCATCAGATTGTGCCGCAGCTGTTTATCCGCCGGAAGCTCCCGATATTTCACGCCGCGCAGGGATAAGGGAATCAATGCGATAATGATAAAGGCATTGTAGATAACCGCGGAAAGAATTGCCGTGGTCGTGCTTGTCAGATGCATGATATTCAGAGCGGCCAAATTTGGAAAGATTCCCATAAACAGCACCGGTATGATGGCGAAATACTTCGCTACATCGTTGGCAATGGAAAATGTGGTCAGTGCCCCGCGTGTCATCAGCAGCTGTTTTCCGATGCGAACAACCTCAATCAGCTTGGTCGGGCTGGAGTCAAGATCCACCATATTGCCTGCTTCCTTCGCTGCCTGTGTACCGGAATTCATCGCCACAGCGACATCCGCCTGTGCAAGGGCCGGTGCATCATTTGTCCCATCCCCGGTCATAGCAACTAAGTGCCCCTTTCTTTGGTATTCCCGAATCAGCTCCAGCTTGGTTTCCGGTGTTGCCTCAGCGACAAAATCGTCCACGCCTGCTTCCGCTGCAATGGCTGCGGCGGTCATCGGATTATCCCCGGTTATCATAATCGTTTTGATACCGCTTTTGCGCAGCGCTTCAAAATTTTCCTGTATACCGTCCTTTACGATATCCTTCAGATAGATAACACCGAGCACCCTATGGTTTTTAGCGACAACCAACGGTGTCCCCCCCTGCTCAGCTATGGATTGAACCGCTTCTTCACACTCCTTCGGATATGTGTTCCCACCGGCCTCCACGTATCTTCTGATCGCATCTGCCGCACCCTTGCGAATTTCCATACCGCCGTCCATATCAATGCCGGACATGCGGGTTCTTGCGGAGAATTCGATAAATCTGGCATGAAGCTGCTGCATGGAATGCTCACGGATATTGAATTTCTTTTTTGCGAGTACAACGATACTTCTTCCCTCGGCAGTTTCATCCGCCAGAGAGGAAAGCTGAGCTGCTTCCGCAAGCTCCTGCTCCTGCACCCCCTGTACGGGCTGAAAGGCAACTGCCTGCCGGTTTCCCAGCGTTATCGTACCGGTTTTATCCAGCAGCAGTACATCCACATCACCGGCTGCTTCAATGGCACGTCCGCTCATTGCCAGTACATTTGCCTGATTCAGTCTGGACATGCCGGCAATGCCGATACTGGACAGCAGGGCACCGATCGTTGTCGGGGCAAGACACACCAGCAGGGCAACCACATTGCTCAGGGATACTGCCGATCCCTGTCCCACCATATCTCTCACATACCGGGAAATCGGAAGCAGCGTTGCGCAAACCATCAGAAAGATGATGGTCAAAGTGATCAACAGAATCTGCAAAGCGATTTCGTTGGGCGTCTTTTTTCGTGCCGCTCCCTCAACCATGGCAATCATCTTATCCAGAAAGGACGCACCGCTTGCGGCAGTAACCCGCAGTACGATCCAGTCACTGACAACGGTCGTGCCTCCTGTCACCGCACTGCGATCACCTCCGGATTCCCGTATTACCGGTGCGCTTTCTCCGGTAATTGCCGATTCATCGACAGAAGCAATCCCTTCTATCACTTCCCCGTCCATCGGTATTATTTCTCCTGTTTTTACATAGCAGATATCACCCACCTGCAATTCAGAGGAGGATACATCGGTATATGCTTCTTTCTCTGCAATGCTTGAGAGCTTATGTGCAATTACCTGCTTCCTTGACTTTTTCAAGCTTTCCGCCTGTGCCCGTCCTCTGCCCTCTGCGATTGCCTCCGCAAAATTGGCAAACAGCACGGTGAACCATAAAATCAGCGCGATAACGAATACATACCAGGACGGTTCATCCGTTATCCCCGCGATATTGGCAATGAACAATATGGTAGTAAAGATTGCCCCGATATATACGATAAACATAACCGGATTATGCACCTGAACAGCGGGTGCTAGCTTTTTCAATGCCTGCAGTATGGAATCCCTGTATACTGCCTGTTTATTTACCTGCTTCATAGCATATCACCTGCCCTTTCAACCGAGTACATGCAGCTGCGTAAAGAATTCCGCAAGCGGCCCAAGCGCCAGAACCGGTAAAAATGTCAGCGCTCCGACAATCAGCACAATCACAATCAGAAATCCGACAAACAGCGGGGATGTTGTCGCAAGTGTACCCGAACCGGCCGGTACATATTTCTTGCTGGCCAGACTCTGCGCCAGATAGATAACCGCAACCATGGGAAGAAAGCGTACCAGCAGCATCACCGTACCACCCATCACATTGGTGAGCACCGTATTGGCTTGGAAGCCGGCAAAGGCACTTCCGTTGTTCCCCGCCATGGAGGTGTAGGCATACAGAATTTCAGAGAAGCCGTGACTTCCGGTGTTGCTCAGCCACCCGCCGTCAGCCTGCAGCTGCTGTGCTGCCGGGAAAAGGGTGGTGATTGCGGTTGCCAGCAGCAGACACAGCGGCGGTACCAGAATGATGATGCAGACCATCTTCATGTCGAAGGCATTGATCTTCTTGCCGATGTATTCCGGTGTGCGTCCGACCATCAGCCCGGCCATGAACACCGTTAAAAGGGCAAAGGCCAGCATACCGTACAAGCCGCAGCCCACACCGCCAAAAACGACCTCGCCTAGCTGCATTAGAAACATGGTGATCATGCCGCCAAGGGGAGTCAGAGAATCATGCATTGCATTGACCGAGCCATTGCTTGCGGCAGTTGTTGCCGCAGCCCACAAAGAGCTTCCGCCGACACCGAAGCGGGTTTCCTTTCCCTCCATGCTTCCGCCAAGAGATGCTACGCTATCCCAGGATGGGGCACCGAAGATTTCCGCACAGCTCAGGCCCACCAGTGCAGCGACAAAGATTACCGTCATAACAATAAGAATCGTCTTTCCCTGCCGGGTATCCTTGACCGCTTTTCCAAAGGTGAAGCACAGAGCAGCCGGTATCAGCAGTAAGCAGAGCGCTTCAATAATATTGGACAGCGGTGTTGCATTTTCATACGGGAATGCCGAATTGACACCGAAGAAGCCGCCGCCGTTGGTGCCCAGCTGCTTGATGGCAATCTGACTGGCCGCAGGTCCCAGCGGCAACACGCCCTGTGTTCCTTCCAGTGTCGTATAGGATGCATACGGATCCAGTGTCTGTACAACCCCCTGACTGACCAGGATCAGGCATACCACGACAGACAGCGGCAGCAGAATGTACAGTGTAATCTTTACAAGATCACTCCAGAAGTTTCCAAGATTTTTTGTTTCCCTGCGCACAAAGCCTCTGCACAGGACAAACAAAACAGCGATTCCGGTAGCCGCAGATACAAAGTTCTGTACGGTAAGTCCTGCCATCTGCGTCAGATAGGACAGTGTGGTTTCTCCCGAATATGCCTGCCAGTTTGTATTGGATACAAAGCTTGCGGCTGTGTTGTAGGCAAGATGCACACTGGTGTTTTCCAGCTGCTCCGGATTCAGCGGCAGCCATGCCTGTACCAGATGCAGCCCCATAACGATCAGAAAACCGAAAAGCGAAAACCACAGAACGCTGGATGCGTATTTTTTCGCATGCATCTGCTGTTCTTCATCGACTCCCATCACACGGTACAGCAGCTGCTCCAGCGGTGCAAAAATCCGCATGAGAGCTACACGCTCCCCGTTATAAATCTTGTAGATATAACAGCCAAGCGGATATCCGATGGCAAGCAGTGCCACGACATAAACGACATCCTGCAAAATCAATGCGCTGTTCATATGGATTCACCCTTAAACAGCATGTAAAACAAATATGCTAACAGGACAATGGCAACGCCATAAAACAAGATAACGATCATTTCCATATCCAAACCCTTCCTTTCTTAACGAGTTCCATTATAGCGAATCCCGTATAAAGCAGGTGTAAAGAACTAAGGGCGAATGTTAAGAAGCTGTAAGGATTTTTTATGAAAGCGATTGCGCCTGACAATCCGCTCAAGCAAAATGAAAAGGGCAGGAACAAGAGGGGATGCGATGGGAGAAAGATAGATAAAAAGAGGGTTGCTTGCTGTAGGTTCTTTCTTACTTTAGGGTGTTTGCAAAAGGGAGACTTCAGCTTCTATTGATAACTACAATCGTATGGAAGTCTCCCTATGTTAGGTTTGCCCACAATCGAGAAATACTCTTGCTGTAAATGCAATCCCTCTTCATGATGTGGAAGATGTGTGGTACATACCCTCACGGATAAGAAGGCGGTTTAGAAATGGTCTTTATATGCCATGCAGTTTCGTGTGCTGCATACTGCTGTAAGGTGCATAATGATACAGCGTTTGCTCTGTGCGGCCCTCCGTATAGTCATTGCTTTGCATATTTCATTGCGCAATACGTTTTTTTATGAGCTTTGCATAGTCCCTGCATCAATAGGTAATTGCACAGCTCGAACATGTGCATGGAGTTTTACAACGTCCTCTGACATGGCACATTGCCATCTGTTTTAGCGGGATGCTAATGAAATGAAAAAACCGGTTTGTACCGGTCATTCATCGACAAAACGATATCCTACGCCTACCTCTGTCAGTATATAGCGGGGATGTGAGCTGTCCTTTTCAATTTTTCTGCGGATATTTGCCATAAAGACACGCAGGGATTGTGAATCCTCACAGGAGCTGTACCCCCAGATATTACGGATGATAAAGCTGTGGGTCAGCACCTTGCCCGCATGCTCAATCAGTAACACCAGAAGCTTAAACTCGATTGGTGTCAGATGCACCTCCCGGTCCTCCACATAGACCTTGTATTTTTCAAAATCCACCCGCAGACCATCCAGCACAAACACCTTTTCCTTAACAACACGCGGTGTTTTCTTGCGCAGTGCTACCCGTACTCTGGCAAGCAGCTCATTGATATGAAAGGGCTTGGTAACATAATCATCCGCCCCCAGATCCAGTGCCTCCACCTTTTCCCTTTCCTGCCCTCTGGCAGATACTACCAGAATCGGCACCTCACTTTGGGAACGAATCTGACGCAGCACCTCGCTGCCGTCAATATCCGGCAGTCCCAGATCCAGCAGAATCAAATCCGGATTATCGCTCATGAATAATGAAATTCCCTCAATGCCGTTTCGTGCCTCTATCACCTTATATCCGTTCTTATCCAGGGACAAACTCAGAAATCGGATTATGCTGGCATCATCCTCAATCAGCAATATTTTATCATGCATGGTATTCCTTCCTTTCTGTGGCCAGCTTCAGCTGAAAGCCGAACACTGCACCCTGCACATCCTTACGGTTATAGGCAAAGATTTCACCGTGGTGTGCCTCTACAATGCTTTTGCATATGGTCAAGCCAAGACCCACTCCGCGTCTGGAATCGCTGCACTCACTCTTGGTGGTCACAAAGCTTTCAAACAGATGCTCGCGGATGGATTCATCAATGCCTTCTCCCTGATCAATGACTTCAAACACCGCCCAGCCGTGGTCCTTATAGCAGCGAATATCGATCATTGTCGCATCCGGTGTATGCTTGATGGCGTTATCAATCATATTGACCAGCACCTGTATGATCAGCCGTCCGTCCATTTCCACAAGCAAAACCTCATCCGGAAGCGTCACCTTCAGCGTATGCTCCCGCTTTCTGCTTTCACATCGCGATACGGCCTCACAGATGATATCATCCACAACCTCCTCCTGCTGTTTCAGCAGCAGCTTTCCATCCTGAATCCTTGTCATATTCAATAGATTCTCCACCAGCTGATTGAGCCACAGGGCATCACTGCTGATGGATTTCACCAGATGATAGATGGTATCATCATCCAGATCCTGATAATTTTCACAGATCAGCGTACTGCTTCCTGCAATACCGGTCAGGGGGGTGCGAAGATCATGGGAGATACTGCGCAGAAGATTGTTGCGAAGCTTTTCCTTTTCTATTTCGACCCTGCTTTGCTCCTGCTCCGCATACAGCATCTCCCGTTCCACTGCCATCATCATCTGTGAAATCAGCGTATGAACAAACAGACGCTGTTCCTCACGCAGGGAGGTTTCCTCATACAGCGCATACACACCTAGCAGCTGGTTGTTGCAGTGCATGGGATGATAGGTCCAGGCCTGTTCTTCATAAAAGGAGGTTCCCCTGCCGCAGTCGCAGTCTTTTTCCATACACCACGCCGCCATACCGTCATCCGGCTCAGCAGCTGTATCCATTGGCTCCTGTATTTTCTTTAAGGCTTCCCCATCTGTATAGTAAACGGTACAGATGGTCTGCTGGGCAGTATACAGTGAGCGAATCGTATGCTGCAGAATCGTATCCACACCGGACAGGGTTAGATAGGCTCTCGTAATTTCATATAAGGCACTGGTTTGACGTGCACTGCTTCTGGCCTTATGGGCATGCTGCTGCAGCTTATTGACAAGAGAGCCCGTCACAAAGGATACGATCAGGAACACGATAATCGTGATAATATAATTGAAATCATCAATTTGCAATGAAAATGTCGGATTGGTAAACAGGTAATTAAAGGTAAGAATACTCAGCAGGCTGGAGGTGATGCCCCACAGAAAGCTTCCGGTTTCCACAACGATCAGCAGTACCCCGATCAGATAGATCAGCATGATGTTTTCGGTGCGTATTTCTATATCATCAAAGACAAAGGATACCAGTGTGCAGAGAAACAGTATCACTGTCGTAATACACAGATTTTTCCATATATGACTGTTTTTCATCAGACCCCTCTTTTCCGTTCCAATTATAGCAGATTTCATGCCGTTTTCCTACGCCTTACACGGCTGCGGATATCTTTTCCCAGCCTTGCTGCCGCAAGCAGTACAACATAGATTTCCAGCCTGCCGATAAACATCCCAATCGTTCCTGTCCACAGGACAAGAGAAGGTGCATCACAGGTCATGATGCCAGCGGAAAGTCCAACGGTGCCAAGTGCACTGGAGAATTCAAACATGCTGTATGCAAGCGGATGACCATAGCAGCACAGGATAAAGCTTCCCAGAAGAAACAAACAGAAATACAGTACTACATACAGACCCATTTGCGAAAGCTCGGTAGGACTGATAGCCTCCTTTTTATCAACACGGTTGATTTTATGGGAACGAATCACATTTCCGCAACGCAGTTGACTTTCTATATTCCACCAGATGCCCTTGCATAGCGCATAGATGCGATACTGCTTGATTCCGCCTGCAGTTGATCCGATGCCTCCACCGATCAGCTGCAGTACAATCAATAAAAGCAGAGCTGCGGAGGGCAGCGTCACAAACGTGTCCACCGTTTGAAAGCCGGTTGTCGTTAATGCGGATACGACTTGAAACAATGCAGTTCGCAGCGCATGCGGCAGGGCGGTCCCCATACCCGCGCATAACAGGAATCCCAAAACCGGTACAGCCAGTGCAATCACAAGAAAGGAAAAACGAATTTCACAATACTGAAAGAAATTTCTCAGCTTACCGCGAATCAGAAACAAATGCGCCAGAAAATTGATATTGCCAAGCAGCATCAATACGATTGTAATCATTTCAATCCAGATATTATCATAATATCCGATACTCTGTGCATGTGAGGAGAAGCCGCCCGTTGATAAGGCTCCGATGGAATGAATCAGTGCATCAAACAGCGGCATACCAAACAGACAATACAATGCGACTCCGGACAGGATGTAACACAGATACATCGTCAGTATGATGCGTGCGGATTTTAACAGGTTGGGAAGAAGGTGGTCATTGTGACCCTCAGCCGCATACAGGCGCATGCCATACGTGTCGGATAAGACGGAAAGCATGACCAGCACAAGTCCGATACCTCCGAAAAACAGAATGGTGCTGCGGTGCATCAGAAACAGGTGAGAGGTATGCTCCACATCAACAACGCTCAACCCCGTGGTGCTCCAGGCACTGGTTGTTTCAAAAACCGCCTGCGTGAACGTATAGTTACCACTCAACAGAAAGGGCAATGCACAGATCATGATTGCCAGAATCCAGCAGGTCACAACGATAACGGCGTCCTGATTGCGCTGGAGCCGTCCTGTTTCTCTTCCCCGGATATTATAGAATAGCAGATAGCCAAGCAGAATGCTTCCGATACCGGGCAGAATGAAGTACTTCGCCTCGTACGCCTCCTCTGGATACCATAATAACGTGAGCAGCGGCAGCAGTACAATGCCTCCAATCAGCATCAGCAGAACCCCGATATAGCCCAGCATCAGCTCAAATCCGGTTACCTCATGCTGTTTCAGTAGCAGCCTTTCTTTCATGATGCCAACCCTTGCGCTGTCAACATATCGAGCACACACTCCTGCAAAGCAGTGGGGCAAAGAAGCAGCAGCTTGTCATGCTCCTGCAGCACGGTTTCCCCATTTGGTACGATCATATCCACATTGCGCAGGATACAGCAGATGATAACGTTTTTTGGCAGGGACAGCTCCTTCAGCTTTTTGTTTACTACTGCACACTTTCCGGTCAGCAGCAGCTCGCTCAACACGATATTTTCCTGCTCTATAGACAGTGAGTTGACCAGATTCTCGATGGTGCTTGCTTGTTCAATAATCTTTGCAATCGTATACGTTGCGGATATGGCCGTATTTACACCGAGCTTTTTGAAGACAGAAACATTTCTGGGATTGGAAACGGTTGCCACTGCCCGTTTCACATGGAATATTTTTTTTGCAGTCTGACAGATTGCCAGATTATCCGGATCACCGGGGCGAAGTGCTATGAGAATGTCCGCATGATCGATTTCCGCCTCCTCCAGCACATACCGCTTGCAGGGATTTCCCACAACAACCGGGATATTATATTTTTCAGAAAGATACCGGCAATATACTTCCTCATCGTTGATTACCGTTACCTCGTGCTTCTTTTCCAGCAAAGATCCGATTAAAAAATCCGCCTTGCTGCGTCCTCCGGCTACAACGATTTTCATAAAACAGCAGCTCCTTTTAATGCGATATGGCTGATTTGTTCAAATTCCTGTACGGAAAGCCGTGCAGGATAAATTGCTCGAATGGAGGTCTGCTCCAGCAGCTTTTCCTTGTCGGGATCATTCAATCGGATATACACCTGCTCAATATGATAAATCGTTGCGGCAATCTGGGCAATCATGCAGTTGGTATTGTCATTGTCCGTTGCCACCAGCACAATATTGCAATGGCTGATATCACAGGCTTCCAGCACATTCACATCCGCAGCATCCCCTTCGATTTCAAAGCCCTGAAAGCTGTCAGAAAGACGCCTGAAGGCACTTTTTTGTTTATCTATCACCAGTATATCATACCCCGCCTCACTCAATGCCGCAGCCAGGCAGGCTCCAAATCTTCCACAGCCTGCAACCAGCACCTTCTGATTTCTTAATTGATTTCTTGTAAACATAATAAACACCTCTTACCTTTTTCTTCCCACCCCTATAGTAACAGGTTGCATATAAAGACAGTGTAAGCAAACCGCAGCCAATGTTAAGAACGTATAAAGACTGCATTAAGAGTGATGGTATTTCCGTTAAGAATATAAAGATTTTGCAGCTTTTGTGTTAAGGAATCATATAGAGAACAGCATACATATGAAAATTGTTAACTTTTTTAAAGAAGTGCGATGCAATTTACGATAGAAATTCATGAAGCAATACATACTGTCCTTTCCTCCCCAAATAAAAAAAGAATCCAAATCTCACCTGATTTGAATTCTTATGCCATCTGCATCTGATAAGGAAGGCTGACGAACAGCCTTAAGCAAAGCCATTCTCAACATGCATGATACTTGTTTTA
Source organism: Erysipelatoclostridium sp. DFI.2.3 (assembly GCF_019132535.1). NCBI lineage: Bacteria > Bacillati > Bacillota > Erysipelotrichia > Erysipelotrichales > Coprobacillaceae > Thomasclavelia > Erysipelatoclostridium sp. DFI.2.3. The sequence goes on along the minus strand of NZ_JAHOOJ010000004.1, from coordinate 108,310 downwards.
TCCTTTCTGTGCCTACAGCAGCTCCATGGGATCAGCATACGGCAGCTGCAGAGCATCACTGACTCCCTGACAGGTGATATGCCCCTTGCATGTATTCAATCCAGCAAGGAAGCCTGCATCCTCCTTCAAAGCATCCACACCCTTTTCCGCAAGCTTTAAGATATACGGCAGCGTTGCATTGGAAAGAGCCATCGTTGAGGTACGAGGTACCGCACCCGGCATATTAGCCACAGAATAATGCATAACACCATAGCGTTCAAAATACGGATCATCATGTGTTGTAATATGATCGCTTGTTTCAATGCATCCACCCTGATCAATCGCCACATCGACGATCGCACTTCCCGGCTTCATTGTTTTGACCATATCCTCGGTCACGATTTTCGGTGCCTTTGCGCCCGGTACAAGCACTGCCCCGATAACGAGGTCCGCTGTGCGCAGCGCTCTGCGCAGATTATATTCATTATTGTAGGCTGTATGAATCGTTCCTCCAGAAATATCATCAATATAGCCCATACGATCGGCACTGATATCGAAGATTGTTACGATTGCGCCTAGGCCGCAGGCAATCTTTGCCGCGTTGAGACCAACGGTACCTCCGCCGATCACCACAACCTCGGCAGGGAATACACCGGGAACTCCCCCCAGCAGCAACCCGCGTCCGCCGTTGTTTTTCTGCAGCATTGTTGCTCCGACCTGAACCGCCATGCGCCCCGCTACCTCACTCATCGGTGTCAGCAGCGGAAGTCCGCCTTTTCTGTCACGTACTGTTTCATAGGCAATGGAGGTTGTCTTTGATTCCAGCAATGCATTCGCAAAGGCTTCATCATTCGCGATATGCAGATACGTGAAAACCAGCTGATCCTTACGCAGATAATGATATTCCTGTGGCAGATATTCCTTGACCTTCACAATCAGATCAGCCAAAGCAAATACTTCATCGGCCGCTTTGATCTGTGCACCGGCCTCTTCATATTCCTTATCCAAAAAGCCGCTTCCTGCTCCGGCATTTGTTTCCACATACACCTCATGTCCTGCCTTGCACAATGCAAATACACCCGCAGGTGTACAGGATACACGATTTTCATTGTTTTTTATTTCTTTAGGGATTCCAATCTTCATAATGATTCACACTCCTTATGTGCTTCATTATAACACTTTTTGGTAAAGGTTTCCATGCTCAGTCTTCCTGAATCACAAAGTTTTCTGTAACATTTTTCATAAATTGTAAAAATGACCACCCTTTTTCTCATACTGTTTTTGCTTCATTAACAGTGTTATGTATACGTGTTTTATGAATTCTACATCAATAACAGCTACTGCCTTTAAAAGGAGGACGCCGCAGTTATCTTTGCCACGCCTTTCTCACAAACATCATCAATCGAAGGAAAAACAGATAACTGCATATCTATCTGACAGCTAAATGATGAAAGCTATGAAAGAGTGTTGACCGCTAGGATATGTAAATATGATGTACAGCAATTAGTCATTATTACATTCCATATAACAACCACGTTTACTCACTTGCAAGCTGCAGAGACAGCTGCATTGCGATATCGACAATATTCTTCTTTACTTCGATGTTTTCAGCATTTCCCAGACTTCGTTTATCCCATTGCTTTTGATCGAGATTATCTGCTGTATAAAAAAACTGTGCTATCCTTTTCCTGCGAAATTGAGCAAGGGCAGCCAATGCCGAGCACTCCATATCCACACAGGTATAACCGGCCGCCTTCATCCGTTCAACCTTATTCCTCGTTTCACGATAAAACCCATCTGTAGTCCATATCTTTGCTTCCCGATAAGCGATCGCATGTGTTTGAAAGAATTGCTTCATCTGAGTATGCGTATTTACATTGACTGCGATCGTCTGACTTGCCTGTGCATAATGAAAGCTTGTTCCTTCATCACGATAGGCAAGCGTTGGAAGGAGGATTACACAGTCCTTGATTGATGAATCCAGCACACCACAGGTACCAAAAACAACGATACTTTCTATTCCGAGGGCAAATAATTCCTCATATTCATTCACTGCAGCACTGGCTCCAGTTCCACTCATAAACAGCGCAATACGATGACTTTCAATTTTGCACACATAAATTGGTTTATCACCATTGGTTGTATGCAGATAATCATAAACCTGCGCTTGGTATTTTTCTATTGCATATGCAATCAGATTATGTGCGAAGCAGGTTACAGCTACCTTTGGACAATCCGCTCTTCTTTTTACAATATCCCACGGGTTGATCACCGCTTCCTGTGTATCCTCAAACCTAGTGTACATCCTTCACTTCTCCTTTTTCATTTACAGGTAACCGATATATTTCTATATCAAGGCCAGAAGCCATCCTAGAGCACCGCTTTAACAATTAGGCAGATCATCAGCAGCCATATGACGACAATCGGAACCGCATAATACCATTTTCTTTGCTTCTTCTCCTGTATTTCTTCGCATAGCCAACGATTTCGCTCCCAGATTTCATCGGGGATCAGTTTACAGGTCAATACAATCAGTGCCGGTAACAGGATCACATCATCCAGCAAGCCAAGCACCGGTATAAAATCAGGTATCAAATCAATCGGAGAAAGTGCATAAACCGCCGTCATAGCCGCAAGTGCCTTCGCTAACACCGGCGTATCCCTATCCTTCCATACCAGATAGATAATCGGCAAATCCTGCTTCAGCTGTCTTGCCCTTTTTTTCAAAATCATGCGTAACGAATTCTCTTTCAATATCCTTCACCCTGCCTTACACTTCTTCGTGATTACCTCCACAGTACTCCTACTGCCTGTAAACCTTTGCGTATCAAATCCTGACTCATTCAGCGCTCAGCACACCCGAACGCAAGCATACAGCTTACGGATTTTTTTTCGCATACTTTCGCATCAATTCTATAAGCTGCCCCCCCTGCTGCTTTTCATGCAATGTCATGTCTGTAAGATACAATCTTCCGAAAACATAAGCCCCTAGGCAAGCTTGGGACCATTTTGGAAAATCACAGTGCCGCAATATAGACATTCAGCTCACTGTAAAATATACTGCATCCCCTTATTATGCGCATCGGTATCAACACGGATCACATGTACAGCTACCGCCTCCTATGCAATATAGCGGCATTCCATGCCTATTATATCATTCAAGGCAAGCTGCGTCATGCGTTTTCCATGCTTTCCGCAAGTTCAAAGCAAAGCAAGGACTTATGTGCAGGAATTCAGCAAAATCCCGGATATAAAAAAGGAAGTTTTTTTTAAACCTCCTCTTTCCTGCCTTCCAAAAGCGATAAACCGACAACCGATTTTTCGTTCTGTTGCCCTGTTAATTACATATTAGCGATTCACTCTTCTGTGATTCTGCTTGCGCATGGAATCCATTGCCAAAGCAATCTCATTCAGCATGGTTGCCAGCATACTGCGCTCAAACGGTGACAATACCTCCTTTTGCTGCAGGGCGATTCCGACCACAGCATAAATCCGATCTTTCTTCCGGATCGAATAATACAGGGCCTTTGCATACGGCAGCGTACTGGTTGAAACACCGGCCTTGCGATTGTTTTTTAACACCCATTGTGCAACTGCACGTTCATTCTCAGTTAGATATTTCTGTTCCTCTTCTTCATTTAAATGTTCATGATAAATGATCGGCTCCTGCAGGGTTTTATTCCTTACACTGTAAATGATGATGGTACGGTTCAGCAGCTTATACAGCTGCCGGACTGCCTCCTCACCCAGCTGTGCCATATTCTCTGCCAGCTGCAGCTGCTGGGAGGTCTCCAGCAACAGCTCCATGCGATGTGCCTGCATGGCATTTACCTTGAGCTGCATGCGCATTGTCCGAGTCAGGGTACTAATGATAAAGGAAACGATAAACAGGACGGCGAAGGTCATTGCATATGCCGGATCATATGCCTCCATGGAAAAGCGGGGTGCTGTGAAAAAGAAATTGAATACGGCAACAATCAGCAGAGAAACACCCAGTCCGTAAACACGGGAGCTGGTGTTATAGGAAATCAGAACGATTGCCAAAAGATAGACCATGATGATGTTTGCTTCCGGAAGCTGAAAATGGTACATGAGCAAATTGATCCCGGTCGCTCCCAGAAACAGGAGTACCGTAAACATGAAGTCGCGATGACGGAATACATGGGCATGTGTAAGCCTATGCCGTTTCCTTTTCACAGGCTCCACATTTGCGTCCGGAATGATATAGATTTCAAGGTCGGGAGCCAGCAGAGTGAGCTGATCGATCAGGGTTCTCGCACGGGAGTGCGGACGGGGGGAGGAACGGCCGATAACAATCTTGGAAACTCCGCTGATTTTGGCATATTCACTGATTTGCTGTGCAATATTCTCTCCTGCAACAGATACGATATTTGCATGAAAATGCTGCGCCAGACGGCGGTTTTGTTCCAGCTGTTCCAAATCCTCGCGACAAAGCGGCTCCTCGTTTACATTTTCAACATACAGTGCCGTGAACTCTGCGAAAAAAGCACTTGCCATGCGTGCGGCGGTACGGATGACCAATGCATTGCTGCGGGACGGGCTAAGACAGAGAAGGATATGCTCCCGTGTGGACTTGCGATCCTTTAAACTGACCCGCTTATTCACCCGGTCTGCACAACGGCGCAAGGCTATTTCACGCAGTGCGATAAGATTATCTCTCACAAAAAAATTATGCATCGCCTTCTGTGCGGCAGTCTTATGGTAGATTTTCCCCCTTTTCAGACGTTCAAGCAGCTCATCCGGTTCAATATCCACCAGCTCCACCTGATCTGCTTCATCAAATACAGCATCCGGAATACGCTCCTGTACCTGTACTCTGGTGATACCTGCAACCACATCCTGCAGACTTTCCAAATGCTGTACATTCACAGTCGTATACACATCAATTCCTGCATGCAGCAGCTCCTGTATATCGCTGTAGCGCTTGGGATGCCGGGCCCCCTGTACATTCGTATGCGCAAGCTCGTCAACCAGTATCAGCTGCGGATGCCGCTGCAATGCCTGATCCAAATCAAATTCCTCCAGCGTAATCCCATGATACATAATCGCTTTTAACGCTATACACTCCAGTCCCTGCATCAATGCAATCGTATCTAATCGATCATGCTTTTCGATGTAGCCGATAACCACATCCATGCCTTCCCGCCTCCGCTCATGAGCAGCCTCCAGCATGGCATAGGTTTTTCCCACGCCTGCACAATATCCGAAGAATATTTTCAATTTACCCTGTTTCATTGCCATCACCCTGAATCAGTATAACAGCGATTGCAGAGGTACTTTAGCCTATATATATCATATTTATGAAACAGGTACTTATCTTTATGAAATCCAAACAGCAGCTTACCGTTTTTAATACCTTCTTATAAAAAGCAGAGTATAATGTTTCACACATCCAGTGCCTTAAGAAAAAAAGGACAGTGTGCAGAAGCTAACCTTCCCTGCCCTCCTCACGATCTGTATGCAGCATTTCCTTCATCCATTTTGTTTCATAATAGGTGGAGGGATTCAGCTGACGGTATTTTTCAATTTTAGATAATTCTTTCAGATTACCATAATGCTCCATAAACATCTGTTTGGCCGTTTTCATATTTTCCTGATATGCATGATTTGCCTGCATTGAAATCTTTAAAAAGCCAAGGACAGTCCCCAGTAAAACACCTGTTGCACAGGCCAGCCAGATATTCTCATATTTGCGTAAAAGCAGCTGACTCATGGAGAACAGATATAGGAGAATCGCGATTCCAAAGTTGACAAGATAGCCGGTTACAGGAGAAATACGGCGACGAAACGGATAACCGTAAAAAATATAATGATCATCACCCAATATGTAAAAAGGACCAATTTTACGCGTTGGTTTATAAGACTCCACACCATTTACGATGAAATGCAGTGACAGAAAACCGCGTACTAAATAAGCAAGCCCGAGATTCAAGAAAAAAGCCAGGGCATTTTGTACGATGATCGCACATACAGCACTATGCAGCAGGATAATGAACAGAAAATACCATTTATTCAACAATGCACCTGCATCCCACAGCCGTTTCATAATGTTATCGCCTTCCTTCCACATTGTTTCTTCACATCACGATAAGCTTACCTTTATATACATTCCTTCATAAACAGCAGTGCTGAATTCATTCCTTCACCGCCTGTTCAATCCAACTAGAATCAGAAATCTGTATCGCTCTTTTCTTTTCCGGTATTCCAAACCTGAAAATGCTGAAAGCTGCTGTTTGCCCCTTATTCAAAAATGAACAGGATACACCATCATGAAAAGCAAAAGATAAAATAGCATGTAAGCTTGTTCCTTGACAATCTCAAAGAGGAAACGCCTTCTTTTACCTGCCTGCTTTATTTCCTCATTTTTTTTAGATAGCTGTGATACCGCATATCCTTTAACAATTAACAGGCAGAAGTCCAGTCAATCAGAGCACTGGCAGTATCAAAGGGCTGCTGTGCAATTGGCTATACGTTTCCTCCCAGCAGACTCTACACCAATACCACAAAGACTGCTTAACTGTTTCAGTCGTTTTGTTTCTGGAATCGCCGAACCGACAAAGGAAATCACCCCTCACGCCAGCTTATCTAATGTCTTGCAGCCACCTCCGTGGCGGATCATATCGTGGGTTTGTGAGGTTTTCAGCTTATTTCCTACATAAACTGGAAGTTATGTCTCTACTTTAAAAATTTCAACACTTCTTCCATGGAACTTTTTCCTAATGTAAATTGTTCTAGTGTTATGTATCTTTTTTCTGCTATAGTGTATTCTCTTTCACACAATTCCTTTACCATGTTCGCTTCATTATCTAATGGCTCTACAACATTTGATTTGGTCTGGTAAGCTTTGAAATACCTAATACCCAGTATTCTCTGAGACTCTGCATTGATATGGATACCATCTGGATTAGGATATAATTTTTCCCCTGTTACAAAATAACAATTTCTGTTATATTCTGCGTATTTGAGTAATTCCTGGTTAATCAAGTCATACTCTACGCAGCTTCTTCCAAATCCAGACTTACCTAAATAATCTCCCAAACCGCCAGCAATGAACGGAACTTCCAAAGCTTCCAGTTCTTTTCTGAACGAATTAACTAAAACATTAAGTTTTTGATAATAATTTTTGTATTTTCCGCTATGACTGTCGCTTTCTCCTTGATGCCACAAAATTGCAATCAACTCACTGTTTTCCATGGCGAATTTTGCCTCACTGACTGCATGGCGAAATAGAGCACCTTCCTTATCCCATTCATCGATGGAACTGCCTCCTTCCGCACAAGGGATAAGTCCGATTTGTTCATTTTTATTTGCGTTGCACCATGCCTGTGCAAATGACGCCGCTGGTCCAACACCAGCAACTGACCGGTCAAAGTGGATAGGTTCTGCCATCATTTGCCATCTGCCATTTCTTAGCATGAAAATATTTTCATTATATATTGGCGTAGCCTCGTTTAAAAATCCACGCCCTGCCATATTTGATTGTCCTATTAGTAAAACTGATTTCATTTCTAAATTCCTCTCATTTTCAATTATATTTTTGTCATTATATCATTTCCCTTAAGCATTGTCATTTCATTTCTGACTTAAAAAAATTATGTATCCTTCTTGATTTGTAAAGAGCACAAAAGCATTGCTTACGCATCAAGCCCATTTCAGGTTTCCCTGCATAGCATTTGTTATCACGATATCCTTCATCCTCATCGCCTCATCGTATGACTATACTAAACAGGAATGCAGGAGGAAATGCTATCCATGCAGGGTAGCAATTTGTCAACCGAACATAACAAAGAATACACAGTCATCATGCGGATATAACAATAGACCTGCTTTGTCATCTTTTCCTTTATCTTATTTTATGGTATGATTCCCGCAGGTGATGATATGAAATATAAACTGATTGTTAGTGATTTGGACGGAACGCTGTTAAACGGGCAGAAGTTTGTAAGCAATATAAATAAGGAAGCCATTCGCAAAGCAAAGGAACAGGGAATGTCCTTTGCGATTGCCAGTGGAAGGCCGCTGTATCCGATTCTCTCCCTCATCAAGCAATGGGAAATGGAGGAGCTTGTGGATTATGTACTCGGTATGAACGGCGGGTGCATTTATGATAAAGCAAAGGATGCACAGAAAAACTTTTATACCATAGACGGAGAACTGTTAAAGCATATTATGGATCAATATCGGGATATGCCGGTGCGCTTCTGGATTTTTGAAAAGGAAAAGCGCTATGTGAACAAGGGAACTGAAGCAACCCGTGCAAAGGCTGCCTTATATCACGAGGATGAACAGATCACAGATTTGTATGCGCTCTGTAATCAGCCTAGACAGAAGCTGATTGTGGAATGTCAGCCGGAGGATATGGATATGGTGGAACAGCGTGCAAGAAAGCTTAATCTTTCAACCTGTGCAGCCTTTCGTTCCGATCCCACCCTGTTTGAATTCGTGGATAAGCGGGTGAATAAGACCAGCGGGCTTCGTCACCTGTGTGCGGATATCGGGATTACCATGGATGAGGTGCTTGCCTTTGGTGATACAAGCAATGACAACGAAATGTTAAAGGAAGTCGGACACGGCGTATGGATGAGCAACGGCACCATGGATACCTTTGCCCATGCGGACGCCCAGACAATTTCCAACGAAGAGGACGGTGTAGCCTGGTATCTGGAAAAGCATATTCTAGCCAGATAATGATTGCCGCGGTCCAACGCTTATATTCCTGTGATTATGTAACAGAGGTTATGAAAAAGCCGGTGCGGCAGGTGATATTTCCTGCAGGTATCGGCTTTTTGTTTTCTTTTCTTGTCATTTTCATCGTTCATTTATTTATACACTTCTGTTTCCCTCATGCAGCTGACCCCTATGTATCTGCGTTTATGTATCCTTTTTCATTCAGCTATTCACTATGTCCTGTGCTTTATTTCCTGCATCCGGGTTATCAGCAATACGCAATCCTGAGCTTTCAGACGAGCTTTGATTTTCTTATGCAAAAAAGACTGCCGCAGGACAGCCTTCATATTATGAATTTTTTTCGTGCCTTTTCAGCATGCGGTTCACCATGCGTTCAGACAACCCCATTTTCTCAGATATCTGCGAGGGGCTCATCCCCTGCTGTGTGAAGCGGCTGACGACAACAGGCAGTGGTTCACTGACTTCGATGATATGCATGTCCGGATCGTAAAAGCGAATGCCTCTTTGTCCCCAGTCATGCTCCTTTACAGGATGAAGCAGTTTGGTATCCGTTCGACTGTTTAACAGCTTTACAAAAGCGTCCAGATCCTCACATTCCAGATAAATCTCCGCATCATTGCCGCCGTAATGAATATCCGAGGGCTGCTTCTCCAGAAAACCACTCCAGCTTTCTCTCGTCTGAAAGGATATACCTCCCGTCATCGTGAAGTTTGTACCAAAATCCTGTATCACGCGCAGACCGCACACCTCCTTATAAAAAGCGATCGTGCGTTCTTTATCATCTACTGCATATAAGCTTCCCATGTATTTCATACAGCTACCTCCCTGTGAATGCAGTTATTATACCAGAGGGCAGGGGATGTGAATTGTAAAAAGAAGACATACATGAAATGATTGGTTCTGTACCCCTACGGTATTAAGCGGATATCTTTTCCCTATGCATATGATCATGTTGTTTTCCTTTACACGCCGATTGCTTTTTTTCCCTGATTGGCAACAGCCTCCATTTTCTGCTTTAAAAGCCGCGGATCACCAAGGTATCTATGGTGCAAAGGATTGCCCTGTGCATCAAATTCATACACGAGCGGAACACCTGTTGGAATATTCACATTTACGATATCCTCCTCGCTGAGCTTATCAAAGTATTTCACCAATGCGCGCAGAGAATTTCCATGTGCCGCGATGATGACGCGTTTTCCTGCCATCATATCCTTTTTGATGACCTTGTTGAAATACGGCACTACTCGTGCAACCGTCGTTTCCAGGCTCTCACTGCTCGGCAGCTCATTCGGATTCACATCCCGATACATACTCTGTGCAACAGCACTTCGCGCATCGTTTTGGTTCAGCGCCGGTGGGAGGATATCGTAGGAACGCCGCCACTCCCTGACCTGCTCCTCTCCGTATTTTTCAGCGGTTTCCGCTTTATTTAAGCCCTGCAAAGCACCGTAATGTCGCTCATTCAGCTTCCAGGACTTTACAACAGGAAGCCATGTGCGATCCATTTCATCCAGAATGTGATCCAGTGTATGCACAGCTCTTTTTAAATAGGAGGTATAGCAGATATCAAAATCCAATCCCTCCTGCTTCAGCAGTCTCCCTGCCGCTTTGGCCTCTTCATGTCCTTTTTCACTCAGATCAACATCTGTCCACCCGGTAAACAGGTTTAATTTATTCCATTCACTCTCTCCGTGACGAATCAATACAAGCTTCATTTGTGACTCCTCCTTTGATGTTAAAAGTTATCTCCATCTAACTAATAACAGTATATGCATGTAAAGGAGTGCTGTCAATGCATTTGCCCACGCTGACGTAAAAAGGCTCCAACTCCCGCCAAACGTCGCGCGGAAAGAGGAGACCTCAAAGGATCAATTCTATAAAAGCTTGCCATTTCCATATCACTATCCATTATTTTTCTACACAGATGAAACCCGCAGCTCTCTGTATAAAAATTGACATTCTGTTTTTGTCTGCAGAAGAGACTGTAGTGATTTGTTTCCAGTGCAAACAAACAGATAGCAGATAGGTGCAGTATCTTTTCTGTAATATCAGTGCATCAAAGTAAATTGTATTTTAAAAATGCCTTATATAATCCATCCTCATTCACGGCAGCTGTAATATCATCCGCCATGGCTTTAATTTCCTTACCTCCACTAGCCATTGCGATACCCAACGCGCAGTATTCCAGCATAGGAATATCCACCGCCGCATCTCCAAAAGCAATCGTATCCTTTTGTTCCATATGAAGATACTTCAGCAGAAGAGAGATCGCTGTTGCCTTGTCAATATCCTGTATTCCGATATCACCAAAAAGAGCTGTTTCTCCCTTGCCACCCCAGGTGCTGATTTTTAGATCCGGAAAGAATTGCGCTGCGGCAGTCACATCTGCATAGGAATTTAGAATAAAGCTGATTTTATTCACATCCTCCCGATACAGATTTTCTCCAAACACCATATCCGGATACTGTGCGCGTATATGGATATTCTCCTGCCCGTTTCCCTTGCGCTGCATATATTTCTGCATAACGGGTTCTCCCGCTTCTTCAAAATGTTCACTGGCATACAAACCCGTATTGCTTTCCAGATAAAATTCCAGATTGCGGCTATGCAGCCAGTCTACGATTGCACTGCACTGTTCTTTTTTTAAATGTGCATGAAACAATACCTCCCCATGATGCTCAATATATCCGCCATTTGCACCAATCATACCATCCAGACGGATATTCCAAATTTCGTCATACACCTCGCTGCGGCTTCTACCCGTACAGATATAAACCAGATGTCCTTGTGCTCTGGCCATACGTATTGCTTTGACTGCGGAAGGCGGAAGATGATTTTCATAATCCACCAGCGTTCCGTCCACATCGATCAGAATTACCTTTTTTTCTAATTTATGCATCATAGTACCTCCTTCATATCACATCGGCTGTTTTATCTTCATAATTGTCGCACACTTCATTTTAACACAATATAAAGCCTGAACAGACAAATAGCGCTGTGATTCTATTGCTGCAATGAGAAGTAACAAGAAGATGACTGGCTTTTATCTGTTTGCTTAATTATGCTTTGACTGCCTTCTCTATGGTTTGATTATAGCGGATGCTGAAACCATCGTCAATCATTGAAAATTTTTAGTATGAATTATGATAGACTTAACCGTTCCTAACACTCTAACATCCCCCCGGCTTAAATAAAAAGATGCATAAAGTAAGAATCCCTCATGCATCGATAAGCTGTTAGTTGTCAGTTTTTTTATCTCTTTTCCACTGCCACCCATACCTCAACCAGATCATTTTCTCCGTAATATGTGATATCCGGCGCCTTTGCTTTCATCCTTCCGGTGATGTATCCGGAATTCAGCGGCTTGTAATCAGATTTCGGAAGCCATTTCATGATTGCCTGCACCTCTGTTTTTCCAATGGTATCCAATGTACAGGGAAATACTGCCCAGGTTGCAGCGGGCACGATATATTCTTCCAGCTCCCCTGTAACTGCATGATCGCTGGAAACAGCAATCCAATGATCGAATTTACGACTGTCATCTGCTGCTGTATTATAAACACTGATACCAAACAGACCAAAGGGCTCCTGATTCATATGGGACATCAATTCCTTCTGCTGTCCCTGTGTTTGAAGCTCCTCCCATTGCCGGGGTATTGCTTTCTGTCCTTCTTTTCTCTTATTTGTCGTATGTATGCAATAGCCTGCAACACGAAAGCTTTCTCTTTCTACGATATGAAACGGTTCGCTCATATTTGATTCCTCCTGCTTTGTATGGTATTAGTATATAAATTTATGTCCTTTCTATCCTCTCTTTCTCTGTCCGATACTGCGTGCTTTTCACATGTCAGTGATCATCAGCCACATCTCAAGCCTTGAGGAGCTAGGATCAGGGTCCAGATAGACCTCCATCACCGGTCCGTTTACATACTGATAGCCGGTTGATGGAAACCATTCCGTCCAGATTCTGCGCTCCAGCTCCTGAATGGACGCATGCGTTCCTTCGCATTGGAATACGATCCAGGATGCCTTAGGTAGCTGAAGTTCTTCATATCCGTTCAGCGGTTCTTCGCTCACCACTCCGATCCAGAACTTCCAGTCCTTCAAGTCCTGACACATACTGATTCCCAACAGACCGCTTGGCTCCTTTGCGTCGATATGTGCTGAAAGGTCTGCAATCGTTCCATCTTCTGCCGCTGTCCGCCAGAGATTGGGAACCACCTCATAATTTTTCTCCAGCTCCTTTTCCAGCTCATGGCAAACTCCGACAACGCGAAAGGCATCCTTCTTTACAATTCTGTAATTCAATTCCCTGCTTCCTGCGATAGAAAGCTGAAAGTGAAGCGGCGGATACAGCTTTACGGCAGCCTGGGCATTGCGCACCTGAGATGGTGCAATGCCATGGACAGAGCGAAATGCCCGATTAAAAGCGGTTGGAGATGCGTATTGATAACGCAATGCAATATCTATAATCTTATCCGTCCCCTGCTGCAATTCCTCTGCTGCAAGACTCATCCTTCTTCTGCGTATGTACTCCGACAGGGAGATCCCGGTCATGTAAGAGAACATCCGCTGAAAATTATAGGAGGATGTACACGCAATTTTTGCGACCTCTTCAAAGCTGATTTCCTCCTGCATATGCTCCTCCATATATGCAATTGCCTCATTCAATCGTTCCATCCATTCCATTTGATAACAGCTCCTTTTCTATGACTTCTCTTTTTTCACTGATTCCAACGCTATTTACCAGCACTCACCAGCCGATAGCTTTCATCAATGAGCTTTTGAAGCTGCTTCCAGGACAGCTTTTGATCAAGCAGAATCGTAAACCAGTATGTTTTATTCATATGATACGCAGGATAAAAACATTTATAATCGATCAACTCCTGAATGAATTCCGGACGATTTTTCAAGTTACAGACATCCGTCATACCATCGACATCAATACCCAGACTTCGATAGGGAATATGCATGATAACACCGTACCACTTTCCCTTAGCTGTCTTTAAGGTTCCATGCTCCGGAGCACTCTTCCAGGGAAATTGGGGATAGCTCTGATAACGCTCAGCAACATAATCCAGAATGCGCGTACGATATGGATTTCCATCGATACACTGCTGCACCATGTCCTCCAGCAGCTCCTCAACCTCCTCACGAATCGATGATACAAAGCTGCCATTTGCCCCCGGTACGTGAAATGGTGTATAGGGCTCCCTTAGCTGCGCATCGTATACTTCAGCATGCAGCTCCTGCCCTTCATACGTGATAACCGCATAAAAATCCGGAGCCTTCAGCTTCCGGATACAGCGGTATGTCATCCCTTCCTTACTGCATCCATACTGCAGCAGCTTTTGTTCTGACAGCTTTTGCACACGTTTATTTTTCATATAGCCGCTCCTTTCCAATCAACAGCAGAATACTTCCTTGATTTGTTCACCCTGCAATACCTTCTTCTTACACGCCATATCCTCCTGTGAATAACATGTGGTAAGCTCCTGATAAGCATCCGGCAGAGGAATACATATAAAATAAAGGATGAATTCTCCTGTATAACCCCTGCAGAATCACTTTCCATCACAATACGAATTTCTCTACTATTTTAGTTTCTGTACAGCACCGCACAGGGACAGCCAACTGCAAAGGCCTGCTGTAAAACTGATTTTATTTTTTCCATACAGCACTCACAATTCGTATTCAATTATACCATCTATTTATCAAAAGCGACATTCCTTGTTTTCAGGAAATAGAGGTTAAATATTTCCAGTATGGATGTTCTTTGCCATAAGGTAAGCAATCACTTTGCACTCCTTGCTGAAAAATATTGATAAGTCTCCATGCCGTGCTGCTGTGCAGATGCTGTTTGTCCAGGAAAATTTGATTTAAATACTCGCAGAAAAAAAGCCTGTACTAAGACAGGCAATTGATTTTCAGGACAGAATCATTCCTTCACAAATCGTAAAATAGAGAATCATCAGAATCGCTGCCGGTGCCAGATAGCGGATAGCAAGGGACCAGAGCTTTTCCAGCGAAACCGCAGTGTACCTTCGTTCTCGAATTCGTCTGTAGCTTTCTGGACACCCCACACCCATCCGGTAAATACACAGAAGCAAAGTGCACCAAGCGGAATCATCAGATTATCTGTAAATTTCTCCATCACAGCATTCATGGGCAGCAGCTGTAACCCGTTTCGCATATCAAACCAGGGCAGGTTCAATCCGCGTGACTCCAGCTGCGACAGGGAATAGCCGGCGGCTAAAATCATGAGCGGCAGAAACAGCCAGACTACAGCCTTTCTTCTCGTGATATGAAATTCCTCACTCATACAGGCAATGATGCTCTCCAGTATACTGATGGCACTTGTCAATGCTGCCAGAAACAAGAGAATGAAGAAGACAGCCCCGAAGATAATACCTCCGGGAATGGAAGCAAACACATTGGGCAGTGCCATAAATGCAAATCCTCCACCCATACCAAGTCCTTCAGCCCCCATGGTCACAAAGACTGCCGGAATGATGGCAAAGGCTGCCAGAATGGCGACCAGGGTATCCAGCACACAAATCCAGACCGCACTTTTCATCAGATTTTCCTTCTTTCCCACATAGGAGCCATAGGTGATAAGGATGCCCATTCCCACGGAGAGCGAGAAAAAGGCCTGTCCTACTGCCGCAACCAGCATATCTGTATGGAAGGCGGAGAAATCGATATGCAGCATGAAGCGCACGCCTTCCATAGCGCCCGGCAAAGTAACCGAGCGAATCGCCGTCGCAATCAGCAAAAGAAAGAGAGCCGGCATTAAAACCTTACTGATTTTCTCGATACCCTCTGCAACGCCCTTTAAAATAATGAAGATACACAAGCCAAGAAACAGCAGTCCCCACAAAATTGGCTCTATCGGATCCGTGATAAAGCCGGTAAAGAAATCCTGATACTGCGTTGCAGCTCCGGAAAAATGTGCACCGCCGAAATAAACGGCAATATATTTCATGATCCAGCCGCCAACGATGCTGTAATAGGATAAAATAACAAACAAGGTGATCATGCCGATCACACCGGCAAACATCCACTTTTTATTCAGCTTGCGAAATGCTCCAACAGCGTTTTTCTGCGTTGCTCTACCAATCGCCAGCTCTGCCAGCATAATGCTCAGACCGATCACTGCTACAACCACTATGTAAATCAACAGAAACAAACCGCCTCCGTTTGCCCCAAGCTTTCCTGGAAACTTCCAGATATTCCCCAGACCTACTGCCGAGCCGGCAGCTGCCAGGATAAATCCGAGGTGGTTAGACCACTCTCCTCTGTTTTTGTGCACAAATAAATCCTCCCTCAATTATACAGCTCTTCTATTTTAGAGGGTTCCTTCATATATTTCAAGATAAAATGTAACAATTCCCAAGCAATTGCACGCTGCTTCGGGGAATCTTTTTAATCTTCGTTCATGTGTCATTCAACCGGTTGCACTGAGAATGCGTTTATGTTAACCTTATATCATTAAAAATGGAGGTCTTTTATGCAAATACTGACAATATCTTCTCCCAGCTTTCCGGATGGTGCGCTGATTCCTGTTATACATACCGGATATGGCGCGGATCAATCGCCGGAGCTGGTGCTGCACGGACTTTGCGAGGAGGCAGTATCCCTGGCAGTTATTCTGAATGATATGGATCATCCGATACCGGCATATAATCACTGGGTAATCTGGAATCTTCCTGTGATGTCAATCATCCCGGGGAATATTCCCCGCGGGGCACAGGTGCCAAGCCTGTCGGGTGCAATACAGGGGATTGGATATGGCAGGCATGCCTATAGAGGGCCAAAGCCGCCGTTCCACTGGTCGCATACCTATCAATTTACCGTATATGTTCTGGATACTGTCCTGACACTGCCGCCTACTGCGAGAAAGAAGCATCTGCTGGCAGCAATGGAACAACATATCCTGCAGCAGGCTGTGTTAAGGGGACATTACCGCTAAGCTGAAATAAAAACGCATCACATGAGAGACGTGCTCCTGATTGATGCGTTTTCTTTTCTCGTTGCTTTTTAAAAATTCAGACTGTTAGACCCGCTTTGCCTGATGCAGCTCAAAAATGGCTTCATGCCCTCTCCGTATGCTGTATGACTATTGTCCCATGCGAGGCAATGTACATAGAAGCTATTGTCCGCTACCTTTTTACAGATATATTACATCCTTCCTGAAAAGCCGCACTTATCTGCCTATTCTTTTTGCAGCTCCTGCAGTGTGGCAATCGTACTGCCTTTTTTCTCGTAATATTGCAGCATTTCATCCAGCTTTCTTTTATCATAGCTTGTGATACAATCCGACAGAACCGTGACCTTATAGTGATCCTTCAGCAAATTATAGCAGGTTGATTTTACACACGCGCAGGCATCCGCCCCGGTTAAATAGAAATCAGTAATTCCATGCTTGCGCACAAAGTCAGAAAATGCTTCACTGGTTAATGCATTCCCCTTGTATTTTGTGAAAATACAATCGGATACAATCTTTAAATCACAGGCCAATTCAGAACCACGCGTATTGGGCTTAAAGGTTCTTGTTCCCTGTGATAAATTCTCATGCCGTATATAAACAACCGGAATTTCATGCGCCACCGCCCAGTCGATAGCGCTGTTGATATTATCAATGATCTCCTTATAATTTTTGGTGATATCATTTTGAATATCAATTACAATCAAAGCTTTATTCATATGGTACTCCTTTCGAGTTATCGTATGCCCCGTCATACAGGTATCTGATAACAAACATATACGGCTGTTCAATCTGCACAAATCCTCAGACTGGCCTGCTGCTGAAGGCCTGACATACAATCCTCCTTCAGCTTCTTCGGCACAGTATATTCCCTGACTCTGCAGATGATTTCGCCTCCCTATGTTGCCATCATCATACCATTCATAACCTGCAACACGGTGTCATGTTTTATATATTTCCAGCATTTTTCTAACTCTTTTCCTAACGTTATCACGTACATACGGAGGTGATAATACTTCAACCCTTTCCCGGCAGGAAAGGACATAGCTGTATAATAACTCATTATCCGGTAAAATCGTAGTCACCAGTAAGCTGCCATCCTCCTGCTCGCTTACTTCCTCATCGAATTTTTCATATACCTCATGGGACATCCCCGCATCAAACAAAAGGGTAACCTGCACGGTTTTCATCTCAAATTCGTCCGATCTTTCAAAGATATGCTCCGGTGTTTCCCGCATAAATTCCGCATCCTGCAGCTTTAGATCTCTTATCCGTGTTAATTTGAAGAATCGAAAATCCTTACGCAGCGTGCAGTAACCATACAAATACCAGTCAGAGGTCTTGAAAACAAGCTTATGCGGTTCAATAATCCGTTTGGTTTGTTCACCTTTTCCGCTGTAATAAGAAAAGGAAACGATTCTGCTTTTCCATATGGCGCTTTGCAGTAATTGAAAATTATGTTTTCCCGCACCACTTTTTGTCCATGTTGAAAAATCGATTTCCAGCCAGTTTCCCTGCTGTCTTTGAAATACGCCGCTCAGTTTGGATAACAGCATATTTATCTGCTCATCCTCCAGCACACGGATGCCCTGCAGGGCCATGAGAATCTGCTTCTGTTCCTGCTCGCTGAGAAGTGATTTCTTTAAAACATAGCTGTCCTGAATCGCTATGCCTCCTCCCTTTCCCTGCGTAGCATAAATCGGAATCCCGGCTGAGCTCAGAATGTCAATATCACGGTATATCGTTCTGATCGACACCTCGAAATAATCTGCCAGCTCTGGTGCAGTCATTTGTCCTTTATCCAATAAAAGATAAATCATTTGAAAATATCTGTTTTCCTTCATATTGCACTTCCTCCTATTCCACGCGTATATAGTGATGACTGTCAGATAAAAAAAGCTTTGTATTCAATGCATGATGTTCTAAAAAAAGCCAGAACAAGAAATTGCTCTGACTTCGCTCTACTTCGTTTAAACTGCCTCCGGCAAAATATCGTACTGAATTTCCTGCAGCTCCGCAGCTTCCTTTAATTCCCGGTAAAAATGATTGGGCAGATACAGGGAGGGACGCCGTTTCAGCTTCAATGCTCCGGATTCCGCAAGAATCTCTGCAACAAACTGTGAACAGAAATAATGCTTCTTTCGTTTGAATGGTATATGGACAAAGCAGAATACCACTCCGATACTGGAATAACAGAAGTCCTCGCGATTTTCCACAAACTGCTCGATTTTATTTTGCAGCCGCTCAAAGGCCGCATCCGTTACCTGTAGCTGGAAGCTGATGCTTTTCTCCACGCCGTGGCGTTTGTATTTGGATACCGTTTCCATACAAAAGCCCTTATAGTTAAAGCTGTACATCTTTTCATTCATCGCATCGAGACAAATGGATGCATGTGTATATTCATATCCGTACACCGTTTCCATGAAACTGGAAAGATGACTTGGATAATTTGTTAATACAATGGATATGGTTTTCATGAATATGATGGTTCTCCTTCTTGCTTGTGAATGTTGTTCAAACGTATCATACAAAACCAGAAGAAGGTCAAAAGCCTTTGCATCACCTGCATCATGTATTCACAGTTTGTTATCATTGATTCACCGACGTCCTGCCTGTTTAGCTGGATGTCATACATGGCTAATTATTACATACCCCCATCCACAAGTCAAATGGAATTTCTTTACAGGACAGCTGCATATCTGTGAAAATACCGTATTTCAGCGGTTAAACAAATCCTTTCATCTTCTGCCTGCCAGTTTAATTTTTCATATAAACTATTTATTCTGTTATCCATGTATGCAATAAATAAAGGTAAAGAACCAGAAGAAATAGGTTATCGGTTACGAAATTTTTTTCAATATCCATCTTTATTTTAAGTATCTATTTTTTACTTTGTTATCTATGGGATTCTGTGTTTGAAAACAATGTTATAAATATCAAATCAAAAAGTCTCAAATATTGAAGGCTTGCTCAGCTTTTCATCCATTTTAATGCATTCATCCTACTTCCTCTTTTCAGGAATAATGATTCTGACAAACTGGAAGCCTTAAAGATGCAGTTGATCATTTACAGCAGTTTCTTTTCCTCCTCCCATGAATCCCTGTATACCTTGACCCACTTATAAAATGTTGATTTTTTCATCTTGAGCTGTTCACAATAGGTAGACAAATTCTCCTGATTCCGGATTCGCTCCTTCAGCTGTTTCTCAAAATCAGAAGGCAGCTCCACACGCGGTCTCCCATAGGTCCCCTTTCCTTCCTCCCGCCGTTTCAGTGCCCGCTTGATTCCTGCTCTCTGTTCTGCCTTTAACTCCTCCCGTGTTCGCTCCATGATCATCTGATAGACTTCCATCATCCAGTCCGGCTCTACGGTCTTGTTTCGAAACTCTAACTTCACATCCTTTTTCTTACAGTTCTCCAGAAATTCCTTCAGCCTGCATCCTGTCTGTTCATAATCCCTGATCATCTGCAGATCGATACTTCTTTGCCCTCCATAGCTTCCTTCTTCTTTCCTGTACACGTCCATCACCATCCCTTATCTACTCTATTTTTGAAATGCTTTTTCAATATCACCTACAGCTACATTATCCTCCAGCAGCTTCTCTGCCTTTCCCTTTGTTATCTTGAATACAGCCGGTGACACACTCAGATCCTTTACACAGTTCATCAGTGTCTCATATGCCTTGTTCATCTCATCATCTGTTCCTTTTTGTTCGAGCGGGAAATGAAGTACGGCCACATCAGCCTTTTTATCCTCCAGAACCGGAATCAGCTTTTTGATGAAGGCCTGATTGTAGCGGTCGCTCTGGGTGATCATCAGATAAAAGGTATCCTTATTATCAATTTTCTTCGCAATTTCTATAAGATTCAGATTTTTGATCCGCTTACTTGTTTGAAAGCTATAGTCTTCTGTTTTCTCTTCCTTTTTATCCCCTTTGATATACCCGCAGTCGATCATAAAGTTATATAATGCCGCCTCGCTGATCTCACCGCTTGCGGTCTTTTTGAGCTTCCCCTTCTCATAACAGAACATCTCCGGTGTCCCTCCCCCGAATTCCGGAATCTTTTTCTGCAGCTTCGCAAAGTTCTTCTCCACATCCGCCTTCATCTCTCCCAGCATATCGACCTCCAGCTCATAAAACGGGATGTCCCTGTGCTCCTTCAGAAAGGGTACCAGCGTCTTCTTGAAGGAATTACAGTAGCTACAGGTACTCTGTGTCACCATGAAGATGAAGCTTTCCTTATCATCGATCCTTTTGAATGTCTGATCCAGATCCAGCTGTTTGAGACCGTCTGTTTCCTTTGTTTCTTTTTCTACCACAATCGGTTCCTTTCTACTTTCTTCCTTATCCTTTGAGCTGCATCCAAATATCCCCACCAGCATCAGAAAAACGATCCCCACGATCACAATCTTCTTAACCATATTTCATCCTATCCTTTCAACTTTCTTCATTCAGAAACCTGTACATCTCGCCGCTTATGACCCAGCGAACGAATTTCAATACAAGTGCAACTATGCATGCGTTTTTCATTGTCTTCAGAATCAGAGAGCTGAGCGCATTCATATCCGTCCATACGATGTAGATTTGTAGAAAAAAAGCGGCAGACAGCAGGAGCACATTGATGATCCCCTTCCTTCTGGCTTCCATCCATTCCCATACGGTCAGCTTTACTGTATTCCTCCCTGTTTTTTCACACAGTACCCAGTCATCTTCCTCTTCCTGCCATATGGATTCTATGCTTTGTACAGCCTCTTCTTTTTTCTTTTTCCCAATGGCAAAGGAAGGATAATGCTCCTCTTCTCCATTTCCCACAACGATGACGGCATGGTCACTGTTCCTATATCTTTGAAGATACCGTTCACTTTCCTCCACTCTGGCCATCAGATCCATGACTGCTTCTTCATACGACGACATCCTTTTCCCATGCCGGATCCGCCTTTCCATCCTCATCACCTGAATTCCGATCCCTTTTTCTATCTGTAGACCTTTTTCTCATATGAGCATAGATATGAGAAGTGATGTCCTCATATCTACGATCATACAGGAAAACGATTTCCTGTATGTACAGAAGCTTCCCGCTTATTCGGATACGACTCCGTGTTTCATGGTACCTTCTGCGTTTGCCCTGCGCTGTTCTCTGCGCTCTCTGCGTGCTTTTCTTTCTTCCTCCTTCGGATCGGTCTTATCACCTTTGACATAGCGTACGATCTGATAGATGATCATACAGATGCCCGCGATCACGAGTGCCACGAAGGCAAGAAAGATCTGTTTGGTATAGAAATACAGTACCGGAAAGCTTTCTGACAGCAGTCCCATAAGGAATACGAATCCGATGGGTACGATCAGGGTGAACAGCACGCTCAGGATGATCCCTGTGAGCTTCCGCTTTCCTCTGCTCTTTTCTTTTTTCCTCATTTGTCATTCTCCTTATTTGAATGAAAAAAATGTCCAAGGACATTCCGAAAGACAAAAAGCAAAGATAGATAAATAAAGATTGATTTTGTATAATAATATGGGTGATATATATATTTCTGCTTTTGAAAACAAACATACAGTAATTGCGATGGGACATTGTGATTCTTATTTCTCAGGGGTCAAACAAAATCTCTATTGCTAGAATCTTCTATGAAAATAAAGGTAGGCTCCTTTATGATTTTGAACTTGCACGTAAAGGTCTTCGTTCCAGCGTTATGAATAGTGATTAACCTTATTATTTTATGCTTTCTTCACAATTTAGGTCATTCTCTTTACGAGTGCCCTAATTGCGAAAATTTCACTTTTGTCTGGCATACCTTTAAATCGATATTCTGCACATCATGTGGTATGAAATATCAGAAGATTCGTTCTGCGGCTGTTATGGATAAAGTCTTTGACTGTCCACACAGGCATGGTGTTTTTACGGTTTCTGACCCTTTACGTGAATACTTTTTGAAAGATCGATTTCTTTTGAACGAACTCTTTGGAGCTGTCAATGATACCTTATCTTTTGTCATTCGTAAGGCTGGCACAAAGAAGGATGAACTTATCCCCTGTGCTGTGCTTACTCTCCACACATTTGGTAGAGGATTAAATTGGATACCTCATATCCACGTTTTACTAGCTAAAGGAGGTGTACGAAAGGATGGCTTTTTAAACGCTGGAAGCACATCAATTACGAATCTCTTCGCCGCTCCTTTCAAAGATCACTTCTCGATCGTTTATCAGTAAAAATTGATACGATCGAATTCAAGCAATTAAAGAGGAAGCTGTATAAAGATTATTCAAAAGGCTTTGACTCTGATTGGGTAAAAGTCTTACAAAATAAACCTTGCCTATTCTAACATCTTGTTTTAATATGTACTATATTTACAAGTGATGGTTTATCTTGCGACAATCCCCTCGGAACTGTACGTGCCCTATTAAGGCATACAGCTCTTTACACAGTCTTTCGCCTAAATTGAATGGTAAACTTTTGGCTTAACGATTGGATTGTATTCAATTATTTTATCGAATTTCTCCCATGTCATTTTAGCCCTTTGTGAGCGCCTGTGGAGCCATGCTTTTAGTCTTTCTATTACATACCATCTGAACATTTCAAACTTGTCATAGTTCCCTGTGATACCATAGTACCGGTAGTGTCCTATAAGTTTGGTGTTCAGTTTCTTGATTAATTCATTTACTGGCATGTGCATATTGGCATGTATCCATTCATTCGCTGCTTTCATTTTAGCACTCATTTTCTTTTTACTGGTTAGTTTTATCGTTCGGTATCTTCCTTTTCGGTCGGTACCACTGATAAACGTGAATCCCAGAAAATCAAATGTGCCTTTACCCTCTCCGGCATATCTGCCAAAGCGGATGATTTTGCTTTTGTTTACCTCTATTTCCAGTTTGAATTTGGCTAGTCTCTCTTGGAGTTTTACGAAGAACTCCTGTGCTTCTGCTTTGTATTCAAAACAGCACACAAAATCATCCGCATAGCGCACTATTCCACAGAATCCTTGACAGTATTTCTTTACTACGATTTCAAACCACATATCTAATGCATAATATATGTATACGTTTCCCAAAACTGGTGAAATGAGGCCACCTTGGGGTATGTTCTTATCACTTTCTATTTTCTTCCCATGCTCCATAATACCTGCTTTCAGAAATCTAATGATATATCTTAGAAAGACGTCATCACCTATTTCCTTTCGCAGAAATTCCATCAATATCTTGTGATCTACATTATCAAAGAAACCTTTGATGTCCGCATCCACAATATAGTTGACTTTATTTCTTTGGATCATCTCTGAAAGATGTTCGATTGCTTTGTGGCAATCTCGATCCTTTCTGAATCCATAGGAAAAGTCATAAAATATCGGTTCGTATATCTCGCTCAAAACATCTGCCATGATGTTCTGTACCAGTTTATCCTCAAAACTCGGTATAACCAAAGGTCGCAGTTTATTACTGCCTGCTTTAGGGATGTATACTCGTTTAGTGGGTTGTGGTCTGTATGAAAATGTTTTCATCCTTGCCACCAACTGGTTTAGATTTGCTTCCAAATCCTTTCCGTATTCATCCTTGCTTACCTTATCAGTGCCAGTTGCTTTCTTTCCGTTTATGCGCTTATAAGCACCTTTCAGATTTTCCACATTGACATAGTGAATAAGATTCAGATGTTTACTCTCTGGATATTTCAACTTATTTTGTGCTATCCTTTCAAGTCCTGTTATCATTTGATTTTCACCTCCTCTTGGGTAGGTCTAAATGTTTCCCTTGAAAAACTGACTGTGCATTAGTCCTTTGGCTCCACCGGTTTTGACGGTTTCATTGCTACTATGTACTAATCTGACTTCCATACCGTCTTCTGCTCTATCTTGCTTTTTAAGGCTTGTATATCGCATTACCTTATTTCAGGAACGGTAGGACCTCTCAGGTACCCCGAAAATATCCATGTTATGCTCTCCAGGCCTGGGCCCGCAGCGTGCGCTCTGCGCCTCCGATGGAATGCCTTATCGTTTGTATGATGTTGTCTGCTATTGGCGGGACAATATCGACTTTTACGTTTACACCTTAACGAAGGTCTATTTCTTCACTCCCAACTTTTCATTGGGCTATTACGGCTCGCATACTCTCTGTCCTACGCTTAAATCGTAATGTTACCGTTACGACTCCAAGGACTCAATACTAGCGATTGGCTAAATCTTACTAGATGGGATTTCCACCCATTATATTTTCGACGCCTAACTGACGCACTCCGCCTTCGGTGTACGCTTACTGCCCTCCCAGTGAACATAAAAATCTAAAGGACTGTATAGAGTATGTTACTCGCTATGTAGGCAGTCCAGTCATGGCTCAGAGTCGTATCATTGATTATAATTCTGATATGGATCATGTCATTTGGTGGTACGAAGATCATGAAACGAAAGAGTATGTTGAAGTATATGATTCTATCTTAGCTTTTATGAAGAAACTTATTCGTCATATCCCTGACGAGCATTTCAAAATGGTTCGCTACATCGGAGGTTATGCAGCGAAGAAAAAAAAGTTAACAAAAATGATTAAAAAAATGGTATCCTGTAAATACGCAGGATTAGCGAAAAAGAACTATGCGCATCGTCAATATTTAATGGATACTTTCCGCATTGACCCTCTCTTGTGTAAATGCGGTCATGAAATGCAGTTTGTTGAAGCTTTTTTTTCCTTGAGGATTGGAGGAACAGATAAATGAAACGTGGAAATTCTATGACTGGAGATCCGTCTGTGATCCATATGGTATGTATTAAATGTGGTTATGTCATACCTATGGATGTTGATATTGCTTATGAAGTCATGCGTACAAAGATGTATAAAGGAAAAAGAGTGTTATATGGATACTGTATGAAATGTGAACATATCATGTATCCGGAAAGTATTTTAGACAAACTGGAGAAATAAACTTTTTATCATCGATATCTCTTATCCCCTATAAGGGGATTTTTGTGTTTTCTTTCCTCTTCATATAACTATTTATATATAATTATTTATAATTAAGATTCATATAATATGCTAATTCCTACAATATAAAAAAAGAAGGCACTTCATCTGCATAAATAAGTACGATATCTCTATCTATGTTATGTCTATCTATGTTTTTTTGCAGAAAGCCATGGAGGATCCCCGTATACATATGCTCTTTCATTACATGGTCTAAAATAACATACGGCTGTGTTATGATATCAGCCGTATCAAGCTCTTTTATCGTCTTTTTCCTAAGATCCATCCACACATGATCTTCCCCGCTTCTTTTAAAATACTGCCTGACTGCCACTGTCTTCCCAAAGCCCGGAGGTGCCTGCACCATCGTCACATGAAACTTATCAATTTCCTGTAGCGCTTTTATTACAGTTTTTCTAACATACTTTTTCATTTTTCTCACATTCCTCTTTCTTTCACTATTATACTGAAAGAATCGCATGTGTTCATCATAAATAAATTTGTAATATTTGGAAATTGTAAAGCAATTCATATCCGCTTCGCAAGCTTTGATTCCTCCGACCGGTATCATGATAAAACCCCTTGGAAAAGATACTATGGATTTAAACCATACAGCATGCCTGATGCATTTAACGAATACAGATGAACTGACGGCTGAGATGTTCTATGGATGCTGCGTACAGATTTTATTTCTGTATCAGACACATTCATCATCTACATCCCTCTTACATACCTTGTATTCATTCTACTGCATCATTCTTTATCCTTTATGCCGTCACGTGCTTATTCACCTATGAAATAAGTACCCCTTACGATTCACAGCTGCCACGCTGCCGCATTATCCCTTACGAACTGACGAAAGCTCTTCGGCTTTTTGTGCATAACCGCTTCAAAATCAGTCGTGACCTTCTCTGCACCTTTAAACCGTGTCATCATATAAAGCATCCCCATAACCTTACAATACTCCTTCTCCAGCCCCCGAACGCTGATCCAGTAATTTTTTGCAAATGACGGCTTTGGATTCGCATACACAATGTTCCTTCCCAGCTCCTGCGATAAAATTTCAGCCACTTCCCAATAATCAATCGCTTCTGCTCCTGTTATGGAATAGCTTGTGTTTTGATGCATATGCGCCTCGCAAAGAACCCTCGCTGTCAGCTCACCGATATCCTGAGCATCGATAAAGCTTGTCAATGCATTCCTGACGGGTACGACAATTCTGTTGAAATGCTGAATTTCAAAGGCATGCACGCCACTGATATTCTGCATAAAAAAACCGGGGCGTATATGGCAGTACGGCAATCCCGCCTGCTCGATATATTGTTCAATTTTATGATGCGGAGGGATGGGATTTTTCTCTACTCCCAGCAGGGAAAGAAAGCTTACCAGCTGAATCCTCTTCTGCTTCTGCAACGCATCGATCAGCGGCTTCAAAGCCTTTGGATCACCAAGATGCGGCGGCCGCATGAGAAACACCCTGTCCACATCCTGCAGGGCAGCCGGAAATGTAGACGGCTTTGTAACATCAAACAGGACAGCCTCTGCATTTGGAAACAGCTGTGTAAGACGTTTCACATTCGTACCTGCTGCTTTGACCTTTTGTCCAGCAGGATAACATTGGCCATGTTCAGTAAATCAAGCAGGGTATGAAATGCCGCCTCACCCATGGAATTTCTCAAAATATTCATCTGCTTCATATATTCATCATAGGTTTCATTCACCAGCTGCACTGCTTTCTCTGTCGGCCGCAAAAGAAAGCTGCGCTTATCATTTTCCTGCTGCTGCTTTTCAAGAAAGCCGTTTTTCAGCAGCGCAGAGCTCATATTGGTAGCCATCGCTTTTGTCACCTTGAAAAAGTCTGCGACTCCCTTTGCCGTCTTCTCTCCGTCTGCTTTAACCAAATAAATCAGCATCCCCATTTCACTGGATCGAATGGGCAGGTTGCGCCTTGTATTCATATTCAGACGGCAGAACAGCGATACCTGTTCCATTGCATTCATCATCGTATCCATAGATCTCTCCTTGTATTTAGTACATCTCATTTACTATATTATAATAGAACACTTGCTATACTATGTCAATACAATAAAAGTTCTGCGTGATTACATATATCACATAATACCTGTTGACACATTATACTATGTATTATATAGTATAATGTGTCAGGAGGTGTCATCATGGATACACAGCTGAAAAAAGGACTGCTGGAAATCTGCGTTCTTGCAGTATTGAAAAAAGAAGATTCCTATGGCTATAAAATCGTAAAGGATATTTCTCCATATATAGAAATCTCTGAATCAACCCTGTATCCCATACTCAGGCGGCTGGAAAACAGCAAATGCCTCAGTATTTATTCCGTGGAGCATCACGGACGTCTGAGAAAATATTACAGAATCACCGATATTGGCATTGCGCGCATTCAGGATTTTCTAATGGAATGGCAGTCTATGCTGCATATTTACGAATTTATCAAAGGAGGGGATGAATTTGAATAAACAGGAATTTATCAGTCTGCTGGAAAAGCGTTTATTTCAGCTTCCACAGGTAGAGAAGGAGCATTTATTAAATTATTATAATGAAACGATTGAGGACCGCATGGAGGACGGCATGAGTGAAGCAGAGGCTGTAGCTAGTCTGGATTCCATCGACATGATTGTAAAGCAGGTCTATGCAGAGCGCGAGCTGCCTATCGAAGAGGGAAAGCCTGCAGCACGGGGAAACAGGAGGCGTGGATGGAAAATCGCTGCTTTTGTTTTACTTTTTCCATTCTGGATGACCCTGCTCAGTATGGCATTCGTTATCTATCTGCTGCTGTGGACACTGCTTGCCGTCCTGTTTTGCATAATGCTGACATTTGTCTGCTTCCTTGTCGGTGCTTTGTGGAATCTGATACCGGTTGTAAGAGCAAATGCCGCTGCAGCTGTTGTTCTGCTTGGTTGTATGTTTCTTTTTTCCGGTCTCTTGCCGCTGTGCTGGAAGCTGTTACGCATAGGTGTTGCATGGCTGAAAAATCAAACCGGTATCTGGCTGGCGGCGATACGGCATCTATTTGTAAAGGCGGTGAATTAAATGAAGGTCACATTAAAACAGCTGTTGAAATATGTACCGGTCATCTGTATTCTGCTTGGTCTTCTGCTGATTGGCGGCGGCTTTGCGATGGCCGATTTCAAGATGGAGAACCTGCAGACGGTCGAGCATAAGCCATATATGAAAAGAGAAAAAACAATTACCATGCATCAGATTTCCTCCATCCGGATTGACAGCTATCACAGTGAAATCAATATTCTTCCTGCAAAGGATGATAACATTCATATCCAGTATGAGGAAAATGATGAGTATCCGATGAATGTCACAAAGGATGCCACCTCTTTACAGCTGAAACGTGCGACAAAGAGTTTTCAATTCAACTTCTTTGATTTTGACCGTGAGCTCAATATTCCGATCACAATCGAGCTGCCGAAAGCCTTTCATGGCAAGCTGGATATCGATACCTCGTACGGCAATGTGACTGTACATGACATGGCATATCAGAATATCACGATCAACAATGATCATGGCAATGTCAGCCTTTCCAAGCTAAAAGCGGAAGCAGTAACACTCGATGTCGCCTATGGCAGCGTCGTTCTGAATGATGTAAACAGCAGGCAGGCATTCCAGCTGAACAGTGAGCATGGCGATATCATTTCCAAAAATCTGAAGGCAGACAGTGCCGTGCTAACGACCGCCTATTCCGATATCACTCTGGATGATACCGAAATTACAAAGGATATGACACTTTATCATGAGCATGCTCCGGTAAATCTTGGAAAGCTGAGGGCACAGGCATTGCAGATAGAAAGCGCCTATGGTGATATCCGCAGCACAGGTCTTACCATCGCGGAAAACGCAGACTTCTCACTGGAGCGCTCCGATGTCACCCTGCAGAAGCTTTCCGCAAAGGACATGACGATGGAAAATGCTTATGGTGACACGATGATTTCAGAGCTGGACGCCGATAGTATTCTGATGGAAGGCGAGCGTGGCAGCTTCAGCGCCACGGTAAAAGGAAGCATTGACGACTTTAACATTCTTTCCGAAGCAGAGCATGGGGACAATACGCTTCCGACCAAATATGAAAACAGCTCCCGGCGCAAGCTGCAAATCAATGTAGAATACGGCGATATCAATGTAAAATTTCAAAAATAAGGAGCTGAATGGAACTTTCGGAATAATAGCATGCGCGTATAACTCATATTGCGCTCAAATGCCGAAGTTATACATCAAGCCACTACGATAAGCACAGCTTCTCTGAATTATCAATAGGATTTCTCAGACATATTCCATGCGGGAAGCAATCTGCCATATGTTATGAGGAATCCTTTTTTTATGGCTGCTTTCACTCTTTTACTGTTTCCATTATCGCTTGGATTAGCGTCTCACAGTCTTATTTACGTACGGTTAAAGAGATACGGGTGCATCCTACCTAGCTATTTTTCACCTTACGTGCATAAAAAACTGTCTGTTCTGTTTCCTAGGAAAGAAAAAAAGACGATCACACCGGTGATCAAACGTCACACACCGGCAATCGTCGTATGAAATGATATTTTCGCAAGCCTCCTGTGGAAGCTGTTAGGATACAGCAATTTCTGAATTTCAAAACAGCTGTGTGCTTCTTACGGAGGTATTTCAACACCCTTTTAAGGAAAAATCTCTCCATCCATGTTAAGCCTGCTGCTTCTGCCGCTGCCAGATTCCCTCGTTTTTACTCTGTCTTTCCTTCAACAGATGATAGACATGTTCATATACCTCTGCCCGTTTACAGCGTATGATATAGGACAGCTCTTCTCTTAATGGTACACATTCCTCTATGAAATGCACCAGCTCTGCATGATAGCGATTCTGGTCGTTTTTCATTTCTTCCAGTACACGGGTAAATGTTTTGGAGGAAGCGTAGTTTCTTCCATAGCTGTCGGTTGCGGCATCCAGACTGTCTGATATGGTAATAATGCAGGTAAATAAATGATAGGTTTCCGATGGCGCTTCCACACCCTGCGGATAACCGAATACGCCGTCTACGCTTCTGTGATGATTTGCGGCAACCTCGCTATAGGCTGCAAGCTTCCCGATCCTTGAAAGGATGTGTCTGCCTGCGAGAGGATGATATTGAATTGCTTCGAATTCAAGTCCGCTGATGTTACGGTACTGTGTATTGATGACACTTGTACAAAGCACCTTCCCCACATCATGCACCAGTGCGGCATTGTGAATATATGCAAGCAGATCGTCACCCTTCTGCTGTATTGCCTCCACACTGTCCAGACCAAGCAGACCGATCAGCAGCTCCGGCTTTTCTTTCAGCAGCTGCTGCAGGATAGCCTCACTGCACGCAGCGACCATATAGGTATGAATCAGTGTCTGCGGCTGGCGAAGCATAAACAAATCCATAAAATATTGAATGACATCCTCTGCTTCCCTTACCAGAGAGAGCAGTGGAATAATCTCATAATAAACTGCATGCGAAATACGATATTCCGTGAATAGATCCGATGGAAGAAACGCGATATAGCCAATCACCTTCTCCAGTATCCGCTCGACATGCATCGACATATCAACTTCCTTTGACAGGGCATAAATCACATTGCATAAGGATAATAACAGATGGAATTGTATATCATCCAGCTCCTTACGACTGTAATTGCACCGGTAGGGAATTTTGCTGTCAATAGTCTCTACAAGCTCAGCCATGGCTTTCGCATCCCTGTTCTGTCGCAGATAGTCACACATCGCACATGTCAGCTGCCACTTCATAAGATCAAAGGGACTTGCATCCTTTTGCTGCTGCGCGTCCTGCAAAGCCTGATGGGACATATCGTGCAGAATGCTTAAATTGGGTGCGGACAGCATTCCCTTCTGTAAATTCAAAACGCTCATGATAAAGGAATTCGTGTAATTTATTTTTAGATACGGAACGATTTCATTGACCTCCAGCGTCCAATCAGCTTCGGCAATGAAGCGTTCATAGCTTTGCAGTCCCTTTTGATAGGATGGCAGGAGTGTCTGATTGAAATATGTATTATAATTTTCAACGCTGTCGATGTGCTCAAATAGAAGGGAGGACATATAATCGTAAATGGATAATCCAAGGCTTTGATCCTCCTGAGAAAGCTGCCCGTATAATCTCTCATAGCATTCCCCCATCTGAGTGACCAGCTGCAGCGAGCGTGCTCGAAAATGCACGGTATCCAGAAAAGTAAAGCAGACAAGCTTGATAAAGCTACACTTCATCAGGGAAATCTCATCGTGCCTGCCGGTATAATAGGTGGAAAGCATACAGGCGGAGCGATAGGTGAGATCCGTATCCTCCATCCTTGTACAGTAGCGGAATTGATAGGACAGCAGGGAATCAGCGATTGCATCCTGCAGACGCGTACCATCCTCCAGAAAATATTCGATATGACGCTGTATCTGCTGATTCCCGGATACATAAATGCTGCGCTGAAGAGCTGAGCAGTCCTTATATTTTTCTATCCAGCTCTCCACGCCGTCCTTTGTATGCAGCAGCTCATTTGTCTTTTGGTTAATGAGACGAATGGAGGCATAATACTGATTGAAGAATTCCTCCCACTCTTCCCTGGTTGTGAAGCCGTGTTCCAGTTTCATAAGGCAAGGCCTCTCTTTCCTTTTCGGTATTCTTTGCTACGGCTGTCATTCTTTGACAGGGGTTTCCGCTTCCATTCGATTAAGCTTCAGAAAGGTTGCCAGAATCTGGGAAATCAGTGAGAGAGAGCTAACCTCTTCCCTTGTCCAGAAACGGCTTCCGGTACATTCATCAAAGCCGATAAATCCACGGAAAATACCATTGTCATAAAATGCACATTGCAGGGTGGAATGAATTCCCTGACTCTCAAACAGCTCAACCAGCGTTGGCGAAAGGCTTTGAATATCCCGGCAGTAAAAGATATGATCTTCCTGAAACAATGCTTCATAATCGCCCAGCTCCTTGTAATTTACATTCTGAAGCTGCTTCATTTCAGAGGAGATTCCTTCATTGCACCACTCATATGTATTGAAGCCGTGGCTGCCGTCCCTGGTGTTTTCAAAAATGTAGGAACGGCTGACATCAAACTGCTTTCCTACGATCTCCAGAACCAAATTGACTGCCTCATCCAGATGTTCATAATGATACAAAATACGGAAAACATACCGTGCCAGATTATCTTGACTCTCTGCGTAATTCTGCTCGGAATCGATCGCCGCTCCCAATGAGGAGTTTTGTAAATACTCCTGATTTTGCAGCAGGCTGTCATCGTACATACAGCAGCCGTTTTTCCCGCGCTGCTTTGCCTGATATAAGGCCTTGTCTGCACATTCATACAGCTCCTGAAAGCTTTCGCCATCTCTTGGATACATAGCGATCCCCATACTGCAGGTAACTGCAATCGGCTTTTTTTCATTGGAAAACAGCTGCTGAAACATGGCAAGAAGCTCTTCAGCCTTATCCATTGCAGTCGTTGCGGATGAGATGTTTTTGAGAAATATCGTGAATTCATCACCGCCGATACGTCCGACAAGATCGTCTTTTCTCACGTTTCGCTTCATACCAGCAGCCATTTCACTCAATACAAGATCCCCGGTTATGTGTCCATGTGTATCATTGATCTGCTTAAAATTATCTGTATCAACCATAATCAAGGCATTCACGGTCTTTGGATTTTCTATCAGATAGCTCTGTAGCTGCTGCTTCATGGTTTCCCGGTTATACACCCCTGTCAGCGTATCCTTTTCAGCTTTGTGGCGCAGCTTTTCCATCTGCAAACGCTCCTTCGTGATATCCAGACCGATACTGTAGAAGGATGGTATACCGTCCCAGCTGTCCTCACCGCTGATATAACACAGCGTTACCGTCCAGATGCGCTCCTCTTTGCTGCGTGTATATGCCCGGGCCTCCAGAACAGCATTGTCCCCAGTATTTTTCAGACCTGCGCATACCAGTGAAATACGGGGAAGATCATCCAAATGGACATATTTTGAACAGCGGAAATGCAGTTCTTCCTCCAGCTGCACCTGCGTATAGCCAATCATATCCAGAAATATACCGTTATGCCACAGAATCGTATCAAGATCTCTTGCATCTATGCGGACCATACCGGCTGGAATCGTCTTCAATATCGCTTCTCTTTCCTGATCCTTTTTGTCCAGCTTATATTCTTCACTGTACATATCATAAGACAGCTCTATCCTCGAGCGATGTCCAAACCAGTCCAGCATTCGATTCTTAATCATAAAGGTACGCTTTAGTTTCGAATTATAAAATTCCCAGTTGTAGGTTTCATTTTTCTTTAGATAAGCATTGGTACAGAACGGACAGGGTGCATCCAGACCCTGTATTGCTTCATAGCATTTCCTTCCAAGCAGCTGTGCTTCACTTGCCTGCAGCGTGTCGCAGGATTTTTTATTTACATACAAAAGCTCATAGGTATCCATATCACTGATATACACGTTACCTGTATTGGCTGCCATCATCCATTCGAAATTATCGGTCATTTCCTGTTTGGCACTCAGGAGCTGTTCACGCTCATCCAACAGCTTTGGCATTGGTGTATAACAGAGCAGTATCTCCTGTCCTTCACCTTCCGATGCCCGGATAGTTCCTGCGATTTCAACCATCCTGTCAGCTCCTGCGATCCTCATGCTGCTGCGCAGCTTCACCTGACGCTGTCCGTGCTGATCTGCCGCACATAGTAAGGAATACAGCGTTTGATAATCCTGAATAAAATCGGAAAAGCACGAAGAAAATACAACGGATTCCTTAAAATCTTCCTGCTTTTTCCCCAACATTTGATAAAACGCTGTATTTGCCCACAGCACGGTCAATGCATCATCCAGCCGATGTAGACTGACTGCCAGTTGCAAATCCTCCATCATTCCCATATCTGCACTGCCTGCAGCTGATTGCTTCATCTGTACCATTTCGTAATCCTCCACTATATCTGCCCTTTATCCTGTGAGTGAAGTTACATCACCACACAAGCATCCTACTGCATCCATGTGCATCCGTACCCCGTTTATCTATGCATAAGGCGCTTTCATCAAAAAGAAAAGCACGCAATCCATTCTACACTTCGCTGCAGATATCATTTCTTTCATTATAGCACAACCTGAAACTTTATTTCATTTTTTGCATTATTTTAAATAATTTATTGTAAAATACATAGGAAAAATAACATCCAATATGACAGAACTACAATGAATCCTGTGAAACAGCGGATAAGCAAGCGCAGCCCCTCTTTTCTTCTTCCTCGTCATCACATGCTTTTTATATGGGGACATACGTACAGATACGTCCCTTCTCTGCCATCCCTGCTATCTTTCAAGCAGCAGCTCTATTTCATAGATATCATCCAGTGGAATCCAGGAATGATCACTGAATATGAGCCTGCGGTTATACTCATCCATTTTCTTCAAATACATAATAAGTGTACGGTATGCTCCGCCGTCCTTACGTTCATCCGGCTGGAAATAGGTTACCCGGATGCGCGGCTGCTCCGTGATATGCTGCAGAATTTCCTGCAGGCTTTCATCATTCTGCATATTTCTGTTTTCATCCAGAACTTTTCGCTGATCGATCAGCCGCTGTGCTTCCTGAATTGCCTCCTTATGCCCTGTCAAAGCGGCAAATGGCGCAAACTGGGCAGCGCGATCCCGTATCGGCATCTGCGCATGCTTTTTTGATACCGGATGAGGCAAATGGATAATATCCTCATAGTTGTCTGTGTGCTGTTGTTTCATAGAAATCTCCTTTTATGCCTTATGACCGCCAATCGTTTCGTTTCGCCGGATGGTATTGGCACCCTCCTCCAGATTCATACCCTTTAAAACGGCATTCTTTCCATACTTTTTCTTTATCTGCAATGTTGCCTGCTGGAGCGCCTTTTCCTTATCCAGCTGTGCGCGTTCTTTTTCTTCCTGCTGCCGCAATGCATCATAATCCACAAACAGGTCCAGCTGTTCTGCTTCTGCTTTTTGCTGTACCTGCTTCTCATCCACAACATGATTTGCGGATATATTGATTCTGCGTACTGTCAAATGCGGATTTATAATTCTGTCAAAGAGCTTCATGACCTCCTTAATCATCCATTGGGAGGATGCTGTCTGCCGTTTTAGGTTAGCCGTGCCATGAGCATGCTTTGGAATCGTTCTTCCATAGCGGTCCGTTGTGACAGCCTTGATATACGGGGCAGCGGTTTCAAGATTCTCGATATCATACCCGATCGTCAGCACGATCTGATCACAGACCTGCCCCTTGTCAACCAGAGAAAGAGCAAGAAGATCCAGCATCTCCTTAATAACAAGCCTTGTTTTTTCCGTATCGTAGGGGCAGCTCAGCACCTGCCCGGTACCGATGCTTGTATTTTCCGGCTGATATGCCTTGATATCTGCCATTGTACACGGTTCATATCCCCAGGCATGATCAATCAGCAGCTCCGCATTAACACCAAACAGCTGATACAGGCGATCCTCGTTATATGCGTCCTGTGCGGTGCCAAGTGAGCATCTTGCAATATCTCCCATGGTATACAGACCAATCTGTTCCAGCTTCTTCGCATAGCCTTTTCCAATGCGCCAGAAATCTGTAAGCGGTCTGTGATTCCAGAGCAGCCTTCGATACCGCATTTCATCCAGCTGTGCAATCCGCACTCCATCACTGTCTGCCGGAATATGCTTTGCCACGATATCCATGGCGATCTTGCACAGATATAAATTGGTACCGATACCTGCTGCCGCCGTAATACCGGTTGTGTTCAGAATATCGGTAATGATACGCTTTGCCAGCTGTCGCGGTGTTGTCTGATAGGCTTTCAGATACCCTGTCACATCCAGAAAAACCTCATCGATTGAATACACATGGATATCCTCCGCAGAGATATACTTCAGATAGATATCATAGATTTTGGTGCTTTGTTCCAGATAAAAAGCCATGCGCGGAGGAGCCGCAATATAGGTCATCGCAAGCTCCGGATGGGTAGTAAGCTCATGTTCATCATAGGATTCCCCGACAAACTGATGGCCGGGAGCCGCCTTTCTTCTCTTTGCATTGATTTCCTTTACGGTTTGAACGACCTCAAACAGCCTGGCTCTTCCGGAAATCCCGTATTTTTTCAGGGAAGGTGTGACCGCGAGGCAGATTGTTTTCTCCGTCTTCCCCGTATCCGCAACAACCAGATTCGTCGTCAGCGGGTCCAGCTGCCTGCTGATACACTCCACGGAGGCATAAAAGGACTTTAAATCTATCGCCATATAAATATGTTTCTTCTGTTCCACGCCACCGCCTCCTTATTCTACACAGACAGTATTTGTATATTCCTCCATCCTCATACGGATTCCATGTATACACGAACTGTAATCTGCTTTCCCTGCAATCGGGTATGAGATTATGATCTGTCCTGCACAGAAAGATGCACATAGAAAGCCATCTCTGATTGCTTATTGAAGTTTCTATATTTTATCACAAATGCTTGTTCGCGTCTTTGGAAAAAGGATGATATTTATCAGCACAGCCAGTCCTAGCTGCACACTTTTCATACGCAATCCTTTCCTGATGAGCTGTTTTGCAGACTGCGCATGCATAAAGAGCTTCTGCATATATTCAAAAAAAGCGAAAAGCAATGCCGTAATGCTACATCAAATATGCTATAATGGAAGCACATTTGAAAAGAAATTGATATGATGCATATATGACACACAAAGCAAGTCGGGAGGAAGCATATGTCCAGAAAAGCATATAGTCAGCAGGAACGAACCGCATTGAAAAAAAGACTGCATGAAATCGGTCTGGATATTTATTTAAAACAGGGCATCCAGAATGTCAAGCTCCCGGAGATTTTACAGCTGGCTGGAATTTCCAAGCCGTTCTTTTACACCTTTTACCCATCTCTGGGCGATTTGATTATTGATATCATCGATGAGCAGCGTATATCGATTATGAAGCTGCTTGAGAAGACACAGGCAGATGAGACACTGGATTGGAGAGGCAAAATAGAAGCCTTTCTGTATCCGCTTCTGCATCACAGGGAGCATCGTTTTTTCATCCTTTCCCCGGAGGAGGAGGTATGGCTGTATCAGCGGCTGACAAAGCAGTGCTTTGATTCTTTTCAGAAATCACAAATAGCATTTTACGAAGACCTTCTGGCTGCATGGGAGGTTCCTCTGACAGCGATTGCCCCGCAGATCATGGGCAATTATCTGTTATCCCTCATTATTGTACGAAACAATGCCCCAACCTCTCTCCCCTTTTTATTTCATGAGTATCTTGACGAAACAGCAGCTTTGCAAATACGTCTGTTTATAGACCATCTGGAATCCCTGCGGCTACAAAGCATACGGTAAACGTATGTTTTTTCTTGCTTTCCGGGCCTGCTCTATGTATAATAAAAATATAATTACCAAAATTATTTTCGGTAAGTAAAAAGGAGGATTTGTATGGGTTTATTTGGTAAAAAGAAAAAGGCTTGGGATGAAGGACGTATTCAGGAAAACAAGGCTAAAATGCGCGCACTGTTTGAACAGGTAGTAGAGGATGCTGCAGGCTATCAGCTTGTCTACGCATATTCCTCCAGCGTAAAAACAAGCAATTACATACTCGCCAGAAAAACAACGTATACGTACACGAGCCTGATCGTCGGTTTCCGGGAAGCTGATATGAGTATCGTCATTTTACAGACAACACCGGAGCTGGAGGGCTGCAGCGATCCGGAAATCTTCAGAAAGGGAGAAATCAAGAAAGCCAAGGTTGTTCAGGGCGGCTTCACCATTTATCACAAGGGCGGTCTTATGGCCGGGTATACACAGTTTTATATTTCTGACGAATATGATGATGACAATCTGTTCGCTTATATGCGACAGAGTGAAGAGGCAGCACAATGGGATATCTTCTGGCCTAAATTCTGTAAGTAAGTATGGATACGATAACTCTCATCTTAATCATTCTTGCCGGTATGAGTCTCTCTTTACTTGCAGCTCATCTGTGGGTGGGGATAATTGACGGAATCGGCGGGTGTTTCAAGAGAATATTTCACATCGGACGTAAACAGAAGAAGGCCTGGCATACACTGTCAAAGGAACCTCGTCAAGAATCACAAAGCATCAGGAAAAAGCCTTCGCCATTCGAAGAATAACGTACAGGCAGAAGCTCCTTCAGCAGCATTGCCGCTGTTTGCAAATCAAATTGTATAACATAACAAAAAGCAAGTTCGTTCAATGACTTGCTTTTTATATCCTCTTTTCATCAATATCCCGCACACGAAGTACTGCAGCTCCGGTATCATTTTTCACAATTGACCATTTTCTTAATCAGGAACGGCTACATTCTCTTTATTTTGTTTTCCTCTACATGATCTGTTAAGAACGCCTGCATCTTATCCGCGTTTACCATAAGGCTTTCCACTTTAAATCGTTTCCCTTGTGCAGTGAAAACAGTGATCATCTCGTTCTGCGCAAATGTATTCTTTCGAACCTTCCATTGTACATTGCGGATGTCGGTTATCGCAAAGCTGAACTTCACCAGACCAAGCCCCTTTCTGACCGTTATCCTTGATCCGTTCACCCTGATTCTATACATTTTTGTCCATAAGATAACGAAGGTCACAGGAATAAACACAAATACCGTTGTACAGATATACATGGCCGTATGAGGTGGCGGCAAGAAGATCGTATTCAATACCACCAGAATGATAAAGAAGCATAGGATACATACCCATAGCCAGAAGACGATGGGAGGGTTTGTTACCGTAAAGCATTTCCTTGTACGCATACTTTCCTCCTTATTGGCACAGGCCATCTTCTTCATACAGCAGCTTAGCCGCAATAAAAACCAATGCGCAACAGCAGCTTATGAACATAAAGGAAAATCATTCCTTCGTTATCGTCAGACTTTCAAATGCCTCCTTTGCCTTTTCCTGTCCGGCAAGACTGGCTATCAGCATTCCTGTTTTTGAATCCCTGATCCATACAACAAAATTTTCCTCTGTCCCTGATTCCCCTTCTATTTCATACATATAATAGGTATTTCCATCCTTTTCTGTATCCTCCAGCACACGCATTCCCTGCTGACCTTTGATAGCCAGATAACTGTTATATCCGGTTTCATGGATAAACATTCCTTGTAAAATGTTTTCTTCATCCTTTTTAACTGTAAACTGTCCATCCTTCTGCGATAAGGACAAGCCGTTCGAGGTATCCAGTTTCACCTTAATGGTATCGCCGGTTTCCACATTGAATGTATAAGATTTGCTGGATGAGGCTGAGCATGCCCCAAGCGTAAGCATCATGGCTACTGCCAGCATAAGAACACCTGTTTTCATAATTCGTTTCATTGCCTTCTCCATTCTCCCGCTTCGCACGAGTATTAAATTTTAATGCTTGGAATTGTTTATTTTACAACACGTTTGATTTTTTCCACACATTCCCTATAAATGTATTACGATCCTGCATATTTCCTCATCTGCCTTTATCTATACGGCAGGCAATCTGCCCTTCTCCTTACCCGGCATCTGCTTTATGATATCGATAACAGATAGATGTCATTTCTGCACAGGCCGTTTAAAGCGAGTTTTCCTTCCTTCAATGGCGGTATCTTCCTCCTTCTGCATGTTGCTGATAAAATTGTTCCTTATCCTCATACATTTTTTGATCTGCACTACGGATGATAGCCTTCAGATTGCGGCAGGAATGCGTCCATTCATAACCGACAGCCGCTTTACATTCCTCCCTGTTAAATGTATCCTTCAGCTTCTGTATGATATCTCTGAATTCTGCTTCCTCCACATCCGGACAGATGATCACAAACTCATCGCCCCCTACACGGTAGAGGTTTCCTTCCGGCACACTGCTTTGCATAATTGCCGCTCCTGTTTGCAGCAGCTGATCTCCGGCCTCATGCCCGAAACGATCATTGATTTCCTTCAAACCATTCACATCAATAAACGCCACGCCCACAGTAGTCTCTTTTTCTGAAAATTCCTCCACATCCTGAATATAGCGGTTGTGATTATAAAATTTTGTTAATGTATCCATATAGCTTAACCGATACAGTGTTTTTTCATCCTCATTTCTGCGAATTGCCAGCATGATGAAGTAACTGAATGTCAGTAAAAATTTCTCTGCATCCTCAAAGACTTCCACCGACAGATTATCCAATCCGATCATACCTCCGAAATTACCGTATCGCTCAAATGGAACAAGGATCAGCCGCTCTATCTTTTGACCAGATAACAGTTCATATTCCGCCTGCCTGTCTCCCTGAAGCTCCTTGACATCCCTGATCATAATGCTGGCCTGCTCATCATATAGCTGGAACCACCATTTATAATCATGCCTGGATAAATGCTGCAAATTATCAATCTCAGGAGTGATCCCTTCTCTGCACCATTCTGCAATATTTGACATCTCATCATTTTCCATATAGAACACATAGGCCCGCTCTGCTTCAAATACCTCTCCAATCAATTTCAAGACATGATTCATAGCATCCACTGTATGATGATTCTGATACAGCTCGCGGATACAGTCAATCAGAATGTTATCTCTTTTTATGCGCTTCTCCAATTCCTTTTTCTTTTGCAGACTCTCGGTAATATCAAAGGCGATTTCCATTCTTGCCTCACGACCTTCCCAGTCAATGAGACGATCTTTTAACAGATAGTGTCCGTGAATAACAGGATTGCTGTGTTCCCATGTATAAGTCTCATCCTTTGACAGCTTTGCATTGGGGCAGAAGTCACAGGGCTTATCAAATCCCTGCAGTGCTTTATAGCATTTCAGTCCTGTTAACTCCTTTATGTCAAATAGCTTTTTCCCTGCATCATTCACAAACAACAGGTCATAGGTATGAATATCCGCAACATACATCAGCTCTGTCATCTCGTTGATCGGCATGAGCATCAGCTGTGCTTGTCTGGCAAGCTGCTCACTTTTTCTTCTGTTCTCAGCCTCTGCCTCCAATAAGCGCCTTCTCCGCTTTTCCTGCTGATATGTGAAAATCGTTACCATCATCACAACCACAAGGAATGCACAGATAACGATAATCAAAAACGTTCTTGACTGCTGAACGATTTCCTCCGTATATACCTCTGCAATATCCACCGCCTCATCCGCCATGGCAAAATACTGCTCGCTTAATGCATATAAGCGTTGTTTGTTATTCCCGCTGCTGCGATATTGCAAGATTTCTTTTTTGATATCTGCCCATTCCTTTTCCATTTCAGCGAGAAGTCCCTGATACTCCATCTGATCCAAACGGGAGATATGTGCATCTTCATCACCGTAAAGCAAGCCATGTAAAGTTCGATCCAGCTCGTCAATCAGTGCATCATTTGGTTCATGATTCAATTCCTGCTTAATCAGCCTTTGCGTAGCTCCGCGTATGATTCCGGTATAGTTTATAATACGGGCGTTCCCCTGAAGCTTTGCATTCGAATCCATGGATAGAAATCCAATGGTGATTATCGCTATACAGAGAAGCAATGGTATAATGCCAACGAGATGGTTGGATAATATTTTTTTTCATTGGATAAAACCTCCTGTGTATTCGCAGTCCTTATATTTATATTTACTATTTTATCATGTAATGTTATTTGATGCACCAATTTCATTCCTTTCCTACAGGCTACAGCACATTTTTCTGCAGAAAGCGATATTGCCTGTTCCTGCAGCGCGAATGGCAGGCAAAGTGATACTGTGATTGCACATTTGTATATGGTATCTGAAGCCCCCTTATTTATCACCATTTTCAATCATCATCTGGTTATTACCCAAGACGAAATCGATGGATCAGAAACACTTCAAGCGGTTATTTACAGACCGCTTATGATTTGATTATTCCAAGCGGTACGCCATAAATGCAGTTCCCTTATTTATGAATGGCACTTCTAAAAATATATCTGCCAGTATTATTTTAAAAGGTCTTATGCTGCATCCCTTTGCTTTGCAGCACACGCCTCTTGAACCCATTATTGTGATAGTAAGAAAAGATGTGGATTTTACTCCACATCTTTTCTACTTTCCTATATGTTTTCGCTATTTTATTTACGAAAAGCCTACTGCACATTTCTGTAGCTGCGTGCTTACCCTGTAGTTTAAAGACAGCTATCCCTTTTTATGATTGATAGCAGCCTGTGCTGCAGCCAGTCTGGCAATCGGTACACGGAACGGACTGCAGGATACATAGCTCAGTCCCATACGGTGACAGAAATCAATACTGCTAGGATCGCCTCCATGCTCTCCGCAGATTCCCAGCTTGATTTCAGGGCGTGTCTTTCTTCCGCCTGCAACTGCCATTTCAATCAGCTTTCCGACACCCTTCTGATCAACTCTTGCGAACGGATCCTGTTCAAAGATTTTCTTTTCATAGTAATCGTTCAGGAATCCACCAGCATCATCACGAGAGAATCCAAAGGTCATCTGTGTCAGGTCATTGGTTCCGAAGCTGAAGAATTCAGCCTCCTCTGCAATTTCATCCGCCAGCAGTGCGGCACGCGGAATCTCGATCATCGTACCTACATGATATTTCATATCAAAAGCCTCACGCTTCAGAATTTCATCTGCCGTACGTACGACAACATCCTTGACAAATTTCAATTCGGCCTTATCGCCAACAAGTGG
Organism: Erysipelatoclostridium sp. DFI.2.3; assembly: GCF_019132535.1. Taxonomy (NCBI): domain Bacteria; kingdom Bacillati; phylum Bacillota; class Erysipelotrichia; order Erysipelotrichales; family Coprobacillaceae; genus Thomasclavelia; species Erysipelatoclostridium sp. DFI.2.3. Next base: position 65,054 of record NZ_JAHOOJ010000004.1, on the reverse strand, counting down.
AATCATAATTTCCGGTTCAATCTTCCATTCCGGATGCTTGCGGTTGACGTTGATTGCTGCCTCTATAACTGCGGTTGTCTGCATTTCTGCGATTTCAGGATAAGAAATCGCAAGACGGCACCCGCGATGACCCATCATCGGGTTAAATTCATGCAATCCGGAAATAACGCTCTTAAGCTCATCCAGATCAATATGCATATCCTTAGCCAGCTGTGCAATATCATAAGAGCTTGTCGGCAGGAATTCATGCAGAGGCGGATCGAGATAACGGATGGTTACCGGCAGTCCGTGCATTGCCTCATAAATGCCCTCAAAGTCACCACGCTGCATCGGCAGCAGCTTGGAAAGTGCTTTTCTTCTCTGTCCTTCGGTTTTGGATACGATCATTTCGCGCACAGCCTTGATGCGGTCACCCTCAAAGAACATATGCTCGGTACGCACCAGACCGATTCCCTCAGCCCCGAAGGCTACTGCCTGTGCTGCATCCTTCGGTGTGTCAGCATTCGTTCTGACCTTCAGCGTACGAATCTCATCCGCCCATTTCATAAAGCGTTCAAAATCACCGGAAATCTCTGCCGGAACCGTTTTGATTTTACGTCCGTAAATATTACCTGTTGAGCCATCCAGAGAAATATAATCACCCTTATTATAGCGTTCTTCATTCACTATGAAATATTTTTCCTCTTCATTGATTTTAATATCACCGCAGCCGGAAACACAGCATGCCCCCATACCGCGGGCAACTACTGCCGCATGGGAAGTCATACCGCCGCGCACGGTCAGGATACCTTCCGATACATGCATCCCTTCAATATCCTCCGGTGAGGTTTCCAGACGGACAAGAATCACCTTGTGTCCGAGTGCAGTTTCTTCAATAGCTTCCTCTGCAGAGAATACGATTTGTCCGCAGGCAGCACCAGGAGATGCCGGCAATGCACTGGCAATCGGCTTTGCGCTCTTCAAATCCGCATCGTCAAAACGCGGATGCAGCAGGGAATCCAACTGCTTCGGCTCCACCATCATCATGGCTTCCTCTTTGGTAATCATGCCCTCATCCACCATATCACAGGCGATTTTCAGTGCAGATGCAGCCGTACGTTTACCGTTACGTGTCTGCAGCATGAACAGATTTCCCTTTTCAATGGTAAATTCCATATCCTGCATATTCTTATAATGACTTTCCAGTGCTGCACAGATTTCTGTAAATTTCTGATAAGCAGCCGGCGCGATTTCCTTCAGCTGATCGATGGTCTGCGGGGTACGGATACCTGCAACGACATCCTCGCCCTGTGCATTCATCAGGAATTCACCATACAGCTTGTTTTCACCGGTACTTGGATTACGCGTAAAGGCAACGCCGGTACCGCAGTCATTTCCCATGTTGCCGAAAACCATCATCTGTACGTTGACAGCTGTTCCCCAGTCTCCCGGAATATCATTCATTTTACGATAGAAAATCGCACGCTGGTTGTTCCAGGAACGGAAAACTGCTTCAATAGAGCGGTACAGCTGCTCTTTCGGATCGGATGGGAAATCTTCCTCCAAGGAATCCTTATAGAATTTCTTAAAGCGCTTCACCATTTCCTTCATGTCGTCCGCATCCAGATCAGTATCCTGCTCTACGCCTTTTTTCTCCTTCATTTCATCAATAATGTCTTCAAACTTCGCTTTGTTCAGTCCCATGACAACATCAGCAAACATCTGGATGAAACGACGGTAGGAATCATATGCAAACCGCGGATTATCCGTCAGTCTGGCAACGCCCTCCACAACCTCATCGTTGAGTCCCAAATTTAAAATGGTATCCATCATGCCTGGCATAGACGCACGCGCACCAGATCTTACGGATACTAACAACGGATTTTTCGGATCCCCAAACTGCTTTTTAGACAGTTCTTCCAATTTCATTAAATAATCAAAAATTTCCTTGCGAATTGCTTCATTGATTGCCTCACCGTCCGCATAATACTGGTTACATGCCTCAGTGGTAACAGTGAAACCAAAAGGTACAGGCATACCGAGGTTCATCATTTCTGCCAGGTTTGCGCCCTTACCGCCGAGCAGCTCTCTCATCTGCCCGTTTCCTTCTGAAAACAGGTAAACATACTTTTTGCCCATTAAGCATTCCTCCTCTTATGTAATCGTTTACATTGGATATCTTATATTATACAGCATTTTCATATATTTTCCTAGTATTAGTTAAAAAGTTATGCAATTCACAAAGTGCTCCATTCACTATATGCACAGCATGGCAGAATATGCTGCTGTCTTCCTGTCGGCTTTTTCTTTCCCATACATTTGTCATGATGTCAAATCTTTGGAATCATGCTATACTTTCAGGGATATGGCAACTGCTGCAACCGCAGGTTGACAAAACGCAAGAGGAGCTTGGTAGCACAGCTGCAGCCCTTTTGCTAGGATATAGGTGTGAGGTGAACTACTATGAAATTTGGAGAAAAACTACAGAAGCTAAGAAAAGAGAAGGGAATGTCACAGGAGGAGCTTGCCGCTCGTCTGCACGTATCCAGACAGGCTGTCAGCAAATGGGAGAATGATCAGGGCTATCCCGAAACGGAGAAAATGCTGATGATTGGAAACATCTTTTCCGTAACTATGGATTATCTGTTAAAGGACGAGGGAGGAGACCAGCCGCAGGAACAGGGCTTTTATGCGAGTCGGGAATGTGTACAGGGCTATCTGCAGCAGGAGAAAAGAATTACACTGCGGATTGCTGTCGGGACGCTGCTCTGCATTCTTTCCGGGCTGCCGATTCTTATTTTCCCACAGCTGGAGGATGTCATGAGTGTCTTTTCAATGCTCATCATCGCCCTGGGAATCGCCGTGTTTGTATCCCTTTCCTTCGATAAGGATGAATACAAGATACTCAAACAGGAGCCACTGTATTTTGATCACGATTATCTGCAGGAGCTGAAGGGTGAACATGACGGACTGCAGAAAAAATTCAAGCGTCTTATTATCGGCGGACTGCTGCTGATATTTCTCAGCTGCATCATCGCGATAATCAGTGAGGATGTTTTGCATATGGAGGAAGGATTGCTGGATGCTGTCTATCTGCTGCTGATTTCCACTGCTGTCTTCCTGTTTATTTATGCAGGCTGCTCTATGGACACATATGAACTGCTTGTTGATAACGAGACATATCGTAAAAAAAAGCATGGAGAACGCTTTTCCTGGCTGTATTATGTCACCATTGGCTGTGCTTCCATTCTCTATGTCGGCTTGGGAATGCTGTTTGGTAAAGAGGCATGGAGAACCGGCTGGATACTTATCGCCGTCACATGGCTTGTGACCTACGGCATCGTCAGCGGTATCAGTATGCGCAAGAAATAATGACAGCCTTAACCGGATAGCGAACTGCAAAAGATCTTCCCTATCCTTACCTGTGTAGTCATTTGTAAATAAATGCACCCATTCTGAAATACCGGTATTTTAGAAGAAAGCAAATCGCCTTTATGATAACGATTTGCTTTTTCTTTTCTTTTGCCATTATAAGAGCCTTCCCAGTCAGAAAAACGAACAGAGCAATCTGTCCGTTTTCTATATAACTAACCCGCAAACTGGGCGTCATACAACCCCTTATCCATATTTCCGCTGACAATAATAACATGACCTGCAAATATACCGCCGTCATCATAATACAATTCAAACTCCCCATCCTGTGACACGTTGACAGACTCTATCCGGATACGACGTATAAATTCATCAGCACACAGCTCATCTTCGTCTTCATCCTGCCACTCAATTGCACAGCTGAGTAATTGCTCGGCAGCGTACCGACGGGCTTTTTTATCCCATGCAGCGGCATCCTCCTGCAGCCTGCGAAAAACAGTTAATGCCTTATCCGCACGCTTATCATCATGCCCATCTGTATCCAGTAAAATCTCTGCCTTTTGCGCATTCCACTCCCCCTCCCCCTGAAACATGGACAGGGAACGGTTCAGCTGCAGTTGACAGGTATCTGACAGAGATAAAAAGACAGGCTTCTGATATTCCTTCAGCAGTTCCTGCAGCTGCGGCTGTTTTACATTTCGCTCCAGTACATCCACCAGCAGCAGACAGGCACCGGCAGGAATCTCCTGATTTGACCATATCGTTTTTTTCGGCAGGGATTCCCGCACCTTTAAACGATAAATCGTTTCCTTTTTCAAACGAAACACTTTTCACGGTTTTTTATTTTCCTTTTCACTCAGCATCCACTGCAGTACCTTTTTCTCCTGCTTCAGCTCTGCAGTTTTACCATCTATGTGGGCAAGCAGCCGCATACTGACTGTCCAACAGCGTTCCCCTTTCATGCGGCAGGAGCCTGCATCATCCTGTGTCAGTGCATAGATTTCCTTGATCTCTTCCGCAAAGCCTTCCTCAAATTTCTTTTTTTCTGTTCGTTCCTTCCACATTGCAGCTCTCCCTTTCTTCTGAAAACGGGATATTTCCAGTTTGGAAACATCCCGTTATACACAAATGATACCAATAGAGCTTGACCTGTTCTTATTTCCGTACTTCCTATATACCCTTTCTTTTCACAAGCTCAGCAAACGTTTTATCTTTGCCCGTCCTATTTTTTCCCCAACAGACGGAACATATTCTTCTTATAGACCTCTACGCCAGGCTGATTGAACGGGTTGATATCCAGCATATAGCAGGTAATGGCACATGCCTTGAAGAAGAAATAGCACATATAACCAAAGCTTTCCGCACTCATATCGTCCAGTGTCAGAATCAGATTTGGAACACCGCCTGTTTCCTCGTGTGCTTCCAAAGTTCCCTGACACGCCATTTTGTTTACCCAGTCAACGGATTTTCCTGCCAGATAATTCATGCCATCCAGATTATCCGCATCTTCCGGGAAGTTCAGATCCAGCGTTGGCTTGTCAATCAGCAGCAGTGTTTCATACAGAACCTTCTTTCCGTCCTGTACAAACTGTCCCAGAGAATGCAGATCGGTAGAGAAGTTTGCGCTTGTCGGCAGATTTCCCTTGCATTCCTTTCCTTCACTTTCTCCGAACAGCTGCTTCCACCATTCCGCAACCATCGTCATCTGTGTTTCATAGCTTACCAGCATTTCCACATCTTTTCCCTGATTTTCCAGAATACGGCGGCTTACTGCATAGGCATAGGCATCGTTTTTGCTTAAATCCGGATCCTTTAAATCTTCATAAGCCTTTTTCAAACCGGTCATGATAGCATCGGTATCAATACCTGCCACAGCGATTGGAAACAGTCCAACCGGTGTGATGACGGAGAAACGTCCACCAATATCATCCGGAATTACAAAGGTTTCATAGCCTTCCTTATCGGCAATCGTTTTCAGCGTGCCTCTTGCCTTATCCGTTGTCGCAACAATTCTCTTTGCGGCTTCCTCTTTTCCGTATTTTTCTTCCATAAACTGCTTCAGCAGACGGAATGCCAGCGCGGTTTCCGTTGTTGTACCGGATTTGGAAATTACATTGACTGCGACTTCCTTATCCTTGATGTACTCCATAACCTGCGCAATATACGTGGATGAGAATGTATTACCGAAGAAAATGATTTCCGGTTTTTTATCACTGTACATTCCATTGATCATTTCAACGGCAGCTCTGGCTCCCAGATAAGAACCACCGATACCACAAACCATCAGTACATCGCATTTTTCGCGGATGTCAGCCGCAACGCTCTTTAATCTTGCATACTCTTCCTTGTCATAATTGTTTGGCCATTCCACCCAGCCGACATAGTCGTTTCCCTTGCCGGTCTTGTTGTGGAGATCCTCATGGCATTTGGTAACGATGTCCTGATAACCTGCAATGTCTTCCTTCAAAAATGCATGCTTTGTGTCTAATTTCATCATATGCGTTTTCTCCTTTTACTTTGTTGCCTCTTCGATCCACTGATCCAGATGCTCCGCCAGTGAAGTAAACCCGATATTCATCTGCGGCAATTCGTGGACGAATCTGCGTTTTCGCATGGAACGAGCTTTATTTGCTTCTACAGCTTTCAAGGACAGCTTGAAATGCATGCCGTCTTCATCGACATCCAGAATTTTCACCTTTACACGTTCATTGACCTTGACATACGTATGCACATCCCGCACGAAGCGCTCACTGATTTCAGAAATATGAATCAATCCGTTGTGCTTGCTGTCCAGATAAACAAATGCGCCGTAGGGCTTGATTCCGGTAACGACACCTTCCACGACCTCTCCAACCATATAATGCATCCACTCACCTCATTTCATCATGCTTATTATATCATATCTTTTCTGATTTTGTGTTATAATAATATGGCAGAGAGCGTAAAAGGCTGATGATTCGCCGGTAACTGCTGATAATGGATGCGGAATACACAGATTCCCATGCAATACCGATGGGTATGATTCCACCGTGTTTCTAGTTCCATATATCTGCATAAACAGCAGCGAAACGTTATACATACAGCACTCTGGACTATATGAGGTGATACAGACATGAGTTCGATTTACCCCCTGGTGGCTGCCCTTCTGGCAAATGTCATCGCCCAGGTTCTAAAGCCGATCGTGCTTTATTTCCGTACCAAGGAACTGGATGTGCATCAGTGCATCGCCTGCGGAGGCTTTCCAAGCTCACACAGCTCTACGGTAACAGCCCTGACGATTGCGATCGGCATGAATGAAGGCTTTGATTCCGCCCTCTTCGCGATTACCTGTGTATTCAGCTTCATCGTTATTTACGATGCAGCCAATGTCCGCTACTACGCAGGCAGAAATATCCAGCTGACAAAGCAGCTGATCAGCGATTTGGAAACATTGAAGGGTTTGAAATTCAACGATCCGATCTATCACGAGAAGATCAAAAGCGTTCTCGGCCATAAATTCATTGAAATACTTGGAGGTATCCTGCTGGGCATACTGGTATCCCTGTCCATGTATCAGCTTATCCATTAGAGAAAGAAGGAATAGGATGCAGACTAAGATAGATGAAATCAAGCAAACCATTGAAAAAATACGTCCATACATACAAAGAGACGGCGGCGATGTTGAATTCGTATCCTTTGAGGACGGCATTGTCGGTGTGCGTCTTCTGGGAGCATGCGTCGGCTGCATGTCCATCGACGATACCATTCAGGGAGGTATTGAGGCGATTCTTCTGGATGAGGTGGAAGGTGTCAGTGGCGTTGCGCTGATCGAGTAGTTATAAGACAAAAAAACACATGCTGCAGTTTATATTTCTAAATCCTGCTGTCATGTGTTTTTTCATATCCTCAAACGTACTATCCTTATTATCGATGCAACTATTTACTTGTGATTCGGGTGATGTTTTTCAGCTGTATGGAAATCGTTCCATCCGGCTGATTTTTAAATTCCACAAAATCACGGGAATTCATATAATCCACCGGAATAATGATTTCGATTCCCTTGTCTGTTTTTATCTTCTGTACCTTGTCCGAGCGTGCCGGCTTCACATATTCCACCTCAATCGGCTTTTCAACGCCCTGCTTGCGCAGTTCTTCGCGAAAATCATCACGGGCAAGCGGCTTCTCTGCAAATAGCAGCTCTGCGACCTCCTCAATTTCAATCGGTGTCTGCTGCTCAATATTCTCCTTGATGATGCTTTTCATTTTCGGAACGACCTCCATCTGATTCAAATCGTATTTATCGCTGATTTCCTCTGTGATTTTCGCCAGTGAGGATACCGCTTCCTTATACGATGGGGAGGTTGTGCTTTCCAGTATGATATCCGCAAAGAAATTCACCTTCTCCGCTTCGATTTCAACCTTGCTTTCCACACAATGCAGCGCATAATCACTCAGCTCTACGAGAAATGCCTTATCCGCCTTGACCAGAGAGGAGGATAACAGCGTGCGATAGGGGATGATTTCATTCCGCATACCGGCTTCCTCCTGTACAAGCGTATGTGTAATTCCCTCACTGTACGCATTGTCGATAACCAGCAGATAGCGCCTTCCCTCTTCCATCACCTGTGCAATCAGCAGATCGCTTGGATAGTATAAGGCACATCGCAGCTTCGCATCGAATATATGGCGTGCAAGCAGCTCACTGAGCTGTTCAAAACTTTGTTCCTGCAGCTTATAGCTGTCCAGCCACTGCTTAACCTGCGAGCTTTCCTTGAATTTTCCGCTTTTTTTGGAGGAGCTTGAAAAAACCTTGGATGCCTTGGTCTGCATCATTTTTTCAACCTCCGGCTGCAGCTCCTGCATACAGGCGGTACTCATAATACATGTATTCTGTTCACAGTCCAAAACGTGGACAATCACCTTTTCAAAATCCGGCATAAGCTCCCTCTTTCCTTTTGATAGACATTCCTGTTCATTCCATGTCTTTGCCTGTTTATGATACCCCATTTTGCAGTCTTTGCATAGTATGAATTGTCTGTGAAAATAAAAATCACAAAATGTTCACATGATTTATTCACAGAGTAGTGCTATAGTAATGTCAATGTAAAAAAGGTGGTCATGGAATGCAAAAAGCAATTTTTTCCAGAATTGATTTGAATAACGCCGACAATGATCTGGCTCAGGAGTATCTGAGCTGTATCCGGGATCTGCTGCATCTGCATGATGTACAGGACCTCAAAGCATTTACACAGCATATGAATACATCAAGATTTCAGCACTCGCTGAATGTCTCTTATTATACTTTTCTGATAGCACGGCGATTCCATCTGGATTCCTGCAGCGCCGCAAGAGCCGGCCTTCTTCATGATCTGTATCACTATGACTGGAGAAATCTGGATAAGGAGGAGCGTCCCATAGAAGGAAGACACTGTGCCGTACATCCGCAGATTGCTTTGGAAAATGCACGTAAGGCAACCTTCGTTAATACGATTATCGAAGATGCCATCGTACACCATATGTGGCCGATGACTCTGCGCTGCCCCAAAACAAAGGAGGGCTGGGTTCTGCAGGCTGTTGATAAATACTGCGCCATCAGCGAAATTCTTTTGCAGGGTGGAAGAAGAGTGCGATATTCCAGACTTGCTATTTCACTGGCTGCACTGCTTTCCTTCAGCATTCGATAGCACTTATATACAGATAATGCTGTGTTTGGGATTCATTTCCGGGCACAGCTTTTTTCTTTTATCGAATGAACATGCTGCTTGAATTTCCGTCAGTCGCCTATCCTATATAAAACACGTCCTTTCTCTGTTAAGAGATGCGGACGTGTTTTGATTCTACAGGGCATCCAACAGCTTATTCCAGCAGCTTCAATTCCTTAAGCTTTTGTTCCATATAGCTGCGAAAGGCGAATTCCTCTTCCTCCTGCAGCCCGACATGATAGATGCGGTCAATGTCCTCTCCCTGAAACATATACAGCTCGGAGGCATCCAGTATGCCTTCCGGATACAGCACCGCAGCATAATCATACAGGATACCGCTGGAACGCTCCTCCTGAATTCTACCGATAATCATTAGTTTTTTTCGCCCTTTCTTCAGGGTGATTACACTGCCAAGAGGCAGAATATTTCGTAATGCTTCCTTTTTCATTCCTTATACCTTCCCATCAGTAATTGATTTTAACTTTAAATCCCAGACCTGCAAGCAGTGAAGCCTTTCCGCCAAACTCCACTTCCCCTGTTTTACTGGAAAACTCTGCACCAACGCCGGCAGCACCAAGCTCACCGGTACCACTCAGCGTTATGTCTGCGCCAAACAAAGAGAATTTGCCCTTTACCTCCCCCTGTACGGCCGCCACTCCGATTTCGCCCTTCAGCGTAACCTCATCCTTCTTAATCACTGCCTTTGCGGCTCCTTTGGCAACACCGACTCCTACAGAAGCCTCAATCCCGGCATGCACATACGAGGTTCCGATATCAAAACCGGCTTTCAGCTGTGCGAGCGCAGCTTCTGCTTCCGCCTCCAATTGCAGCTGCGGATTCCAGGTGCCGTCATCATACAGCAGCCCCTTCCCATCCACAGACATGTGGGCACTGCCAAGTGTAAACTGGGCATTTGCCGATGTATATTTGCTGTTTTTTCCCACTGCATAGCGAAAGGCATCAAAGCCGCCGAAAATTCCGGCACAGATACCGTTTTTCGCATAATCGACAAGGGATCTGCCATTGCCGAAGGTCGTATGTGTGCGATGGGTGGTTTTCCAGCTGTCCTTTCGTGTATACCAGGCATCCGACCAATCGCTGTCACTGGATAGGGATGCTGCTGTTCGCAGCTGTCCAGCCTGCTTCAGAAGACGCTGCTCCATCGATTCATATTGCATTTGTGACTCATGGAAAAAGGCTTGCAGCTGATACAGCTGTGCAGACAGCTGTCGCTGCAGGACAGATAAACGGTTTAGCTGCGTTGTTTGTCCCAGAATATTCTGGAGCTGGTAAACAGAGGCACTCAGGCGGCTGCTTTGTTTCCAGGTTTGCTGTGTGCTTTGCTGAAGCTGCAGCAGTTTTCCGGTATGTATCTTTATCATTCGGCTATTGCCTACAGCATACGCAGACCCTCACATATCCGAATCTGTTCCTGCACATTATGCAGGACATTGCGATACTGTCGCTGCAGCAGGGGAAGCTCTGCGCCCTGTGCTGCACTTGGCAGCATGACGGTTTGCTGGCGCAGCTGTGTCTGCAATGCATACAGCTGCTGCAAGTAGCCGTTTGCCATGGTCTGGATAAGAATCCTAGAAGCCTTCGGCACTGGCATTCAGCTGTGCCTCCATGCTTTGATAGGTAGATACCGTCTGATCAAGGAATTTTGCATAGGATTCGACAATTGACCGATAATTGTCAAAAACCGGCAGCATTCCGTGAAAGCGGGATCTTATTTTTTCTGAAGCCGGAGACTGCCAATAGGCAGCAAGCTGATTCATTGAAGTACCGATTTCCTGCAGACAGGAATTCAGCTGTTGATTCTGTGAACGGATACTGGCAGCTGTCTGGGTTACCTGTGCCAGTGTAATTTGTAGCTGATCCATGATACACCTCCTAATTGACCAGACGGCGGGCCATCTGTGCTCGTTCATCCTGTGTCTGTCGATAGGTCTTGGCACTCAGCTTGAGAAAAGCCGCATACTCGCGCATGAGTGCCGCCATCTGCTGAAAGTCTTTTTCAAACCCCTGAATCTGTGATACAAAGGCCTGATTATCCTTTCCCTGCCAGCCGCTGCCCATCGCCGCCACCTCTTGAAATAAACGGCGGTAATTCTTTTCGTAGGACAGGGTCTGCTGCTCAATCTGTCCTGCCGCACTGTCCAGTCTGGCAGGATCCACTTGTATTTTTATACTCATTTCATTCCTCCTATAAGATGATGATGCGTTCTGCGTTGCGAATGCCGGCATCCTTAACACACAATGCGAAATCCGGCATGCTGTCCTGCTGCTCCAGATACCATATAGCATCCTTTAGACTGCCCTTTTCCAAATGCCAGGCAGCCTCCAGTAATCGTGATACAAAGCGGTGTACAACACCCAGTTTTGCCTGTGCGGGAAGCAGCACCTCCATACCCTGCTGCACCGCTGGTACATACACCTCCACCAGTATTCTTTCATCCATTTTCCTCGACCTCCCATAGCTGCAGTATTCTGCATGTATCCTCCTCCCAGTAAATCGCTTCCTTGCTTTTCAGTATTTTATCTGTCTGCACATTCCTTTTTAACGTATAGGAATGCTCCTGAAATCCTTTTCCCATCCAGAGAACAGCGGCATCAAGCCATACCGGTGCATACCAGTCCCATAGGGAATACGCACTTAGATGAGGTATGGTCTCAATAAAAATATGATGCAGCTGCTCTGCCTCCAGCAGTTTCTTCATGAAGGCTGTATCCAGACTCAGCTCATCCAGCTGATGCCATACGATATATTGCTTTTGCGGCTGCTTCAGCAGTCGATCAAGCGTATCCAAGGAGGATGGCTTTCGTTTCGCAAGCGAATGCGGGCTGAATATATGGACACTGCCTCCTGTTTCCAGCTGCTTCAGATAGAGGGAAATGAAGCTGTCATTCAGACGGTAGGCAGCCAGAAGAAACAGACAGCGCCCTGTGGGATAGGCTGTATAAATTTCCTCCTGCGTTTTGATTTCCCTGCCCAAAAAGCTGCTGTCACATTGCATTGCAAGAGGATGGGAAACATGTGCCGGCATACGTGGAACAGCATAAGCCGGCGGTGTTTGCGAACGGGATGCCTTCATCCATGCCTCCTTGCGATAGACGGCAATCTGAAACATACAGAGAGTATCGTTATATTTCATTAGACCACAGCCCGGCTGTGTCAGCGGAATACAGCTTTGTTCACAGGAGAAGAGATAGCTGTAATCCTCATGCTGTGCACACTGCAGGGCATACCAGTCTTCCAGACAGGCCTGTATACGCATGGGAATCTGCTGCAGAACAGCCGTTGTGATACAGCATACAATGCCGTATTTTTTTCCTTCGCGCAGCAGATAAAGCAGTTCCTCCTCCAGCTCCTGATACAGTTCATGAAACACTTCATAATTATGAAGAATACAAAGGATTCCCTGTTCGCTTCTCTGTGCTCTGCGCTGTTTTATCATGCGCCTCATAAAGCTGAAAAAGCTTTGAATTCCCTCTGCATCCTCTCTTTGAAATACAGCGGCAACCTGCTGGTACTGCGCATATTTCATGAACAGCGGCTTATCGAAATCAAACAGATAGAGTATGTTCTCAGACTTCACAAGACAGCTTTGAATCAGCGTTTCCACAAACATGCTTTTCCCGCTCCCCACCATGCCGCACACAGCGAGGTTGCGTCCGTCCCACACGGACATGGAAAAGGGAATCTGCTGCTGATGGGCAAGATCATCCAGCAAACCAAGGGTCAATGCAGTTTCCTTAGCCGGAAGCTCCTCCTGTTGCAGATTCGGCTTTAATGGCGGCATCCACAAAGGAGCGGCACGCTCTGTGCTGATAGCACACAGTGCATCACAAACCGCCTCCAGCTCGGTTTTTGCCACCGTACCGCCTGCCATCGGTAAATCCTGCATATTCCCGTCACTGTCATAATAGGAAAGATACAGATCCGATGCCTCCTTTCCGCAGGGATCATAGGGTGCCTGTGTCCAGGCGCTTTGCCCCTGCACAAAGACCTCATCATGTCCTACCTGTAAAAACAGCTGACCGGGATGCTGCAGATGGACAGCGGAGTCCTTTTTCAGCATATCCATACTGTCATTGCGATCGGCAACCTTTAAACAGAGACGAAAGCGTGCATTGCTCCAAATCTGTTCATCCACAACACCGAAGGGCTTCTGTGTTGCCAGCAGCAGATGGATACCCAGGCTTCTTCCGATTCTGGCACACTGACGCAGATGATCAAGAACCGCCGGAAAGAGCTGCTTCAGCTCGGCAAACTCATCTGCTACCAGAAACAGGTGGGGCATCGCCGTAAGGGAGGGATGCTGCTTTCTGAGCTGCATGTATTTATCGATATCCATACTGCTGATTCCATACCGCTCCCCTGTATCCGCCAGCTGCTGCTGTCTGCGGGTAAGCTCGCCTTCTATTGCACACATACAGCGCATCAGAATGCCCTTATCCAGATTCGTAATGATACCAGCGGTATGCGGCAGCTTTGCCAGAGCATTGGCCATTGTCCCCCCCTTGAAATCAATCAGCAGAAAGCTGACATCCTGACAGGAAAACGTAACAGCCAGCGACAGCAGATAGGTTAGAAGACATTCACTTTTGCCGGAGCCGGTCATTCCCGCAAGCAATCCATGCGGTCCGTGGCTGTGTTCATGCGCATCCAGATACAGCTCACCGCCGTCTGCACTTTGTCCGATGATCACGCGCAGACTTTTCGCAGCATCACTCCCCTGATAGCGGGAGGCTATCTGAAGCTCCTCAACACTGTGACAGTGAAACAGCTTTAGAAAGCTCAGCATTTTCTTACCCCGTGCACTATCCTTTGGATACGCTGAGCGTTGAACAAAGGCAGCACGTCTTTGCCTTTCTGTGCATGTATCGATTGTAAAGTCCGCATGACGCTGCGGCCATCGCACGCTGCGGCCGTTTATCTGCAGCTGAAGATCAGCAGCGTTGTTCAGCGTATCGCTCCAGCGCAGTTGGTGAATTTTTTCATGCGCAGGCAGCTGCAGAGAATCGGTAAGACACGGCTCCAGAATACAAACGATGACATCCTTGATACCTTCATCGTCCACCACTGCTTCCAAAAGACGCCTGCAGCGGCCTGCGCTTGTCTCATCCCATACAAGCAGTCGCTGCCTGTCCACAAACAGGTGTGGCAGACAGAACAGCTTTTCCCTTGAAATCAGCGCTTTATCCGCAGCGATACAGATACGGGTTTCCTTTTCCGGCTGCTGTATGACCAGCTGCAGCAGGATATTCAGCAGCGTGTCGATGCATACGGATCGTTCGCCCTCCAGACACAGAGACTGACACTCGCGAAGATCTGCCACGATGGGGACATTTTCCAATCTGAACTGACCAGCCTGCAATCCGTGCAGCTTATCCAGTAGCACATCCTGCGTCATGGAGGATACATGAGGAATCTGCAGATCAACGCCCGCTGGACAGCTGCCCTGTCCCAGCACCACATGCAGCCAGTCCGCATGATTCACACAGCGAAGACGATACGGCTTTTGAGCAAGAAAATCGACACAGAGCTTGGAAACCGGCGGATACCAGTGCTGTAGATATGCAGTCTCCTCCTGCATTGCCTGTTGAATACGCTGTTTCACCTCCAGCAGATAGCAGGAGTACACATAGCATCGTTTTTCTTCCTTTCTACGCTGCTGCTTTCGCTCATAACGCTTGGAGAGCAGCGGCCAAAGGATTGTTCCCAGCGCCATGCTGAGGGACATGAGCAGTGTCGGTACCACAGAAAGCAAATCCTGCTTTCGCTCTGCTGCCAGCCAGAAGGAAAACAATCCCATTGCGGTGGAGGAAAGCCCCATGGTAATGGAGGGTCCCAGTACAAAGATTGCAGGAAGATTTTCCTGTGTGCCTTTGGCCAGAGGCAGCTCGATTTCCATCGTTAATTTCTGCACAGGCTCCGGTGTCAGGCATATGGCTGTGCCTGCTTCCTTTTCCTCTATGACAGTTTTGCAATAGGAAATTTCAGAAAGCCTTGTATCCGCTATTTGCTCTGGAACGAAGATACTGTCCTTTCCCATCAGCAGCATCACATTCCCAAGATAAATGACATCGCCCGGCACTACTGTATGCCTTGTAATGCGATCCCCGTTGACATAGCAGCCATTGGTGCTCGCCTGATCCACCAGCTCCCACTCCGTATCCTTCGCTTGTAAAAGCGCATGACATAGAGATATTCCAGCACTTTTCAGACACAGCTCCTGTGTGGAGGAACGCCCGATATGCACAATGCCCACCAGGGCATAGCCATGAAAGCGCAGAGCGTTTGCACACAGTTCTTCTGCATAAAAGCGTATCCGCTGCCCCTCTAGTGCAATCACGCAATGAAAGCCCGGTTCTATTTCCTTCTTATGCAGCTGATACAGAGGAGAAGCAGACTGCGTAACATGAAAGCTCCATCCGCCTATTCTCCATACTGCCTGCACCGCAACATCCCAATACTGATAAACAGGCACCGTCTTTCGCTGGTTTATCAGCAGAACCGTTTGTATGCCCTTGTCCTGCAACACACAGAGCTTTATCCTTTGCATAGCCTTACGAGCTCTTTCATAACAGCCTGCATGCTGCTAAAGCGCTGATTCCTTTCTTCCTGACAGCAGTGCAGAAGCAACGCATCCAATGCATCCCTGCATGCACCATCTGCAGGAAACTGTCCATGACGCAGGACATAGCAGGTTCTTCCAAAGCTGTAAATATCACTTCGCTCATCACAGTTCAGCGTACCAGCCTCTTTGGGAGAATAGCCGGGGAGACACCGCGGCTGCGACATCCTGTTCCTGCAGAAAACGGCTGGTCGCAAAATCCAGTAGATAGACATTTCCCTTCCAGTACTGCAGATTGGACGGCTTGATATCCAGATGTACAATCTGCTGCTCATGGAGATACTGGAGAAGTTCTCCCAGCTGCAGGCACCACTGCAGACGCTTTTGCTCGCTGCTGCAGCCCTGTATACGCGATAAGGAAACACCGGGAATATATTCCATCAGAATACAGCGGTACTGTTCCTCCTCAAATGCTGATATCAGGTGCGGGATACGCTCATGCTGCAGCCATCCCAGCATACATGCCTCTCTTTGATATACCGCCCGCAGATAAGCATCTGAAAATTTTGCATGATGCCGTACAATGCGTTTCAATGCATACAGCTGTGATGTCACGATATCCCGTACCAGAAACACCTCACAGGCCGTTCCCTGATACAGGCAGGCACAGATCTGGTAGCGCAGATTCATACGATTTCCTCCTTCTGCCAGCGAAACTGCAGATTCGCAAACCGTATGACATCCTGATCCTTCAGTTCACGGGATGTTATTCTTTCACCGTTGATATATGTGCCATTGGCACTGCCGCAGTCCTTCAGCACACCCTCCTCGATGCAGGCGTGATGCTGGGATATCGTTTTCCCACTCAGCACCAGATCATTGTCCTTTGCCCGACCGATTGTAAACTGCGCCTTATCCACACGTATGCTGTTCCATGACTTCAGATCCACCAGACAGCTGCAATCCTGTGCAAGCAGCTCCTGCGTCGGACTCTCCAGTTCCTTTTGTACCGCATAGCCGCCACTCTCCTCTTCGATCGCAAAGGAAGGTACAGCCATCGTCTTGGGAGCGGGCAGATCGCGTACCTGAAACGGTTCTTCCCTTGTGATATGAAACAGCTTTTCCAATAATCCCAAAGGCTTAGCCTGTGCAGCTTGCAAATCATGCAGCCCCTGTAAAACCTGAGGCAGCGTCAGATCTTCGCTGCGCAGGCAATAGCCTAGAAATCCCAGTGCCGCAAAATCCTGTGTTACACGGACACAATCCAGTAAATCCTTTAAAAACTGCTTCAGCTCCTCCTTTTGAAACAGCCAGTTGTCCACAACCAGCGGAAATACAAGAAAGCGCAAAAGACCTCCGTCATAGCTGAGAAATACATGCTCCAGCCGCATGGATACCGGCTTTCCGGCATTTACCTGCACCATATCCTCGAGTACATACAGCAGAAACGGCAACAGCTCTCTTTCCGCAAACAGATGCGCCTGTAAATACTCCTTCAATGTCAGATACCCCTTCGTATCATAATACAGCCTGGTTTTGCTGCGGGGATCACGCACACAGAGCAGACAGCGCTCATCCTTATGAATCTGTTGAAAGATATACTCATCAAAATCCTTTGTCCGCTTTAACACCACCTCCAGAAAACCATCATCACGAACCTCCATATGCTTTAACATAGCATCCATTTTTATCACCTCGACTTGCTTTTTACACTAGTAAATACGTAAAAAAAACATGAAACTCCTAAAAATTTCATGATTTCACATTTTTTCACATTTTTCAAATGGTATAATAGATTGCTGTAAAGGAGAATGCTCATGCGCCTAAATCAAACATTATGCATTGCGGGAATCTGGATCATCAATCTCAATACCCTGTGGTTTGTCAAACCACTTTCACAAAATCTTTCCCATCTGGGAAATGCACTGCATATGCGCTGGTATCTGATGCTATGGGCGGCCAGCGCTGCCTTATACTTTTATGTGTATACGAGAAAATGGATGGCTTCCCTTGAATACCGCAACAGGCTGGGTTGGCTTGTACTTTCACTCAGCTGTCTCGGTATGGTATTTTCCGTACTGCTTCCCTATGCCCCCTATGTACATGCAACACTGTCAAAATGGCATACTCGCCTTGCGATGGGATCCACCATCCTGTATGTGCTTTTGATTTTTCATATACTGTGTGAGCTGCTCACCAGAGATATAGCTGCTTTTCAAAAGGTGGCAGGACCTTATGCCATGCTCGTCGTATTCGAGCTTTTGCTTTATCTGTTAAATGGCGGTGTATCGACACTGCTTGAAATATGCTTTCCAATGGCTATGTCGCTTTATTTGTATACTGTCAACAGCTCTTTCAGCCGCAGGAACAGATTCAGTAAATAAGCTATGAATATTTCGATAGCCAAAATTCGCAGGTCACAGCATCTGGCTAAAGCAGGCTGTAAGCCTTTTGAACATTGGAAACAGCCCATGAACCACTTATGGAAAATGCAGACATACAAAAGTATTGTCACAAGGCAGATTCATACTGCATTATAAAGAGGATATCTTTTGTTTTATTGCATATCACTCTTTTCTCTCCCTGTATCATAATCTATTTATGACACCTCTGGAGGCTAGGGAATCTAAACATTTCGTAGTTTCCATATGTAGAAAAGGTCATACCTTGCCTTTTCAAAGTCCGGAGTTTTAAATCTTAACTAACATGATAAACAAAGGCTTACAGGCTAGTTGCTCTGCCTGTTACCTTCCTGCACAGGCTCTGCAGTGCCTCTTCCGGAAAATATATGATATCCACCGTTTCTGTGCCATTCCATATAACCAATATGCTTTTCATCCACTAAAAAAGAACACGTCTACCGAAACCAGATTCTTTCTTACTTTAGGGTGTCTGCAAACAGGGAGAATTCAACTTCTATTGATAAATACAATCGTGTTGCATTCTCCCTGTTTTATGTTTACCCACCGTCGAGAAAGAACTCCGAAACAGATGCGTGTTCTTTTCGTTTAGCTTTCAGGTACTCACCTTATTCCTGATACAATTCCTTACCATGAGGATCCCTTCGCACACAGCGTCTGCCATCCTGTATGGTTATGTAAACATACAGCGGCTGATTCTGATGCTCAGCGTCAAGCTCCTTATGAAAAATGAACTTCGTATCCTCATCATCAAGAAAATAAAATGCCAGATCCTTTGCGCCTGCTATGCTGAAATCATAAATAAATTCCAGCTAGTGCTGATGCGGTGGAATCTTCTTTACGGTATGCGGTGCGGTTCCCCCCGGATACAGAAAGCATAGATCCGTAATTCTGCTCGCAGTCTGATTGCGAACATAAATATCCTTCCCCTGCAGTCTCATGGCTATTTCCCACGAAACTGAGGCAGGTATTCCTTATGCGCCTCAATCAGCTCGTCTACTACGATATTTGCCAGATGATCACTTGGACACAATGGATTCATATTCAATGCCGTTACTGCCAAATCGCGGTTTCCTGTAACCGCAGCCTCAACAACCATACGCTCAAATGCCTTGATCATATGAATCGTTCCGGAAATCATCGGCTTCATTTCCCCGGTAGCCAGCGGCTTAGGTCCATCCGCAGTAATCATGCACGCAACCTCAACAGCGCTTTCATCCGGCAGATCACTGATACAGCCGTTATTCTGTACATCCACATATTGGATATCTCGCTTATCCGTATAGATGGACGCAATCAGATTGCATGCCGCATCGCTGTATTTTGCACCCCCGCGCATCTCCAGCTGCTTTGGTTTGACATCCAGCTGCTCATCCTTATACAGTTCAAACAGCTCCTCTTCCACACGGGAAACGACCTCACCGCGCACATTGCCCTTTGCGAATTGTTCCTGTTCTTCCTCCAGCTGTTCCTTTGTGAAAAAATAGTAATTATGATATGGGCATGGTATTGCATGCAACCCGCGAATAAAGGCAGGGGAATATGGCAGGGATATGAAGTTTTTCATTGCCAGCACATCCTCCGGCTTTACATTCGCATAGCGCTCTACAACCTCATCCATCACACTCATGCCGTCAAGAAACACATCTGTCGCAAAGATATGGTGATTCACTCCCTGCAGCTGCATGGTCACACGATGTTCCTCTACCCCGAGGATATTGGCGATACCGGCAACCATATTGACAGGGACATTGCACAAGCCGATCACTTTTTTGAAATCCGTATAACGCAGAACAGCTTCCGTAACCATACCTGCCGGATTTGTAAAGTTAATCATCCATGCATTCGGACAAAGCTCCTGCATATCCTTTACAATATCCAGTATGACCGGAATCGTACGGAATGCTTTAAACATTCCCCCGGCACCGTTGGTTTCCTGTCCAATCATCCCGTGGGATAAGGGAATCCGTTCATCCAGAACACGTGCCGGTAAACGACCGATACGCATTTGTGTAGTCACAAAATCCGCATCCTTTAATGCTTCTCTTCGATCATAGGAAAGAATCACCTTCATCGGCAATCCTGCCTTTTTCACCATGCGCTGAGCGAGAGCACCGACGATTTCCAGCTTTTCTCGTCCTTCTTCGATATCAACCAGCCATAATTCACCGACCGGCAATTCGTCGTAACGTCGAATAAATCCTTCGACAAGCTCGGGCGTATAAGAGGAGCCGCCTCCTATCGTCACGATTTTCACAAGATCTTTCTTCATCTCGTCCTCCTTAGTGGTATATACCACTGCAAAAGCATTATAACATGAGATTCCCCATCCGTAAATGAAAAAAGATACCGTTTTCATTTCTATATCGCTTATTTTGCGAAAGTGTTATTTCTATACAGAAACGTATCCGTTTGTAAGGTTCCTGTTCAATTGCAGGTAGCTTTAAAGCATACAGACGCAACACGATTGTATTGATCAATAGAAGTTGAATATACATCCTGAAGTAAGAATGAACCGGCTGTAAAAGCAGCTGTTCTTTTCCATGCCCTGCAATATAAAAAGGAAGCTGATCGATTACGATCGCTCCCTTACGTTTGTTATGCTCCAGATTTTCCTATCAGCTCGATGTGTATACTTATTTCACTTCTTTACCCTTCAGCCTGTCTTTCAAAGCATCATATGTATCACATTCCAGAATATGAAGAATTGCATCCTCAACCTGATGATCTGGCAGTGTATCTATCCAGTCATCCTCCTTGCCGTATTTGTGTGCTATTTGTGATTTCAACAATGCTCTTTTCCCTTTTTCCAGACCCTTTTCCATTCCTTTTTCGATGCCTTTTTCGATGCCTTTTTCCAAACCTTTCACGATACCTTTTTCAATGCCCTGTTCAAGCCCTTTCTGAAACCCCTTCTCAAGTCCGAGCCTTTCAGCCTCTGCTGTCTGCTCTCTCAAATTGGCCTGTACTGCTCGCTCTGCAAATTCAATGGATTCCGCCCAGCTGAATAATGAGCCATCCTCGCGCATCTCATTATATTTTTCCATAGCCACATTCACCATCCTTCTCTTCATGTTTAGTATAGCATCATCCGGATTATATGCAAGCACATAGCAGAAGGTTTCAAACTCCGTCAGGTTCTCTATGCCTCCGACCTCCTTTACACGCTGCCTGATCATCGGTAAAAACACAATCGCGCGATGCAGTGTACCGTTGGGCTCCTCCCGATTATCCTCATCCTTTACCGTGTAGTGTCGAATCATGCGCCCTGTATCCTTTGGCATTGCAAACATGAAAATAATCTGATAAAACGGCTTCAGCTTTGTGTAATCATCCCCCTGCTTCAGCTGTCTTCCGACCAGGCGGTAACCATACTGCTGAAAACGCAGCTGTTCCTCCTTCGTATACCCGGATACCTGCATTTCCAAATCATAGAGGTGACCTGTTTCATCCTCCAATACAACATCCAGAACCGCTCGTTTTCCGAAAAAGGCTTCCGGCAGGAGCTCCGGATTCAGCACCTGTGTCTTTTGAACCTTCAATCCGTAAATTTCTTCAATGATCCTGCTTCTCAGCATGGCAGAGCCTGCATCCTCACCAATCAGCATATACTTGAAAAATACATCATTGTGAAAGGGAATCGGATACTCCCTTTCCTTCGATTTTTGCATATGTCTCATCCTCCTTTTTTCCATATACACTCTTATATACGTATGGAAAGGGCAAAACTCCTAAATTTAACATGATATTTTTTGAATATTTTACAAGCTCCTGCTTTTTGGGGGGCAAAAGTCGGGTTCATGTAAACAATAACGAGGTGCTCTACAGTCGTATGAGAATTGAAACGACGGTACACTTCGTTTTACGGTTTCATATGCTCACACATGTTTGCAGCGATTGTCTCATAGCTTCCTGATTCTCCCCTATTATCTCTGCTTGTACACAGACATTTATGACTTTATCATGTCCGTTATAACGTAAAAAAAGAACCTGTTACGGCTCTTTTCTGTTATTTTACCATTTTTTCAAATGCATCCTTGGCTGCCATCTGTTCCGCCCGCTTTTTCGAAAAGCCCTTGCCGCGTCCCAGGTTGATATCATCCAGCATAACAATAACCTCAAATTCCGGCTTATTGCTTGGTCCGGAAACGTTTACAGTTTCATAATGCACCGTCTTACGGGAATCCGACTGTATGTACTCCTGCAGCTTCGTCTTATAATCGATCACCTTTTCACTTTTCGGGCGACTGATGGCAGGTGTAACAACTGCAGACAGAATACTGTCGATTGCCTCCATGCCCTGATCCAGAAAGACCGCGCCAAGCAGTGCCTCAAACATATCCGCCAGAATGGAATCCCGCTGTCTTCCACCCGTCTTTTCCTCACCAACGCCAAGCATTAGATATTTTCCAAGGCCCAGCTGCCGGTTGTATTCCGCCAGTGCCTCCTCACAGACAAGCTGTGCACGCAGGGTTGTCATCTGCCCTTCGCTCAGCTCCGGCTCCAGCAGAAACAGCTTCTTCGTCGTCCATAGCTGCAGTACGGCATCTCCCATAAATTCCAGACGTTCATTATCATGCGCATAGGACTTATGCTCATTCACATAGGAGGAATGCACAAGTGCCTGTGTAATCAGCTTTTTATCGGAATAAGCGATATTCTGATTCTTTAACCATTCAAATATTGTATCCATTACCTAGTATCTCCTCTTGTTTTCCTGTATATTATACCACTAATCCAGATATGTGGCACTCCCAACTGCATGCTCAACATACATTTTTATCTCCTCATAGCCGATTGTGTCGAGATGTGCAAGAATTTCCGCTGCATCCTCACGCGCGACCTCCAGAATATTGGCATCCTGAATCACATCTCCCAGAATAAAGCCCGGTACACCGCTTTGTCTGGTTCCAAGAATATCGCCGGGGCCTCTAAGCTGCAGATCCGCACGGGCTATCGCAAAGCCGTCTCTTGTCTGTTCGCAGATTTTCAACCGCTGCAGGGAATCCGGATCCTTCGTGCTGCTTAACAGATAACAATATCCCGGACGCGTTCCTCTTCCGACCCGGCCCCGCAGCTGATGAATCTGTGAGAGTCCGAAGCGGTGCGCATCATAAATGACCATGATATTGGCAGCCTTCACATCCACACCGACCTCAATTACCGTTGTGGATACGAGGATATCAACCTCCCTGTGAAGGAAGCGCTCCATGACCGCATCCTTTTCCTGCGTATTCATTTTTCCATGAAGCAGTGCTATGCGATACCGCCGTCCCAAAGAGGCACACATCCCGTCATAAATTTCCGTCACGTTGCGCATATCCATATCCTCATTTTTCTCAATCGCAGGGCATACCACATAGCATTGATCCCCTTCATCTATTTTTTCCAGCACAGCTTCCAGAATCGGACTCATGGAACGGCTGGATATCAGCTTTGTCGTAACCGTAGAGCGCCCCTTGGGAAGCTCCTGAATCGTGGACACATCCATATCGCCATACAGGGAAATCGCCAGCGTACGGGGAATCGGTGTTGCACTCATCAACAGAAAATCAACCTTTTCCCCTTTTTCCAGCATTTTCTTTCGCTGGGCAACACCAAAACGGTGCTGCTCATCCGCAACCACCATACCCAGATCATAATATTCCACATCATCCTGAAACAGTGCGTGCGTACCGACCAGAATATCAATTTCATTATGCTTCAAGCGCTCCAGTACATCCTTTTTCTGTGCCGGCTTCAGGCTCGAATACAGCACGTCAACGGTAATGTCAAAGTCCGAAAACAGCCGCTTCAGATTTGTAAGATGCTGCTTGGCAAGAATTTCCGTGGGTGCCATGAAAACCGCCTGCTTATGTGCCAACACACAGGCATACAGGCCAAAGGCTGCCACCATCGTCTTTCCACAGCCGACATCCCCCTGCACCATGCGATACATCACCTTGTCACTGGATAAATCCTGTAAAATTTCCTCAACCACCCTGTTCTGGTCATTTGTCAGGGAAAAGCTCAGGGAATGCTTTAAATCCATAACGTCCCCCATGGAGAACTGCTTGGCACTCCCCTGGACCATTTCCGTATCCCTGGCCTTTAACGCCTGCATGCTCAGCTGAAATTTCAGGAATTCCTCATATTTCAAATGCCGAAGGCTCTGCTTCACCGCCTCCATACTGGACGGATGATGAATGAAATACAAGGCCTGCTTTCTGGGAATCAGACGATATTTCTCCAGATACGGCTTTGGAATCACATCCGGAATCTGATTCTGCAGGGCCTGCCATGCCTTATCAATATAGCGAACCAGCTCCTTCTGTGTGATCCCCTCACGAACATTGTATACCGGATGGATCCCCAGCTGCTCTTTCATAGGCTTAAAATTATACTGCAGCGCCGTGACACGGCTTCCTCCGTCATATTTGCCAATAATCGTGATTACCTTCCCCATCGTAAAAGCCGACACCCAGGGGCGGTTAAACAGCGAAACATCAAGCTCCTCATCCTCCAGCATCACCTTAAAGCGGGTAACACTCTGTTTTCCCCTGAAACGGATCACCCTTGCCCGGTTCACAATAACCGCCTCGAAGATGATCCTGTCTTCCTTTTCCCATGTATCCCGGGGCTTCGCCTCCAGATGTTCATACCGGAACGGATAACAGGTCAAAAGATCCTCTGCCCGCATAATCTGCATACTATGAAGAACCTCTGCCTTTTTTTCTGATATACGCAATGCTTTTAATTCCATGTCCACGCATCCTTTTCGAGTGTTATTATATCATGAATCCGGCATTCTTTATAACCGGAAAGCAAAAAGGATGAACAAAATCCTTTTCCAACGCGATAAACAGCCTTCCTTTGGAAAACTGGTGTTATGATGTCTCTTCCAGATGGAATGCCCTGCGATAAAATGCCAGCATATTTCTATACGAGGTAAGGCGTTTTTCATCCTCCCCTGCAGCTGCATACTCTGTATCTGCCATATCATGAAAATACTTCATCGTTTTTGCATCGATGGAAATAGAATCAAGCGGCCATCCCGGTGTGCGCTGCTCATGCGGCGTGTCACAGAGATAAAAGGCGAAGTCTCTTGCCGTTTCCATATCCTCCATATACGTATAGATGTGCTGTTCATCGTACACAACGCAAACTCCGTTACGGTAGGCGGAAAGCAGGCGTCCACCGAAATCTGCGGCTATTCTGCGATAATAGCTGATCATTTCCTCATCGTTCAATTCTCTGCCCTGTACACGGCGAACATGTGTTTTCGGCTGCAGCGGGTCATCCTCTTTCAAATCGAGGAAATACAGACCACTGTCAAAGGCAACGGTCGGTATCCGGGCAGAGCGATAATAGGCAAGCGCCTTGATCCTTGCATTTTCAATTGGTGTCGCACCATCCTCTTCAATCCTTACATGAAGCTGTACATCCTGCGGTGTCACAAGCTGCACATCATATGCCTGCAGATAACGCTGTACAGAGCGTACCTTGTTTCTGTTGGTTGTTCCTACCAGTATATTCATACACCCTGTGCCTCTGTTTTATCCAGTATTTTTTTACAGCACGCCTTGAATTTCTTCCCGCTGCCGCAGGGACACGGCTTATTGGGCTTTGCGTCCGTATAGGCGCTGGTATCCAGTGGCAGCTGAACTTTGTTTACCCGGGTATCCGTCAAATTCTGTTTATATGTATCCCTCTTCCCATATTGCTTTTTCCATTGCACATAGGCACTGTCATCACCGGTTTGTTCAGCGATATCCCGTGCAATATCCAAAAACATCTCCTGAAAAAAGCTGTCCTGCAGCTGTAGTCCACGTATAATCATATCATAACAGGCATCATAGTCCCTGCGCTGCCACAACTGTGTCAGCCATCCATATAAAATGTTGGCATCTTCAGGAGAGTGTTTTATTAAACGATTATAACACGCATCACAGGCTTCCTGATCCTCATGCATTTCATAAATATCCGCATAGGCGCGTTCATAATTTCCTTTCGTTATGGAATCCAGATCCACACTTCTCAAAACATCCACAAGTAGTGCCTGTGACCATGGATAGGAGCTTGCATTCATCAGATGCATATCCAATTCATTTAACAGATTTTCAATCTCATAATAGTTTTTATCTGTAGTTGTAAGCTTGCGGATATCCCGTGTTCTCTTTTTCTTTAAAAGCCTTCTGAGATTATTGACAAATTCTGTCATCAACGGAAGTGCTTCTTCTTCGGTGTTTGCAGATGCCAGCTCCTCTATGGTTTCCATTACCCGGGAAAGGGTGATGTCCTTTTCCTCATGTGCTGCATCTTTAACAATGTTCATCATAATGAATTCCACTACCGAAGAATTGGTCAAAAGCTCTAATTCCGGAAGCTGTTTATCCGCTTCCAGCAGCTCCTTTACAATACAGGCTTCAGCAGCCTTCATCCAAATACCCTGCTCGCTCAATTTCGTAGCATACTGCTGAAAACATGATAATTCTCTAATGCTTTCTTCTTTCATACACTTTTTTCTCCTCTCTTATGTTCTGTGAAGCGCAGGCGGTAGCTGCAATGCTTACACAGCTCCTCCACGATGTTATGCTGTGCAAAGCCCGCTTTCATCTGTACGGCACGCTCACTGTTAAGAATAGAGGAAAACGAGCGTGTGAATATATTTCCAAGTGCTGCATCTCCTCTGGAATCCAGACAGCAGGGTACGACAGTTCCATCACTTAGAATAGCACACATCTGCATCATCCCAAGGCAGCGCCCGTAATCAGATACATACGGATGCTGCAGGGACGGCCATTGAAATACCGATTCCAGATTCAGATGCAGATGATCTCCCACATCCAGACGCATACGCTTTTCAAATTCCTGCGGATGCGATATATGATAATGCTGTGTCAGCTGCTGCAGTAACCTTGTGCTTTCACCGGATAGCTGTCCGTTTTGTACACTCCACAGGCGATAGCTGATATGTACGCCTTTCTGGGCAAGCTCCTCACACACGGAGAAGACATGCTCCAGATACTGCGGCTGCTCATGCTCGGGAAAGCTATGCAGGGATACATTGACCTGCCGCAGTCTGCTGTTCATAAGAACATCACGACATGCGTTCAGCAGGGTGCCGTTCGTTGTCAGATTCACCTGCATTTCCTGCTCATCACAAATCTGCAAAAACGTTTTCAGATCTGGATGGGACAGCGGTTCTCCCAGCACATGAAGATATACATGCCCGGTGTATGGCTTGATTTCTCTGATGACATGTGAAAACTGTGCAACTGACATCCTGCGGGGTTTTCTTTGATTTTGTATGCAGAAGCTGCAGGACAGATTGCATGTATTCGTTATTTCCACATATATTCGTTTAAACTGCATTCTCTTCTCCTTTAAAAAAATTCTTCTTTGATAATCGCATATTCCTCCAGCGTGTATACCTGCCCCGTCTCCATAAAACGCAGACAGACATCCTCTTTATATGCCTGATATTCCTTTTCCTCCAGCAGGCGTTGCTTTCGCTCTTTCCTATGTACTCTCTTTCTTTTATTGTTCGCCCGGATTCCTTTCATCCTGTTCCTTGCAAAGTCAATCTGTTGCCGGGTTATTTTAATATGGTATTCGTTCAGTGTCTTCAGCGCCATTGCTTCCTTCACGGAATATGTTTTCATAAAGCGAAACAGCAGATCCTCTTTTGTTGTATCCCTGCACAATTTTCATATTTCCCGTTCCTTTCGCAGCTGCCGTTTTCTTCTCATCTTCTCTTTTTTTGCTTCCTTTGGTGTCAAAGTCTTTTTTATTTCCTCGTTCATAGCCTAATTATAACGTAATTCACGTTATATCTGTATAGCAAATAAGAAAATTTACTGGTTTCAATCTATAATAAAAACAGATGAACACCCGGTATCTGCAGGAATTCATCCATTTTCATATGCTACGTTGTTTTCAGGTATTAAGACGCTTTGGGAAGAATCAGATTCAAGATGATACCGACAAGCGCGGATAACGCGGTTCCCGATAGGGTCATGAAGCTTCCTACAGGAAGTATGGCACCGCCAAGACCGATGACGAGCATGGCAGAGGCGATGACCAGATTACGCTGCTTTCCAAAATCAATCTTGTTATCGACAAGTACACGCAGGCCGTTGCTGGCAATGACCCCGTATAAAAGAATACTCATGCCTCCCAGTACACAGGCGGGAATCGTTGAGATAAAGGCGGAAATCTTTCCAACGCAGGATAGCAGAATGGCAATGCACGCAGCACCGCCTGTTACATAAACACTGCTTATTTTTGTCATACCGATCACACCGGTATTTTCTCCGTAGGTCGTATTCGCCGGACCTCCAAGGAAGGCAGAAACTGCGGTTGCGATACCGTCTCCCATCAGCGTACGCTCCAGACCGGGATCCTTTAAGAAATTGCGTCCGCAGATTTTTCCAAGTACCGTATGATCGCCGATATGCTCGGAAATCGTAACCAGTGCAACCGGTAAAATCGCAAGCGTTTCCGGACCGAAATACAGGTTATAGGTGCGGAAATTTCCAATTTTAAAGGGCAGGATAAAATCAGGAAAGGACAGCCATTTGGCATTCACAACCGCCTGAAAATCAACCAGTCCCAGGCATAGTGACAACACATAACCGCCAAGAATGGCAATCAGAAAGGGAATAATTTTGAAAAATCCCTTTGCTTTTGTGGAAATCAGGGCCGCAATCAGAAAGGTGACGATAGCGACGATCATGGCACGGGGATCTCCATCCTTAATGAACTGGGCATTGCTGACAGCATTCGCGGCAAGACCCAATCCGATAACCGCTATCATCGGTCCGATTACGATGGGTGGAAGGAGCTTATCGATCCATTCCTTTCCGATAACACGTACAATCAATGCAACAACTACATAGATCACACCAACCAGCATCAGTCCTGTCTGTGCAGCATCCACACTGCCACCCATCGCCTTGATTGCAATTACCACTGCGCTGATATAGGCAAATGAGCTTCCCAGATATACGGGTACTTTGCGCTTTGTCACAAACGTATAAATCAGCGTTCCCACACCGCTTGCAAAAAGTGCCACCGAAACGGGTAAGCCCGTCAGGGTAGGCACCAGGATCGTTGCCCCAAACATTGCAAATACGTGCTGAAAGCTCAGAAACAGCCATTGCAGAAGCGGCGGGCGATCCCCGACATCCAGAATCATATCCGTTTGTTTTGTATCAGAACATTCCTCTTCATCCAGTATGAGAGAAACATCCTCAACATGTTCTTCAAAATGCTTCATACATCTACTCCTTTTCAAAAAGACCATAGAAAAAGCAGGCACACAGGACCAGAGTCATATGTACCTGCCAATGGTCAACAGGAGTAGTATACCATATTTTTATGGCTACATGCTACCTCTCTTTGGCTATCCATTTACTGATTTCATTGATAAGGATAATACTGAAGGACATGCCGAGAACCATTGTCCACGAGGACATATCCAGCGGAACGGTTTTCAGCAGCATATTGAAGATTGGCAGCTGGCAGACTGCAATCTGCAGTGTGATTCCAAACACCATTGTCAGAATCAGCCACTTATTGCGCATGATTCCAACCTCCAGTATGGAATGTGTACGGGAGCGCAGGTTCAATGCATGGAACAGCTGGGAAATCGATAATACCATGAAGGCCATGGTCTGTGCCTTGGCAGGGCTGACATCCAGACCGTTACGGAAGGCAACCAGAGTAATGGTACCGATGAACATACCGTTCATAATCGTGAATATCATACCGCCGTGCGCAAACAGACTTTCTCTTCGATCCCGCGGTTTTTCTTCCATGATGAATTTATCCATCGGATCCACGCCAAGCGCCAGTGCCGGAAAGGCATCTGTCACAAGATTGACCCACAGTATCTGTATGGCAGATAGGGTGGAGACAACATGCGGCATAAAGACAATGGCAAGAAACAGCGACATGATTTCACCGAGATTGCAGCTTAGAAGATAAAGCACAGCCTTCTGAATATTCAGATATATATTTCTTCCCTGCTCCACTGCCTCAACGATCGTTGCGAAGTTATCATCCGCAAGAATCATATCGGAGGCCTGCTTGCATACATCAGTTCCCGTCTTTCCCATAGCGATACCGATATCGGCATTCTTTAAACTCGGTGCATCGTTCACGCCGTCTCCTGACATGGCAACGACAAGCTGATGCTTTTTAAATGCGTTGACGATTCGCACCTTATGCTCCGGTGTTACACGGGCATATACACAATAGCTTTGTACATGCTGCGCCAGTGTTTCCTCATTCATTTCATCCAGCTCTTTTCCGGTGATCACCTGCTGCTCCGTTTTTGCGATTCCCAGATTGCGGGCAATGGCAAATGCAGTGAGCGGATGATCTCCTGTAATCATAACAACCTGTATTCCAGCCTTGTGGCACAGCCTGATGGAATACCGTACCTCCTCGCGAGGCGGATCGATTAAGCCGGCAAAGCCGATAAACGTCATTTTACTCTCCACAGCACTTTCATGCGGACTTTTCAGGGAGCGCATTGCTAAAGCGAGAACACGCTGCGCATCACTGCTTACCTTTTTGCTTGCTTCCAGTATGCGGTTTTTCTCATAGCTGCTCATCCGCACGGTTGTGCCATCCATACGAACCTGTGTGCACAAATCCAGCACCTTTTCCAGGGCTCCCTTGGTGAATGCCACATACTCTTTTCCATGCTGATGAATCGTTGTCATGAGCTTACGTGTGGAATCGAAGCTGATCTCATTCACTCTCACGTAGGACAGGTCTTCTGCGTCCTTATGCATCCCGTTTTCTTCACAGAACGCCATCAAAGCGGCTTCGGTAGGCTCTCCGAGGATTTCCTCCTTCTGCACGGTTGCATTGTTGCATAAACAGAAGCCGCGCAGCAGCTCCTCACTGCGGTTCTGCAAGGCACCGTTTGCATAGGAGGAAACCACATGCATTTTATTCTGTGTCAATGTTCCTGTCTTATCGGAACAGATGACACTTACGGAACCAAGTGTTTCCACAGCATGCAGCTTACGGATAATAGCATTGTTGCGGCTCATGACCTGAACACCCAGTGCAAGTACAATGGTAACGACTGCAGGAAGTCCCTCCGGTATGGCAGCGACAGCGAGAGAAATTGAAAGCAGCAGCATATCAAAGAGGTCTCGTCCCTGCAATACAGCAACTACAAACATCGCAATACAGATACCGACGGAACCGATTCCCAATATTTTAGACAGATGGGCAAGACGCACCTGCAGCGGTGTCATGTCCTCTTTGGTTTCATCCAGCATCCGCGCAATTTTACCGACCTCACTGCTCATGCCGGTGCGTACAACAATGCCTCTGGCCTTTCCATATGTAACATAGGTGGACATAAAGACCATGTTTCTCTGATCGGAGATATTGATTTCCTCATCATATACAAGGGCCGCATCCTTTTCCACCGCTTCACTTTCTCCAGTCAGTGTACTTTCCTCCACCTTCAGATTGACGGATGACACCAGACGCATATCGGCCGGTATGTATCCCCCCACTTCCAGCTCCACCAGATCGCCAACAACCAGCTCCTTGGAGTCGATTTCCTTGAGAAAACCCTCTCTGACAACAAAAGCCTTCGGTGTAGACAGCTTTTCCAGTGCATCAATTGCTTTCTCCGCCTTGAATTCCTGTACAACGCCGATGATGGCATTCAGGATAATCACAGTCAGAATGATGGATGCATCAATATACTCCTTTAAAAATATGGATACGATTGCTCCGATAATCAATATAATTACCATCGGATCCTGAAATTGTTCCAGAAACATCTGGAAGACAGTTTCCTTTTTCTTCTTCAGCAGCTCATTTTTTCCCTGATCCCGGAGTCTGGCGGCAGCTTCCTGTTCACTCAGCCCCTTATCCAGATCACTGTAGGTTTCCTGAACTACCTCCTGTATGTTCATTCGATAAGGCATATACACCCTCCTTCACTACCACAATGTATGTGCCCGTACAGGATATATGTGTGCTTCGACAAAACCTCCGTGAAACAGACAGAAAAAAGTAAGCTCATAGCTTTGGGACTTTTCAAGAAGGGATACGAGCATCATCTAAACCAGTCTGCTTTATCCTATGTTCATATCCGAAAGCAGAAAGCCATTTGGCTTATAGGCCTTCGATTGTACTCACCACTAGCTTTATCTGCCCTGAAAGCTTCTGCATAAGAAAAAAAGGACAGCCGCAATGACATGTCCTCGTATTCAGCTCAGGATTGATTTCTTTTTCTGCAGCATCTGCAGCTTCTCACTGAGCATCTCTTCCAGCTCCTCTACAAAGCTGTCCATATCGGATGCATCATGCTCCATAAACAGCTCCAGATAGATACGCTCGCAGGCAGCACGCTTGGTATCATAGGCTACAAAGGAACCGCTGAAGCTCTGCATTTCGGGAAAGCCCTCTACGCAGAGAAAGCCGTTGCGAAGATCTCCGCGAACACCCTGAAATTCAAACTGAGCCGGGCTGGCAAGCACGGTCGTACGCTTCATGGCATCCACAAAGTGCTCTAACTGCGGATGATTCTTTTGTGCTGTACTTACCAGCACAAGGTCTGCCGGATGATGCTCCATCCAGCATTCAAAACGATGCAGAACAGCTGTAGCAAACTCATTTCTTGCCAGCATACTGTCATCAATATAATAAAATATCATGATGGTTAACGACGGGAGAAAAAGGATGGAATACCTTCACGGTCATCTTCTTCCAGTTCCTGATACCGCGGCTTTTCCTCTGTCTGCACTCTTGCACTTGGCCGGGAAACCGGCTGAGTAAATGCGGATGCCGCTGGAATTTCTTCCTCTTCTTCCTCTTCCTTGTCAAAACCGGTCGCAATAACGGTTACGATGATGGAGTCTCCAAGCTTTTCATTGATAGCAACACCGAAAATCGCATCGATGTCATTGCCTGCAGCTTCCCGTACAAGCGCCATGGCATCCTCTGCGTCAAACAGTGTAATCGATTCTCCACCGGTGATATTAACGATGGCATTGCTCGCTCCGGTAATCTGCGCTTCCAGCAGTGGAGACTGTATTGCTTTTTCGGCTGCAGCACGGGCTTTGTCTTCGCCCTCTGCCATACCGATTCCAATCAGTGCAGAGCCCTGATTTTCCATGATGGTGCGCACATCCGCGAAGTCCAGGTTGATCAGTGCAGGAACAGCAATCAGATCGGTAATCGTCTGTACACCCTGCCGCAGCACATTGTCCGCCGCCTGGAATGCCTCTGTCAGCGGACGACGGCCGATGACTTCAATCAGATTATTGTTGGATACGATAATCAGGGAATCCACATATTGCTTCAGCTCGGCAAGACCGTCCTCTGCGGATTTCATTCTCTTCTTTCCTTCAAAGGTGAACGGCTTTGTAACGATACCTACCGTCAATGCCCCTTCTTCCTTTGCAATTTTTGCAAACATCGGTGCAGCACCGGTTCCGGTTCCGCCGCCAAGTCCTGTGGTGATAAACACCATATCGCTTCCCTTAATCGCTTCCCGGATTTCATTTTCATTTTCCTGGGCAGCACGTCTTCCCATTTCCGGATTCGCCCCGGCACCCAGCCCCTTGGTCACTTCCCGTCCAAGGACAATTTTATTTTCAACAGGAGAAATATTCAGTGCCTGAAGATCTGTGTTGGCAACATAAAACTCCACACCCTTGACACCTTCGGAAACCATGCGGTTTACGGCATTGCAGCCGCCTCCGCCAATACCAAACACTTTAATATTTGCTACCTGTTCAAACTGTAAATCGCTCATCGTTATTCCTCGCTCTCTCTTTTTATTTATCGCTTAACAGAATGCTTTTCAGTTTTCTTGTAAATCCGCCCTCTTCATCGACGGAGCTTTTCTTCGTAACCGTATCCATGGTTTCTTCCACTTCCTGCGGATTGCAGCATATACGCTCATCCCTGCGGATTGCCATCTGCTCCCTCCAGCTGTAGAACAGACCCAGACAGGTTACATAGGAACAGTCGCGGACACCAATGGTCTGCGGAACATAAATCTGTGCAGGTGCATTTAGATAGCGCAGCAGCTCCTGCAGGGAAGGTATTTCACAGCCCTCTCCGCTCAACAGGTAGCGCACATCTCCACTCTCAATAATCGGAGCACAGGTTTCATTGATCATATTCAGCCAGCTTTTCACATAAGGAACAATGGCTTCACATGCCTGCTTCTCGCTGATCTGCTTCTGCTCACCCGATTTTGACCAGATATAGATAATCTGATCCTTTGCGGAGTCCGCATCAAAGGTACAGGTATTCTGTGCCAGCCGATAGCTCACATTGCTGCTCAGATGATACTGTTCGATCAAATCCTGCAGCCATACCCCATATCCATCTTCAATAACTTCACAATTCACGAGCTTGCCATGTGTAAACAGGGAAAGCGTTGTATGATCTCTCGCAAGGTCAATCTGTATGACATATTTATCAACTGTTTGTTCAAATACCGCTGCTTCATTGGCCATGGCATAGGAATCCAGACATACATCCAGAATTTCCAGTCCGGCCTTCTCAATGCAGCGTGCATAGGCATATACTACCTCTTTATCCGCATACAGCAGATCCACATTCATGATCAGAACCTCTGCTGTTTCATCAATTGGCATTTTTCTGGAAGTGATACCGTTTGTTATGTATTTGACGCAGCCGATATTTACCAGTTCCAGCTGTGGATCCGGTTTAAAGCTGACCGCTTCATTCAACCCCTTTTGAATGTCACTTAAACGAATGCGTTTACTGCTTGCTTCCGGAACAACGCTTACCTTTTTGTTATGACGCTGTACGTTGACGGAAGGGATTGCCGCAAGAACCCGCTCAATGTGATATCCAAGTGCATCCTCAGCCTGCTTCTTGGCCTTGATAATGCCGTTTACAACATTCTGTTCATCCATGATTTTCTGTTTTTCAATTCCCTGTATGGGAGCTTTTTCCACTCTTAGAATATTAAACCGCGTTTCATAAAATTCACCGACAACCAGTCGAACTTCATGATCCGCTACTTCTATCGAGGCATATATTTCCTTTTTGTTCATAAGGTTACCTCCTTACCCACACTGGCTAAGCCAGCCTTCGGCGTACATTTATACTCATATATGATATCATAATTTAAGCGGTTTAAAAACCATTTCCAAGGATTTCTCATAAATTTTTTCTTTTTTTTCAAAGAGGTGCACAAAGGTTAAAATAAAGAGAGGTTTTCCCTCTCTTAATTGTCATCGGATATGTTTCTCAAAGCGTCCGCCTCCGCATCTCTTCTTGAATCAGAGATTGTCCGCTTCTGATATTTCACCGTCTTTTTCCTGCGGAAGAAGAGAAATGCACTCAATCCCGCAAGTACCACACAGCCGCCGGCCAAGCCATAGATGACCAGCTTATGCTTCTTCAGCGACGCATCTACATCCTTACGATACTGATCATAGGCACTCTGCGGTATCGTTGCGGCACCGGAATACAGCTGCAGCGTTTTTTCCGTAGCTTCGTACTGGTAATACACCATGTTGCCTTTTTCATCCATGACATAGATCAAAGCGTAATTCTCAAAAGCCGTATCCTTGAAGGTCCAGCCGTTGAGTTCATAGTTATCGATTTTCACCGTTGTGAAATTCATCCCTTCACGCGTCTGGAGATTCTTCGGCACATCAACGACAAACACATTGTTTCCCAGCAGAGCCATCGGACGCAGCATAGTCTCGACTGTATTGGTATCCGTATTATAGATATAGTAATTCTTTTCCTTTGTTTTATCATCCTGCAGATAGACAACCGTCTTCTTCAGCAGGTTGCTTTTCCATGCCTTTACTTCCTTGCCGTCCACCTTGATTTTCACAGCTTCAAAGGATTTCGCAGGCTTATCGACGCCATCCAGACTGCGGACAAAGCCGAGCTTCGCTCCATTGTAGCTTACGTATACAAGCGGTGTTTCATCGACATTGACTGTAATCGTGTATTCCTTTGTGCTTCCATCCTCTGCCGCAACACTGACGGATATCGTGTTTTTTCCGGGCTTCAGGCTCTTTGTGCCTGTTCCATATACCACAGCCTTGCTGTCGGCAGCTGTTGCATTCACCTTGATACTGGAAACATCCCCGTTCAGATTTACGGTATACTGTGTTTTAGAGGCGGAAAATTTTGGACTCAGAGTTCCCTGTGAGATACTAAGACTTGCCAGATTGGCATTGCTGGACAGCTTCTTTTCTTCCTGCTTTTTTTCCTCCGGCTTTTGTGTCTCCTGTTTCTGAGGTGTCTCGTTTTTCGGAGTCTCTGTCGGTCTTGCGACAACCTGTACGGATGCAGAGCCGGATACCGTCACATCTTCTTCCGTATTGAAATCTCCCAGTGTACCCGATGCAGATACAGTCAGTGTTCCTTCTGCGGAGGCAGTTACCGTGAAGGACTGCGAGCTGTTTTCCAGCCAGTAGGTTCCATTAGCCGCCCCGCTGACACTTACATTTCCCGCACCGCCGGATGCACTTACCGTAAAGGTTACACTGTCACCGACATAAATCGTGCTTGCACTGGCCGTAACACTCAGACTGGCTGCATGTATAAAACCGGAAAGGTTCCATATTCCGGCTGCTACGATGAACACAGCTGCCATTTTTATAAATTTCAGTTTGAATTTCTTCATCAAATTACTCCTTTATTGTACTCTTTCCCATAATATGGTTCTTGATTTTCACATAATCCGCAGGGGTGATTTTCCCATCCTTATTCACATCTGCGGCCGTTAATGATTTGCCGCTCAACGTGGATTTCTTCATAATATGGTTCTTCACCTTGACATAATCGGCAGGGGTAATTTTCCCATCGTTATTGACATCCCCCAGCTTATAGGCAGTACTGCTGTTGCTTGAGTCACTTCCGCCGGAGGAGTCGCTTGTATAGCCGTTTTCAGACAGCAGAGAGCTGTGTACATAGCCGTAGCTATTCCCGAAATTATAGCTGTTTCCGGAATAATCAATCGCCGTTCTCGCACTGTTCAATGGTACATCCAGCTGTATTTTATACCAGTCTGTACTTCCGCTTACGGATTCTCCCTTTACCTTTCCGAGAATGTTAAAGGACATATTTCCATTTTTCGGTGTGGTATACAGGCTTGCTGAGGAGGTTGTCGCTTCCTTGCGGATATTGATTGCTCCCTGATCCTTGAAGACCAGCTTTTTGGAGCCCGCATCACTTTTTCCACTGACATATTCATCCAGCTGCCACATCCAGTGTGCTGCACTTTCACCCCAGTATGGATCCGAAGCATAGGATACATTCATACCACTTGCCTTGTCTCCAAGGAATGCCCCGTGATAGGTTGAATATTTCGGCGTGGAATACCACAGATTCACATAGTATTTATCATGATCCAGAATACTGTTTTGCGGCGATGAATAGCCGTTCGCCAATCCGGGATCGGAGTCCACCGCATTGTGCCCGAACAGATTGTTCTTGCTTAACGCGATGGAGCTGGTACCGAATGCACTCTCATTGACGGCAACGCCAAAGGATGCCAGTGCATAGGCGCCGTATGTATTCTGATAATCAATAAAATATTTTCCCATATTGTACATCTTTGTATCCTTGCTATTATACAAGTCATCCAGATAGCTCTTCACATATCCATTTAAATCACTGGCAGTAAAGCTTGTTTTTGTACGTGATGAAACATACTGATAATAATTATAATACGGCTTTGATGCATTGATTGAATTCTTTCTTGTATTGGCCTTGTAATCATCAATCATCTTCTGATAGGTCGTATAGAAATAATGACCATCATAGCTGTAGTATACCGTATTGCTCTTCATATAGCTTTGCTGCTTGCCGACCATCGCTGTACTCGTATAATACGGCTGGCGGATATTCAGTGTGATGGAATGGTAGATATTTCCATTCTTACATATGTAATAGTTTACGGACTGTACCGTATCCTCATCCTCATAATTCAGAATCTCCACCTCATCGGCATCCACCAGACCGACAACACCGGCCAGCATGAACTTCACCTTGGTACCATTGTTTTCATATCCAAGAAATGCCCCGTCGGCAGCATAATATCCGTTGGTATATCCGCTATAACCGGTACCTACCTCGGTATAGCTGGTGTTTTTTCCGGAATCTGACTTCGTCTTGAAATTGACGACACCATATTTAATATCTCTGGCACCGCCGATTCCCTTTACCTTTGCCATGTTTTCTCTGGCCGCCTGTTCCTTTTTCGTTTCAGCCTCCAGCTTGGCAGTATCCTCGATGATGATTTTACCGTTTTCATCAATTCTTTTAAACACATGATTCTCCGGAAGTCTGGAGGAAACAGCCTCCGGTTCTTTTTCTGCACTATTCTGCGCTCCTATGTAGCCCTGCTGAAGCAGTATGCCGCCACATAGAAGAGCTGCTATACCTACTATAATTTTCTTCTTCATATCATCACATTCCCTTTTCATACAAAGTTTGTCAGCTTAATTATATAAGAAAGTAGGAGAACATGCAATTTTATTTCCACATGAAATTCTTAAGTTTTTATAGAAGACGGAAAAACATCGAATATTCTGGAATATTTTACCTGGCGCATCTTCTCATCATACAGCTGTCACAGGCAACTATTGCATGTCCTGCTTGTGAGGACACCATGAAACCGCTTTGTTATGAAGCATTTACATCCATACGGCAAAAGGTCTTTGCTTCAGGTAGTAAGCAATTTTTATTTATACTGTATTCCCTGTACAATTTTTGAAAATTATTGTTGCATTTTACATTATAAGATGGTATGATATCTAAGCAAATTGTGTTTTAAAGTATTGTACGGAAGGAGGTAAACGGTATGTCAAAAGTTTGTGCAATTACAGGTAAAGGACCTTTATCAGGTAATAAACGCTCTCACTCTATGCGTGCTAGTCGTCGTAACTGGAATGTAAACTTACAGAAAGTTAAAGTCGTTGTTGATGGAAAACCTCAAACGATCCGTATTAGTGCTCGTGCATTAAAAACGCTGAAAAACAAAAAAGCTATCTAAGAGTGGATATGAAACAGGGTAACCTGTTTTTTTCTTACTTCAGGAAGCAGGACAAGCCATAAAGAAAGCAGATCATCCTTAACTGTACAGATGATCTGCTTTTTGTATTCCGATGATTATTTTCTATCATTGCCGATATCCTGCTTATAACTACCTAATTCATAATTGAATTCGGTATATATATTCGTTAATACGAATCTGGATTCGTTACGGCTCCTATTCCCATGCTGTTTTTTTATAAAACGCTCTGTGAGGGAGGATAGGAATCAGACATCAAAAACACTGTTTCCAATAAATTCCGCAAGAATACTGCTTCTTGGCACTGCCTCCTCACTGCCGTCCACAAAATAGGCAAGCAGCTTTTTCAAACGGTTGGCCTCCAGATACTGCGCTTCATGTGGATGCACCTGATCCAGCAGCGGAATCACAATTTTCTTAAGAATAGACATTTCATATACCATGGAGGAATTGAAGATAGCATCGGCCTCCTCCTGATACGGATAGATGTTATGATCCTCTCCCTGCTTTACATTCTTCCAGAAATGAATGGTATTCTGCGCACTCCAGCTGCGAAACTGATAATCTCTGGCAATGCGGCGGATCAGGCGGTAATCACTTGTCGGTATACGGTTATGCTCGTCCAGATTCAAGTGCGTCAGTGCATTGATATAGATACGAAACTTCGCCTCTTCCGGCAAATCGGCAGAGGTCTTAGGATTCAATCCGTGGATACCTTCTATTATCAGAATATGATCATCCTCCAGCACTGTTTCCCTTTCCTTCCACTCGCGCTGCCCCGTTTTGAAGTTGAACAACGGCATATGCACTGCTTCCTTATGCAGCAGCTTCAGCATGGTGTCATTAAACAGCTCCAGATCCAGTGCCTCCAATCCTTCAAAATCATAGCTTCCATCCGGCAGCCTTGGACAGTCCTCGCGGTTTTTATAGAAATCATCCATTGAGATCGGCATCGGTTTTTTCCCAAGAATCTTAAGGTGAATTGCCAGACGTCTGGAAAAGGTTGTCTTTCCTGCAGAGCTCGGTCCTGCAATCAGAATGAATTTCGTATGCGGATGCCCCTGTACAATGGACGCCGCAAGCTCTGCCAGCTTCTTTTCTACCATCGTTTCGCTCATCAGCACCAGATCATCCATATAGCCCTGCTGAATCTGTGCATTCAGCTCTGCAATATTGGATACACCAATCAGCCTGCCCCAGGTTTCAAACTCCTGAAACACATGAAACAGCTTTGCCTGATTCTGAAATCCGTTTCCTGCAGACAGCCAGACACCCGGTGCATAAAAACGAATGGAAAAATGTGTGAGATAGGAGGTATCCGGCAGCATGATGCCGTAAAAATAATCATCATATCCGCACAATGTATAAATACTGCTGGTCGCACTTTTCCTGCATGCCAAAAGATTTGCCTTGTTTTTCATTCCCAGACGGTCAAAATAGGCCTGTGCCTCTGCTGTGGCCACAACACGTCGGTGAATCACCTCGTTTGCGGCAATGAGCTCCTTCATCCGCTTTTCAATTTTACGTACATCCTGCGGCTTGCAGTATCCTTCCTTATCGATTTCGCAATACTGACCGCCACTGAGGGCATGCTCCATGCGGACACGGGCATCGGGAAACAGACTGCGCACCGCTACAATAAACAGAAAATTCAAGCTGCGCTCATAGATAAGCTTCCCGGTTTCACTATCCGCATAAATATAATCCAGTGCACCGCTTTTTTTGATTCGATAATTCAGATCATGCAGCTTTCCATCCAGCGTAACTGCATAAACCGCCTCCTTTACGTTCCATGCTTCCAGCAGCTCATGAACATAGGCACCTGCTTCACACTGCTTCACCTCACCGCTTTTCAGCTTCAACTCCAGCATAATCAGCCCTCCTTTTTCATCAGTATATGTCAGACAGCCCTGCTTCATACAGCTGTCGTTTATATTCCCCTTCATTATACCCGCTTCCCGGTAAAAACAAAAGAAAAAGGAACACGCCGTATAGACATGCTCCAAAGAAAGCATTTTTAAGCTTCCTATATGTTGATTCCGGTTTGTTATGCGTCCCTGCACTGCATCATCAGCACACGCCCATAATGTATGGTGATCCTCGCAATATTGCCATTGATTTCATTGGAAAGCGGATAAATATCCGTAACCTTCAAAACGCGTTCCTTCAAGGGATAGGCAACCCCCTCCTCACTGATGCAGGAATCCTCCAGCGGCAGAAAGGACAAGTAGGTATGCTGCTTTTCAACCTCATAGGTTCCCGGATGCAATACCTTGATGATATTGGTATCATTCATCAGGGTCAGCGGAAGCTCACGATAGATCATCAGATGCAGATTGGCCATTTCATGATCCAGACGTCCACCCAGGCCGCCGTATAGGATAATGTCATCATAGCCCAGCTGCAGTGCTGCTTCGATTGCAACCTCAGTATCGGTTTCATTTTTATGGGAGGGGAGCTTTTCCACCTCACAATACTGCTTGAGCTGTGCAAGCTCCTCCCTTGTTATGCTGTCAAAGTCCCCTACGGCCTTGCGCATGGCAATACCCTGCCGCATGCAGCAGACAGCTCCATGATCTACGCCGATATAATCGGCATGTGCAATGATCGGCGCAGTCTCACACATGCCGGCAACGAGAACTACCTTTGACATGCCAGCAGCTTATCCACGGATTCCGCAATACCGTTTTTGAACACATAGCTTCCGGCAACCAGCGTATCCACTCCGGCAGCAACGGCCAGCTTTGCCGTTTCCCCATTGATACCGCCATCGATTTCAATACGTGTATTCAAACCTTCCTTTTCAATCCGCTCACGCAGAACGCGCACCTTTTCCAGCGTATCCTCCATAAAGGACTGTCCGCCAAAGCCCGGCTCCACCGACATGATCAAAACCAGATCCATTTCCTTCAGATGTGCCAGCAGTGCGTCCACACCGGTTTTCGGCTTCACAGATACACCTGCCTGTACACCCATTTCACGGATTTTTCTGCACAGCTGAATGCAGGCATCCACATCCTTCACAGCTTCCAGATGAAAGGTGATAACATCTGCACCTGCCTTGGCGAAGATTTCCGCAACCATATCCGGATTATCTACCATGATATGAACATCCATTACCATATCCACTGCTTTTTTAAAGCCCTTGAGAAGGTCCGGTCCAAAGGTCAGATTCGGTACAAAATGGCCATCCATAACATCAAAATGCATCCATTTCGCATTGCTTTCATCCAGCTCCTTCAGCTGTTCACTCGTTCTGGAATAGTCCAGTGACAGAATGGACGGAGCGATTACTAATTCTTTCATAACGTGTGTCCTCCTTCATAATTGTATTGTATTTTCTGTATGCTGTTTCAATACCGCGGCTTTGCTTTTTGTATCATATCCACAATTTCCAGATAATGCGCATAGCGTTCCCTGCGTATCGTCCCATCCTCAACAGCAGCACGTATGGCACAATCCGGTTCATTGACATGAATACAATCGCGGAATCTGCATGCATCCTGAACATTTTGAAAATCAGGTATGCATTCGGCCAGCTGCGTGATATTCATCGCAATAAAATCCAGTGAGGAAAAACCGGGGGTATCTGCCACCCAGCCGCCGGCAATCTCATGCAGCTCACAATGCCGTGTTGTATGCTTTCCTCTACCCAAAGCCTTGCTGATTTCCTGTGTTTGAAGATGAAAGGTAGGGTCAATCCGGTTTAACAGGGAGCTTTTACCTGCGCCGCTCTGCCCTGTCAGCACACTGATATTTCCCTTCAAGGCCTGTATCAGATCCTCACTTGCATAGCCTTTCCCACTCTGATACACCTCATAACCGTTGTCGATATAATGCTGGATTTCCTCATGGATTGCATCATTTTCAGCGATGAGATCCAGCTTGGTGATGCATAAAACAGGACGGATTCCCGCATAGCATACACTGAAAATCAAGCGGTCAATCAGGGTTGTTGAAAAATCCGGATCCTTGCAGGACATGACGATGATCGCCTGATCCACGTTGGCAATGGATGGGCGGACGAGGGCATTTTTACGGGGCAGAATTTTCTGAATACCGTTTTGATCCGCAAAGCGTTCAAATTCCACCAGATCGCCGACAACCGGAGAGTGCGCCTTACGCAGCTTTCCCATGGCAACACACAGCACCCGCTCCTGATTGGCTGCCAGCACCTCATAGCGGCTGGATACGATCTTGATAATTCTTCCTGTTTCTGTCATTTGTAAAACCTTATCGTTATAACATTCGGATTCTCCATCTGCTGGACATATTCCGTTCCCTCTGCGGGATCCACATCTGTAACGACTCCTTTTTTAATGGTCTTTTGTTCCTCTTCACTCAGGTCATCATAGGAACGCTCATCCGATACCGGAAGTATTCCCGTCTTTTCTTTAATTAAAGCAATGGCCTCTTCTGCCGTTTTTCCTACAACGCCCTCTATCTTCCAGCTCATCAGCTGACTGACAGTTATTTTTAATGTATATTCTTTATCCGGATCCAGCTTTTCTCCGATTTCCAAGCCGCTTTGTTCCGCTATATATCCGGGCCACGTATTCGCCCTTTGCTCATAGCTGATTTCCAGCTTGATGTTTGGATTCTGTTCATTCAGTTCCTTTTCCACTTCCTCCGGTAAACGATGGCGGTAATCCTTTACCACAAACCAGGTTCCTCTGGAAACAGTCAGCGTCAGCTTGGATTTTTCACCAATTTCCTCTCCGGTATCCGGTGATACACGGATGACATGACCTTTTTCCACATCATCACTCAGCTCCTGCTTAATCGTAATATTATCCTTTTTAAACCCGCTGGAGGTCAGCGTCTGAATTGCCTCCTGCTGCGTCTGTGATGTGGACAGCTCCGGGACCTTAATCATCTTTTCTTTATCAAAAATTCCGCTCATCAGTACAAAGGCCGCAACACCGATCACACACAGCCCGACAATCATAGCAATGATGATTGTTGTGATTTTCCGATTACCGGAATCATCCTCTTCATCCTCTTCAATCGGCTCCACATGCTTTTTGCGCACCTCAGTTTTCTTAGTCTGCTTCTGCTTGCGCTGCTCCATGACCATTGTCGGCTGCGGATGCTCTTCCTCAAACACCAGCTTTTCGACATGTGCATATTCCGGAAGCAGGCAGCGGTGCAGGTCATACAGCATATCCTTCGCACTCTGATAGCGCAGCTTGCGGTTTTTCACGGTTGCCTTGATGATGATGTTCTCCACGGACTGCGGCAGTGTCGGATTGAAATCACGAACACTTGGTATCTCCTCACGCAGATGCTTCATTGCAATCTGGACGGGGTTGTCTCCATGGAAGGGAACATTCCCGGTCAAAAGCTCATAAAACACGATACCAAGCGCATAGATGTCCACCTGATTGCTTGGTGTTTCTCCCCGTGTTGTTTCCGGAGCCAGATAGTGCGCACTGCCCAGTACCGCATCACTTTGCGTCAGCTGTACCGTATCGTGCGCCAGCGCAATTCCGA
This sequence comes from Erysipelatoclostridium sp. DFI.2.3, assembly GCF_019132535.1. Lineage (NCBI taxonomy): Bacteria > Bacillati > Bacillota > Erysipelotrichia > Erysipelotrichales > Coprobacillaceae > Thomasclavelia > Erysipelatoclostridium sp. DFI.2.3. The sequence continues at coordinate 20,482 of NZ_JAHOOJ010000004.1, read as the reverse complement.
AATCGGTAATCTTTACCGTACCATCATCCTTAACCAGAACATTCTGAGGCTTGATATCCCGGTGAATAATATCGTTTTCATGGGCATGCTGTACAGCGCTGGTCAGCTGAATCATGATGTTTACAGCCTCTTCCTGATGTAGTGCCCCACGCTGGGAAATCAGCTGCTTCAGTGTACGGCCGCGTACATATTCCATTACGATATAGTGACGTCCCTCAAACTCTCCGACATCGTATACATCCACTACATTGGGATGGTTCAGCTTGCTGACCGCATTGGCCTCCCGCTGAAAGCGCAGCAGTGTCACCGGATCCTTGCTGAGCTCCCCACGCAGCACCTTGATCGCCACCTCACGGTTCAGTATGGTATCGATTGCCAGATAGACATCCGCCATACCGCCTTCCCCCAATGAGGAAACGATCATATAGCGCTCGGCAATCATTTTGTTGTTGTTATTCATGGAGATCACCTGCCTGTTCCACGATGATGACACTCACATTGTCATAGCCGCCCGCAAGAAGAGCCTTGTCAATCAGCATGCGAACCTTATCCTCCACGCTGCGCTTACTTTCCAGAATCTCGCGAATAATCGCTTCACTGACATAGCCGTGTAAACCATCACTGCAAATCAGCAGCGCCTTGTAATCATTTTTAATTTTATTGATATCGATGCGTACAGAATCCCATATGCCGAGGGCATTGGTCAGCATGTTGCGATTCGGATGCACCGCTGCCTCCTCTTCGCTCAATTCTCCGCGCTTCAGCATATCCGCAATATAGGAATGATCCTCTGTCAATGCCAGAAAATCATCCGCATACAGCCCATAGGTACGGGAATCTCCGACATTGAAAATGTAGGTCGTCGTTTCACATTTCAGAATACCAACTAGTGTGGTTCCCATTCCCTTTTGTTCTGTATTGCGTGTTGACTGCGTAAAAATCAGATCATTTGCTTCCTGTATGGTATCCTGCAGCCAGTGCTTGACCTGAACATCCGAGCTGCATTTTTCCATTTTCAAAAAGCTTTCCTTCATATGCTCAATAGCCATACGACTCGCAACATCTCCTGCAAGACCGCCGCCAATGCCGTCACAGACTACAGCTAACAGAGCATGCTCTCCGTTTTCCAGAAAACAGATGCTGTCCTGATTATTTCTTCTTCGAAGTCCGACATGACTCGCTCCATAATATTGAATACTCATGAACGGCTCCCTTCCTGTTCCTTCTTCAGATGCTTAACACGCAGCTGTCCGCATGCCGCGTCGATATCCGCACCATGCTCCTTACGAATCGTACAACGCACTCCCTGCTTCATGAGTGCATCATAGAATACCATGGCATGGGCATGATCCACTCCCTGAAAGCCGTTTTCATCCACAGCGTTGTAGGGAATCAGATTCACATAGGCATTCAGACCCTTTAACAGCTTTGCCAGCTGTGCCACATGCTCCTTCTGGTCATTGACCCCGCGCAGAAGAATATATTCAAACGTCAGACGGCGATTGTTCTCCCGTGCATAATACTGGATTGCCTCCATCAGCTCCTCCAGTGGATAGGCACGGTTGACCGGCATCAGACGATCGCGGAGTTCATTGTTTGGCGCATGCAGAGAGATTGCCAGATTGTATTGTGTGTGCTCCTTGGCAAATTCATAAATTTTCGGAACGACACCGCAGGTGGATATCGTAATATGACGCGCACCGATTCCCAGTCCGCGATCATGATTGACAGTAGAAAGGAAATTCATCACATGCTCGTAATTGTCAAACGGTTCCCCCGTTCCCATTACCACAATATGACTCAGCCGATCCTCCTGCTTATCCAGATCACGCTGCACATACAGCACCTGGGCCACCATTTCTCCACTTGTCAGGTTGCGTTTCTTTTTTGTCAGACCACTGGCACAAAAGGCACAGGCCATATTGCAGCCTACCTGTGAGGTAACACAGATACTCTTACCATAATCAAACTGCATCAGCACACTTTCAATCAGGGAGCCGTCCTCCAAAGCAAACAGATATTTCGTCGTCCCATCGCTTGCCACCTGCTTATCACGCAGCTTTAGCGGCGTGAGAGAAAACTGCTGCTTCAGGGTCTCTCTGGTATCCTTGGAAAGATCACTCATGTCATCTATGCTGACTGCACGTTTGCGATACAGCCATTGAAAGATCTGATGTGCACGAAATTTTTTCCAGCCCTGCTCCAGAGCCATATCGCCCATCTGATCGTATGTAAAATCATATAAACTTTTCATTTTATCACCGTATCCTATTTTACCATAGAATCCTTGCAGGGACCAAGGAGTTTCCATTTCTTAATAAAGTTTTCAGAAACTTACGATATTATCGGAATGAAATCCACATGGAAGGCAGAAAGAAGAAAATGAATAGCGTGTATAGGGGCTTACCCAATTGTGGTTAAATTCAAAATCTGAAGAATGCAACACGATTGTACTTATCAATAGAATTTGAATCTGTCTTTTCGCAAACACACAAAACTAGAAAGAAACATAAGACACTTCTTTCTATGAGATACAGTTTATCAAATTTTACAAAAAAAATTTATTTCCTTTAGGAGTTTTACATATCGCATTCGTATGTATATGTGTAGGAGGTTCATCGGTATGCATATACAATACCTTAGGAATGCGCCAGGTGAAAGGAGGAAGGATGGATTACATATTCTGGTTTCTCGTCGCACTGATTGGTATCACACCGAAAGTGCTGCGGGAGCTTGGGATCATCCTGTACATCGTCCTGAAATACAAACGGCGGCATTAGTAAGCAGATAATCTCAGTGTTGGATTAACTGAGATGATACTGCTACGGAAAGGAGGTGAACTCGCCGTTTTCATTACTCCTGGATTTGGTGCCTCTTACTGCGTCAAAAGGGACAGAGTAACCACAACGTAACTCTGTCCCTTTCTTTTGGCCTTTCGACCTTTGGATTTGGCACTTTTATTATAAAATATTCCTGCATCCACTTCAACCATTATTTTAAAAAATATTTTTATTTCTTTTAGGAGTTTTGTATATTGCATTCGTATGTATATATGTAGGAGGTTCATCGGTATGCATACACTATACCTTAGAAATGCACCAGGTGAAAGGAGGAAGGATGGATTACATATTCTGGTTTCTCATCGCACTGATTGGTATCACACCGAAAGTGCTGCGGGAGCTTGGGATCATCCTGTACATCGTCCTGAAATACAAACGGCGGCATTAGTAAACAGATAATCTCAGTGTTGGATTAACTGGGATGATACTGCTACGGAAAGGAGGTGAACTCGCCGCTTTTCATTACTCCTGGATTTGGTGCCTCTTACTACTTCAAAAGGGACAGAGTATCTTGCTCGTAACTCTGTCCCTTTCTTGCGACCTTTCGGTCTTTGGATTTGGCACTTTTATTATAAAATATTCCTGTATCCACTTCAACCATTATTTTAAAAAATATTTTTATTTCTTTTAGGAGTTTTGTATATTGCATTCGTATGTATATATGTAGGAGGTTCATCGGTATGCATACACTATACCTTAGAAATGCACCAGGTGAAAGGAGGAAGGATGGATTACATATTCTGGTTTCTCATCGCACTGATTGGTATCACACCGAAAGTGCTGCGGGAGCTTGGAATCATCCTGTACATCGTCCTGAAATACAAACGGCGGCATTAGTAAGCAGATAATCTCAGTGTTCTGTTAACTGAGATGATACTGCTACGGAAAGGAGGTGAACTCGCCGTTTTCATTACTCCTGGATTTGGTGCCTCTTACTGCGTCAAAAGGGACAGAGTATCTCCACGTAACTCTGTCCCTTTCTTTTGACCTTTCGGTCTTTGGATTTGGCATCTTTATTATAGAATATTCCTGCATCCACTTCAACCATTTTTATCCTTTTATATAAAAATATTTTTATTTCTTTTAGGAGTTCTGCATCTTCCATTCGTATGTATATGTGTAGGAGGTTCATCGGTATGCAGAAATTCTTACTCATGCACCAGGTGATAGGAGGAAGGATGAATTACATAATCTGGATTCTCATTGCGCTGATTGGCATCATACCAAAAGTGCTGCGAGAGCTTGGAATCATCCTGTACATCGTCCTGAAATACAAGCGGCGGCATTAGTAAGCAAATAAGCTCAGTTTTATATTAACTGGGATGATCTTGCTACGGAAAGGAGGTGAACTCGCCGTTTTCATTACTCCTGGATTTGGTGCCTCTTACTGCGTCAAAAGGGACAGAGTTATGTGGAAGATACTCTGTCCCTTTCTTTTGACCTTTCGGTCTTTGGATTTGGCACCTATATTATAGAATATTTTCATGCCATTTTCAATGTAAAATTCATGCTTTTACGCAGACTTTTACGCAGCTGTTACACCAGCCATACAATGCCTGTATCACATTATAAACCACTGACAGAAAGCGATGTAAACAAAATACTCGGTGAACCAATAGATCCAGCATTCAGCTTTCCATCATTCCCCAGCATCTCCACCTGCTTCATTGCCTCCAGAAAATTACCAGCGATCGTGATCAGATTGACCGGCTTGACCTTTTTTCCGTCCTTCACATACCAGCCCTGAGATTGCAGTGAAAATTCACCTGTCATGGCATTCAGTCCGGCATGCAGACCTGTTATTTCCGTAACAATGATTCCTTCCTCCATCGATGCAATCATTTCATCCATAGATGTACTTCCATTTTCAATAAACAGATTGCTTGGAGCTATACCGACATTGGATGCATATCCCGCCTTAAATCCATTGCCCGTCGTTTCACAATTCATAAGCTTTGCGGATTTCAGATTGTGCAGATAGGTCTTTAAAACGCCTTTATCAACCAGTATCTTATTCCTGCAGGCAACCCCCTCATCATCAAAGCTTCTCGAGTTATAGCCGTTCTTCAACAACGGATCATCCACAATTGTAATTTTATCACTGAAAATCTGTTTCTCAATACTGTCATTCAATAATGAAATACCTTTGTAAGCATTTTCTCCGTCAAACATACCGCTAAAGGCCGCCAGCAAATCTGCCATTGCCTCATTTTCAATCAGAACCGGATACTGTGCACTCTGCACACTTTCAGCAGACAGCTTATCCAGCACCTTACGGCTCACACCTGCTGCAAATTTTTTCGCGTCGAAGCAAACATCATCATACAGATACTGCCAGTCACCTGCAATCTTTGTATCCTCTTGATCCTTCGCCATAACTGCTGTACTGATATACGCCGCATGCTGTGCATCATGCAGATGAACACCCAATGTATTATCAATGGCAATTTCCACATCGACTTCGCCATAGCTGGTATTCATAACCTGAGCGATTCTGGCATCCGATTCCTTTATATACTGCTCCACCGTCTTCAGCATTTCGATCTTTTCTGCATCCGGATGTGCATTCCATGTACAGCTGCGCAGCTGCAGCTGGGGATACGCAGAATCACCCGCATAAATTTCCACTTCATCCCTGCTTGTAATCACCTCCGCATTTTCCTTTATCCTGCAGAGCGTGTCCTCCAGTAAGGCATCATCATCCTGTTCCAGAAAACAGATACCCATATTTCCTTTATATATACCACGAATCGCAAATCCGTTACACTCACTGATGGTGTAGCCGTCCACACTTCCTTCAAACAGCCGTATGGATGTGGATCTGCTTTTCTGTTCATAGATTTCCAACTGTTCGATACCCGCAGCCTTTGCCGCGTCAAGCCAACGTTGCTTATGCATGTTCCTTGCCTCCCTTACTGCCACCAACCGTCATTTCACTAACTCGTATTGCCGGCTGACCGACATCTGTAGGTATGCTTCCGCTGCTGGATCCGCACATTCCCTGTGCACGCGCAAGATTACCTGCGACTCGGTCAATTTTCAGCAATGTATCCGAGCCGTTTCCAATCAGTGTTGCGCCCTTGACAGGTGTTGTTATCTTTCCGTCCTCGATCAAATATGCTTCTCTGACAGCGAAATTGAAATCACCGGTTGCCTGCACACTGCCACCAGCCATTGTCTTTGCATATAGTCCATACGAGGTTTCCTTTATCATATCCTCCAGCTGATCCGTACCGTTCAACAGGAAGGTATTGGTCATTCGGGACGTTGTTTCATATTTATAGGACTGCCGTCTGCTGGATGCCGTGGAAGGCATGTTCAACCGGCGCCCATTCAATGTATCCACCAGATAGCTCTTCAGTATTCCCTTTTCAATCAGTACCGTGCGTCGTGTGAAATTTCCCTCATCATCGATATTTGTACTTCCCCAGGCATTGGGAATCGTACCGTCATCCACAGCCGTTACACATTCACTCGCAATTCTCTGTCCCAGCTTTCCTGCAAAATTGGATTGATTTTTCGCAACTCCGCGTGCCTCCAGAGAGTGTCCGCAGGCCTCATGGAAGATGACACCGCCAAAGCCGTTGTCGATAATAACCGGCATAACACCGCTAGGACACGGCTGTGCATACAGCATCGTCATCGCAATGCGCGCCGCCTCTTTTCCAATATCCTCCGGTTTGTGTGTATCATAAAACTCCATTCCTTCACTGCCTCCGGGAGAACAGCTTCCGGTTTCCCGCAATGCTCCATCCTGTGCAACGGCAGATACCGCCATTCTAGTCCGAATCCGGACATCACGAATATATTTTCCTTCCGAATTGGATATTGCGACATGCTGCTCATCATCCTGATAATTCACAATCGCCTTCGTTATATGCGCATCATAGGACTGTGCAGCTTCGCTAGCACGCCTCATGAGCGCCACTTTATCCTTTAGCGCAGTTTCGCGCGGTATGCGCCGTATGATATGAGCATTTTCATACGTTATTTCCTTTAATTGCACAGGAATATGCTTTCCCTGTTCCCCCAGACTGTCCGCCAGCTTTTTCGCAAATTCCTTCAGATTTTTTTCATCTGTATCATTGGTATAGCCGTACACGGATTCCAGTCCATGATAAATCCGCAGACCCAGCCCGCAGCGAATACCACTGTTGGTGCTTTCAACCTCGTCATTCAGCATGGATATTCTGGTACTGTAATTGACTTCTTCAAAAATTTCTGCAAAATCACCCGTCGTACTGCAGGCGATTTCCAGTACATCTTCCAATATGTTTTTCTCTAACATAACGTCACCTCTCATCTGTTCATCATTATACGCCATCTCAAAGAGAGATTGCAAACAAAAGAGCCTGCATATATGCCTTTCCATGCACTTACGGTATTCCTGGTATGAAAATTAGGGATACTTGCACACAATTTTTATATAGCGTATAGTTTACAAAAGAGCGCAGGAAAAGCGAGGATTAAAAAAACGTATTGGAATATCCTATACGCAAGGGAGGTAAAGAAATGGAATGGTTAAGAAAGCTTAGTGATGCCATCGCATACATAGAGCAAAATCTTGATGCAGAGATATCGTACGAGGAGGCAGCCCGTATCGCATGCTGCTCACCCTATTATTTTCAAAGAATGTTTTCCTATGTCGCCGGCATATCGCTGTCAGATTATATCCGAAGACGAAGAATGTCGCAGGCTGCCTTCGATTTGCAGCGCTGTGATGCCAGGGTGCTGGATGTTGCCCTCAAGTATGGCTATACCTCACCAACCGCATTTAACAGAGCCTTTCAAAAGGTTCACGGTATCCCTCCGACAGCCGCAAAAAATATCGGCAAAACACTGCATGCATATCCGCCGATACAGTTTTCTGTCAATATCACAGGAGGAAGTCCTATGGCCTATCATATAGCAGAGAAAAGGGAGCTGCGCTTTGCGGGCATCCGGATACGCCTATGCGAGGAGATGGAGGAGAATCATAAAATTGTCCCCCATTTCTGGAAGGAAACAATGCAAAGTCCGCAATACACAGAGCTCTGTCAGCTATCCGATACCGGTACGAATGCAATCTTCGGCATCAGCGTATATGAGGATCCCGATCACATTTTCTACTATATAGCAGTTGCCACAAGCAAAAAGATTCCATCCCGGTTTCATGAGCTGCGCATTCCTGCCGCGACCTGGGCTGTGTTTGAAAACAAGGGGAATTTCAAGGAAAATGTACAGGATATTTTCCGCCGGTTTTATTCCGAATGGCTGCTGTTTTCCGGTTATGAATATGCACGGCTTCCCGATATCGAAGCATATCCTGTGCAGACGCAGGCACCATACAACCAATGCGATGTATGGATTGCCATTCAGAAAGAAGAGGAGAAGAAACATGGAATATAAAATCGAAATACGAGAGATTGAGCCGCTTTGTGTGGCATACATGAGTTATGAAGGAGATGTCACAAAAGCAAACCGGGTATTTCCCAAGGTGTTTCAATCAATACACGGGAAAACAAACGGGGCACCGTTTTTCAACTATCTGTCTATGAATCCGGAAACAAAGCAGGGAGCACTGGAGCTCTGTGTTCCAACGGATGAAGTGCCATGCACTCAGGATATTGAAGTAAAGCAAATGCCCCGCATCAAAGCGGTATGTGTTACCCATATCGGCTCCTATGCGACACTGCCGCTTGCCTATGCCGCAATTGATCAGTATGCGGTCAAACACAGCCTAAAGATTTCTGCGCCCTTTCGGGAGGTTTTCATCAAGGGGCCGGGAATGCTGTTCAAGGGAAATCCGAAAAAATATATCACGGAAATACAATTTCCGATTCTGGAGGAAGCATGAGCGCCATACAGGTAAAGCAGGTAGTCAAGCAGTATAAAAACGGCGTACAGGCACTGAATGGTATATCTCTTTGCGTTGAACAGGGAGAGATTTTCTCTTTGCTTGGACAAAACGGTGCCGGTAAATCCACACTGCTCAGAATACTGACAACCTATTTGCAGCCGACATCCGGTAGAATAACGATGCTGGAGAAGGATTTGTGTAGGGATGCAGCCTCTCTGCGCTCGCAAATTGCCTGCGTTGCCCAGCAAACCTCCATTGATACGTATTTATCTCTGGAAGAAAATATGCTGCTTCAAAGCCGTTTGTACAGAATACCCAAAAGGGATGCCGAAAAACGGATGGAAACGCTCATTGTTGATTTCGGTCTGGAGCCGTATCGGCGTTATCCAGTATCCTCTTATTCCGGCGGTGTGAAACGGCGTCTGGATATTGCCCTGAATATGATGACGAATCCGAAAATTCTGTTTCTGGATGAGCCTACGGTGGGAATGGATGTACAGTCCCGTATTGCGATGTGGGGAATGATGAGAAAAATCAGAGATGATTTTGGTGTCACGATTTTTCTTACGACACATTATCTGGAGGAAGCCGATCAGCTCAGCAATACCGTCTGCATTATGAAGGATGGCAAGGAAGTAACACAGGGATCCCCCGCACAGCTGCGCTCTTTACTGCGGCAGAATTCGATAGAAATCACCTTTTCCTCTGAAGCAGAGGCAAGAAAAGGCTGTGGCATCCTAAAGGAGCAGATGTCAAAGGAAATCCTTCTACGTGCTGAAAAGCTTCTGATTTATACGCAGACCCCGCAAAGCGATATAGAAGCAGCAGCGGCAGTATTATTGAAAAGGCATGCGGCATTTCAGGGAATAGAAATCGCGCAGCCGACATTGGAGGATGTGTATCTGAGACTGACACAGAGTGAAAGGAAGGAATGTGTATGAGTGTTTTTACCCTTTTATACAGGAATATAAAATGGAGATTCCACAACAAATTCACCATTGTTATGACAGCTTTGCAGCCGATTCTGTGGCTGATACTTTATAGTGCAATCGCTTCTTCAACGATGCAGCATTCCGGCATCGAAAATTATACGGCGTTCATGCTTCCGGGACTGATTGTCCTAATCAGCTTCTCGACCTGCAGCAGCAGTGGAATTATGAATTATCTGATGAAATCGGATGGCAGCTTCGATCGGATACTGATTGCTCCGCTCACACGCAGCTCCATTGTGCTTGCACAGCTTTTTGAAGCCGTATTGTGTACCTTTCTGGAGGTAGGAATTATGATAGCTCTCAGTCTTCTGTTTTCTGTCAGATTTTCCCTGCCACTCTCTGGATATCTCATCTTTATTTCACTGATTTTTCTGACCTCATTTTTTATGGCAGGGCTGTCTTATGGAATCAGCATGCTCCTTCCGAATGAGGTGATATACGAAACTGTTATGAACGCGATTGTACTTCCGGTGTTTTTTCTCAGCAATGCACTGTTTCCCATGACAGGTATTACCGGTTTCTTACATACTGCAATCAATCTCAATCCGTTTACCCATATGATCCAGGCATTGCGTTCTCTGATTCTATATGGCAGAATAGACACAGGGAATCTGACAGCTGTTTTGCTGCTGTTTATCCTTATGGGAAGCCTCAGCTTTTTATGGGCGTGCCGGCAGCTGGAAAAAAAGACAAATTTGTAGCTGAGGATAGTGTGATTACTTATGTATGCATGTTCCGTATCTCTATGTCATCAGGAATCATGTAATACCGGAAGCAATGTTGTGCTATTTTTTAAACCCAGGAATAACCTTTAACAATTGTAAAAAGACGAGCGGTATATACTCGTCTTTTCTTATTTATAGGCGATTTTGTTTGATAGCCTCAAGAGAAGTCTAGCTCAATCATTCCTTTTATCTTCAAATTATCATACATAAATTTAGATATATAATCCTCGAGGAGAGGCTAGACATTTGTCAGATACAATTGAAAAAGGAGCTGCCAGAATTTAGATACGCTAGTCTCAGGAGAGGCTAGACCAAAGGCCAAAAACAGCATTCATCCATAATAAAATTAGATCCATAGGATTAGAATAGCATGACTTACTAACAATTACCATAGCAGCTGAATCTCACATAATCTTTTGCTGCCTTGTTTATGCTTCCATTTGCTCAACACGCTTTCCAGCACCAAATTCACCGGGATTCACATCAATAACCACCCGACTTGGAGAAACTAATGCATCCTCGTGCTGACAACGCCATCGCTCCTGTGAATTCCTACCATCCATAGTATCTCCGTCTTTGATAATATCTTCTCCCTGTGCATAGAGATAAGATGTAAAATTAAACATATAGCGAATAATAAAATCTATATCCAAATTATGAAAGTGACACTGCAAATCACACAATCCTATCGCTGTCAACCCGGTCGTATCCACAATCTTTTCCGAGCTCTCCGCAATATTGAACAATCGCACATTGACACCGCCATCAAGAAAATGCAGCGCAGGATTGCTCCAGCTGCTGTTTAACCAGTCAGCTCTTGGTACAATCTTTCCTGCATGCGGCCAGTACATCGCCACTGCCTCCGGATAAACCTCCATCATAATATCCGCAAATGCTGCAAGTATTTCACAACGCTCCCGCACAGGAAGCCCACTTGCCATAAAATCGGAAAACATGATTTCATATTGACAGTCTTTGAGCAGCTCCTCAACATTTTCACAGCTCCAGCATTGTTGCAAAACCAGTTCCGGTATCGTCGTTTTATCAAACGCAATCATCTGCGTTATAAACAGCTGCGATGGCACCTTCACATCATCCTTATAGGTTACTTTATGATTACAGAGTGCATAGGAATACATACCCTCCTGCTCTATAACATCATCTACCTCGTTAAACCTCTTTAGCAGTCGCTCCCTGATTGCAAGAGCACGACTTTCAACCGGCTCCTTCAGCAGCAGCTTTATGTAATATACACCCGCATACTTCCCCATGAACGCATCCATGGACACACTTTTTCTTTTTTCCATAATGTCTCCTTATAATCCAAATACATCGTGAATTGCCGCATTATCCATAATACGTGCACTTTTTTCATTTGCATGCTCCAGCATCATTTCCACTTTATTCCCAATCGCAACGTCGATAAATTTAGCTAAATCAATTCCACGCAGTGTAAAAAACAGAAACGGATTTTCATCCAGACGGTTTCCTACTCCATACAATACTGCCGCAACATGCTTGCACATAATCGCCCAGTCGGGGCAGCTGCATTGAAAGCTGATTTCTCTTGGACTTGGGAAGAGGCCGCTTTCACCGGTAAACAGCTCCTGCAGACTCTGTGGGAATTTACCGCTGAGCAGTGCTTCCAGATTTTCAATCTGATTGGCACAAGCCTGCATTATGCGCTGGCAGTCTTCTTCCTTTAATGGTGATATGTGAATTTCCACCTTGTACGGTGCTTTCCGCCGTCCCTGAGCCCGAGCTTGAATTCTTCCCGCGCGAATCTGTAGATCAATCACAGTTCCCGTACGCACATATCGCTTTCCACGCTCCAGCCGTGATGCGAAATCTGCATATTTTTCAAGATTCTCACACCATGCCTTTCCCCACCAGCTGACGGTGATTGCCCTTCCTTCTATCGTGACCGGCTCCATGCTGCGGCCCTTACTTTCTGCTTTCCTCATACTTTCTTCAGCCTTATATCGCAGCTCCTCTGCCGATAGCTGAGAATATTCTGCTGTTTTCCAATATCTGCTCATATGCTCACCTCGCATCCAGACGAAGAAGATTCATCAGTTCCTCATTGTTCATCTCCGTAATCCATGTTTCTTTACCATCTCCGATTACCTGCTGTGAAAGCTCCACCTTGGATTTTATCAGTTCGTCAATTTTTTCTTCCACCGTTCCCTTACTGATCAGCTTATGTACAATTACATTCTTTTTCTGACCGATGCGAAATGCCCTGTCCGTTGCCTGATTCTCAACAGCCGGATTCCACCAGCGGTCAAAATGAATCACATGATTTGCGGCTGTCAGATTCAATCCGGTTCCAGCTGCTTTTAAGGAAAGAACGATATAGGGAACATAGGCTTCCTGTTGAAATGCGGCAACAATCTCTGAACGTTTTTTCACCGGTGTACCGCCGTGCAGAATATAGCCCTCCTGATGGAAAATTTTGGCCAGAGTAGCATGCAGGTACGGAATGATTTCTTTATATTGTGTAAATACCAGAACCCGTTCTCTTTTTTCATATATCGTTTCACAGATTTCTTTCAGCATTTCCAGCTTTCCGCTATCCTTTATCCGGTACGATTCCTCTCCAAGATACTGATCCGGATGATTGCATATCTGCTTCAGCTTTGTGATGGTGGACAGCACTAGGCCACGGCGTTCCATTCCTTCAGACTCTTTGATTTTCTCTTCCATATCGGCAATCAGCTTCCGATATAAGACAACCTGTTGTTTGCTGAGTGTGACATACTCATCGGATTCCAGCTTTTCAGGCGGATCCGATATAATGGTTTTATCCGTTTTCAAACGCCGAAGCATAAACGGAGCAATCATTGCCTTCAGTTTCTGATATCCTTCCGGATGTTCCTCCAGACGTTTTACAAAGGCTTTAAATTCCGTGGCTGTGCCCAGCAGTCCCTTATTCAGAAAGTCAAACAAGGACCATAAATTTGACAAATCATTTTCAATCGGTGTACCGGTCATGGCAATTCGCATCGCACCCTTAAGCTCTTTGAGTGCCCTGGTCTGCTTGGTCAGTGGATTTTTGATTGCCTGCGCCTCATCCAGAATGATACAGTCCCATTCCTCATCCTTCAGGCAGCTCAGCTTTGCGGCCATTCCATAGGTTGTGATGGTAAGGAACACACGCAAGTCTGCATAATCCATACTGAGCTTATCACTTGTTTTGCCATGCAATATATGAAAATCCATCTTTGGTGTAAAGGAAATGCTTACCCTCACTGCTCCAGTTCCCCAGCAAAGAAGCAGGGACAATGAGTAGAACTTTGCTATCCGGCTTCTCCAGACGCAGCTCCTCCAGAAAGCTCAATACCTGAAGCGTTTTACCAAGCCCCATGTCATCTGCAAGACAGGCTCCGAAATGAACCTGCTGCATCTGCCGCAGCCAGCTGTAGCCTGCCTTTTGATAAGGGCGAAGCACTGCCTGAAGTGTCGCAGGCACATGATCGCTCTGATGTTCAGCAGGCTTGTGAAGACTTTGGAGAAAAGACTGGAGCCATTCCCCATTGCATATGCTTATATCATCCTCTGCTTGCTCTTCTTCTTTTAGATTGGTTCTTAAAGCTTCCATTAACGTAATACTTTCATTTTCTGAATTTTCCATCTGCTTTAAAAGAGCCTGCAGCTTTTTATGGTTGACCTCAACCCATTTCCCCTTTAAAAAGGCAAGACCCTCACTTTGCAGAAGCAGCTGTTCGATATCTTCCTTGGTTAAAGCAACACCGTCCACACTGAATTCCGGTTGTATTGACAATAGAGAATCAAAACCGAGCAGGGAAGGCTTTTTCTCCCCCATCTTCATGGTTACAGAAACACTGGCATATTTTTTCCGCCACCAGTTCGGGATTCTGCATAAGATTCCACAGGCTTCAATTTCTTCTGTATGCTTCAGGATTTCATAGGTCTCCTGTGTCTGCAGGCGCAAAGGATGAAACAGCTCTCCATGCGCAATAAAGGAATCCAGTAAGTCACATGTCTTTGCAGCCTTGTTCAGACAGGATAACAGAGTCAGCAGACGGTCACGCTCCTGCTTGAATTCTTCCAAAGCGTAACGAAGCGGCATGTGCCGGATCCTGCCTTCCTGATCCTTCGTCGCATAGGTTGCAAGAAAGGCAAATGGATATTCCTCATCCTTGCTCTCAACCAAATGAAAGAAAATACGCTCTGCCACCTTTAGATTCTGATTTTTCTCAGCAAGATACAGCTTTGCACTTCCCTCATACCTGCTGATTTCCCTGCAAAATACCTCGTGCAGGTGAACAAAGATATTCTGTACCCATTTATAGGTAATGAACTCACTGCCAATAGCAAAAGGCAGCTCCTTCTGCAATTGTTCCCATATGTCAACTGGCAATGTGATTTGCACCTGCTCTCTGGCGATTTCCAGCTCGCTTAGGGATGTTAAAACATGGATATACAATTCTGCTGTACGATGCAGGAAACCGGTGGAAGCATGCAGTTGATGAATGCGTTCCTGAAAGCCGAAATCATACAAGGCACTGTATTTATCCTCCTGAAATCGTTGAAACCATTTAGAATCTTGCTGCTCTCTATCAACGGTATCCAACACAAACCCTGTTTCCGTAAACAGAAATGACAGATTTCTTACCTCTTCCTTTACCATAAAATCCCTCCATTTGTTATGTACAGTATATCGTATTTTTATTGCTGCATATATACTTTTCATGAAATTTGAAGATTTTATCATAGCCAATGCATTTATCTGTGTTTCGGAAAATAAATTCTCACACACGATAAGCATCTCTTTTCACCATAACAATAGAATATACGAAAACTGGAGGCATATTCCGATTTTCAAAATCACTGCCTCCAGCTTTTTATATGTGTTTTTCCAATAAAATGACCTCATCACAACGCTTCGCAAGCACAGGATCATGCGTAACCATAACAACCGTCTTTCCTTTCTGATTCAAATCACGCAGAATCGAAAATACCATATCCCGATTTTCCTCATCCAGATTTCCCGTAGGCTCATCCGCAAGGATCAGTTCACAGGGCTTTACCATCAGCTTTGCCAGTGCTACACGCTGCTGCTCTCCACCAGACAGCTGACAGATTTTCTGTTGTTCGATACCGTACAGTCCCACCTTTTCCAGCACCTGCGCAATGCATTTCTTTTTCTCTTCCTTACCGGTCTTCACATATTCCATGGCACTCATCATATTCCACAAAACCGTATCATTATCCGACAATCCGTAATTTTGAAACAGGAAGCCGATTGTGTAGCGGAGCTTTTTCACCGCTCTGCTGCTGTTTGCGCAAACCTCCATTTCATCATACTGCACACTTCCCCTGCTCGGACGCTCCAGCAAGCCGATAATATTGAGAAGCGTTGTCTTTCCACAGCCGCTTGGACCGCATATCGCAATCATTTTTCCTATGGGCAATGATAGGGTGACATCATGTAGAACCGTATGTTTTCCGTATGTGTGTGTAATATTCTTTAACGTGATCGACTTCATCCGATATGCACCTCCCTGCTTTGATTTCGTACACCCTTATCTTTTACATAGACAAACAGCATCGACGCAATCAGACTGATCATCAGAAATACACCTGTGATTTTCCATTCCTCCTGTTGATGAAACAATGCGATTACAAACACAAAGGGTGCTGACAGCTCAGTAAACAACCGTAGATATACCCTGAAAAAGGAGGTTCCCTGTACTCGTCTGACAAAAATACGCTGTTGAAAGGAAAGCAGATACAAATGTGTATACTCTGCCATAACCAGCAGAATCAGCAATGCGGAGGGAACAAAATGCTCCCCGTTATGAACTGAGGTCAAAGTGCTCAGCTTATCCATATCCATATATACATAATTTGTTACCTTCTTCCCCAGACGAAAGGCATCATCACTATATACAACATAAAACATCGGGGAATCTGTATCCAGCATACTGTCCAGCAAAGAAAAATCCACAGCATCCACCTGCTCATCCTGAATATACAGCCTCTCAATCCGATTGCCGTATGTTTCAAGATAGCTGACATCCACAGTATTAAGCGATTCAGGAAGCAGGATATACACCGTATCCTTTTTGTCCGTTAATTCAATAAGGCTGCCATCCCGTTTTCTAAGAGGAAAGCGCTTTGTATAATTCAGATTCACTTCCGCATACGGCTGCAGCTCCTCTCCTTTTGGGATAACATCCTTTCGATAATAGATACCTCCTTCTCTATTTATCTTTTCGTATTCTTTCAGATGTACCTGATACATTTTATTCTGAATAAGCTTTTTATTTCTGTAATCCTCCTCTACGGACTCCTCATCATAGCCGTCAAAGCGATATCCGTCCTGATAATCAAACGCATACACATACGATTCCAGCATATCCTGTTGGCGCAATAGCGCTTGAAAGGTAGGCAGATTCAACTGCATCTGTTCCCATGCAGTCGAGCAAAGCGGCATCAGAATAAGAAGGGCGAGAATGCCATATAGATAATTCAGATTCATAAACCATCTGGTAAAGCTTCTGTTTTTTATAAATGCATAGACAGGACAGCGCAGAATCAACAGAACCGTACCTGCAAATGCAAGAAACATACCGATCGAAAACCCAATCCAGAAGAAAGAAAGCAAAAGGATCGCCTCATAGGTCTGTCTGGCGACAAAGCCTATCATCCAGATATAAGCAAGAACAATACTGAGTAACGATACAGCCAGGATTTGAAAAAACAGCCTCTGATACAGTAACCTTCCAATGCGCAGCCCTGACATTCCCATACTTTTCAATATGCCGATGGTTTTTAATTTCTGATTCACCAGCATGATGAGAAGCAGCCCCAGCAATAGGAATGTTATGATTCCCATCGGAATTATGTTCTCTTTCAGATAGGATGAAAGCGTAAATGCATGTCGTTCAAAAGCTCCCATATCCTGTATTGCACCTGGATACTGCTGAGAGATATCGGTAAGAAAGGCATCTTTATCTGTATCCTGATCAAAATACAGGATATAATCTCCTGCGAGATTTTGAAATCTCTGATTCAGATTTTGAAATGGCTGAATAACCAGACGAATGTCCTGATTGAATAAGCGCAGGCTGTTTTGTTTTGTATCATAGCGCAACTGATTCTCATATACAAGATCATGCTCACTAATCTTGGAAATATCCATGTATTGAAAAATATCATAGGGACTATAGAGATACCAGATATAATCAGAATCATGCTGTTCTGTTCTTATCACCGTACAATTAAATTTTTGAGATAAGGCCTCCATGGTATTTATCATTTGTTTATGATCGAATTCATTGCTTTGCGGGGTTATTTCGAAAAAAGTCGCTTCCTTTTCTCTTTCCAATCCAAAGAAGCCCTGGATATCGGAAATATCGCGTTCATAAAATGCAAACTTCACGCAATAAACAACAAGAATTTGAGAAATACAGACCAATATGCATATTATTTTTTTCATATCGTAGCAAGAAAAACGGTATATATTTGTACCGTCACTCATCTATGCTTGTCCACCTCCATGCGTATGAGAATCATAATCTAGAAACAAGCTTTAAATATTGGATATCTATATTTGTTTCTACTGTGCGATTTGTAACTTTAATTGTTGATTTGACCTTAATTCTGCCATTAACGCTATAGGAAATCCAATGCTTACGGATTAAAGTCCTTCCCTTTGACTTCTTATATTCTATATACAAAAATAATAGAAAGCATATCGCGTCATAATTAATAAAACAAATTGAATCATCAGCTGTTTTTCTTGTGAAAGTCGCTGAAAAAGTATCATTACAAGCGTAAAAATGAGCCATTCTCCGATTGTATATAGCATAATAACTGCGATAGATACACGAATAGCTTTGCTATTATATTGCAAAAAGATTCTAAATAAACATAAAATCATGCAAGACATACCGCTGTATTTTACATACCATGTATACATCCCATGCTTTTGAAGTCGAATTGCCATTCCATATTTCATACGAAAATAAGGGAGTAACATATCACTATAGAAAAGCATATCACAGATAAGCCATAATAACATGGCATACATGAGCTGTATTTTTGGTATACCAAACAAAATCATCATGATATCTTCAGCCTCAAGAGCAGAAAACACTATTAGCAAAATAACTTTTATATACAGGAATCTTCCTTTCTTTATAATTCCATTATCTTTCCATTTTCTACACATAGTTTTCTATCAAATTCAATTTCATCCATAACATCATGTGATGCAATGATTACGGTTTTCCCTTCCTCATGGAGTTCCTGTATTATTTCATAAAACGTTTGCTGCGCCTCTTTATCCAATCCACGCATCGGTTCATCAAGCATAATAAAATCTTGATGTTCCATGATGGCCTGAATGATTCCCACTTTCTGAAGCATCCCTACGCTATACTTTTTTAAAGGTTTTTTATTGTACAGAGCAAGATTAAATCTATTAACCAGCATCTCTACTTCCTGTTTATGAAAGGGTGAAGTTAACTGATATAAAAAACGAAGATTATCAAATAATGTTTCACTTCCCATATACTCAGGATTCTCAATTAACGCACCTATTTTCACCTTTTTCATCCAATTCAATGTACCAGTGTCCGGTTCTAGTAAACCGGCTATGATTTTAAATATTGTAGATTTACCACTTCCATTCTTCCCACACAAATAAAGAAGCTCACCTTCATAAAACGTCATATTGCCATCTGATAAAATGCTTTGGTGTCTAAATGATTTTGAGACATGACATATTTCCAAAATCGCCTTTTTCATAAGAAAGCCTCCTTTTTCATTTTTCTGCAGGCAATAATTAAAATACTGATTCCACCTCCAAAATACACAATGGTTCCGATAATAAAATTATAAAATCCAATAGCTTCCATTAAACTACCCGGCGCAAATAAAGCAATCGGCAATATGCAGGATGGCATAGCCATAATCTCCGAATTTTGAGCATACCATGAGAATTGTAACAGAAATGGGTGTAAGAAACTGGATATGGAAAATATACCAATAAATAACAGTAGAGGCGTAAAGAAAACATATAGATATCGATTGCGTATGACATAACAAAGAGAAAACATGAAAATAGAATATATGCATATTCCTATAACAGTCGTAATAAAATAAATGAGAAAATCCGGAATATCATATGTTCCCAGAAAATAAGATAAAAGCTCTTGTCCAGATGGAATACCGTTCGGCTGTATGAATGCAATTACATAGCTGTTGAATAAAACCACTGCATATAACAATATCGAGAAAATTAATGTATATTTTGTGATTTGCTTAATGGAATAGAAAAACATCTGTTTTATTCCCACTCTAATCATCATTTGATGGATGTAACCACTACTTACAGCTTTATGATAATCCATCAATATTACATAAGGAAATAACAGCATCAAAAGCATTTCAAACCATATACTTCTCGGAAATGATGTTGTGAAATAAAACTGATTCAGCGGTGTCGCTTCTTGGTAAGCCTCCATATAGGTTATCACCCATTGCAATATGGTAAGGATAACCAATATCGTCGCTACTCTAAAACAATATTTATTTTTAGAAAGCATCATGTTTGCCCCTTTCTATAAAAATGCGACTGGTATGAATATATAATGAAAAAAAAGATTTAAGACAACAAGCAATAATAACATTATTTTATGAATATCTTCTGTAATGCTATAGATAACAATTCCTTCCAATAGAAGAAACAGAATGAAATTTGCAAATAGAAACAGTATCACTAAAACTGTATTCTGAATATACTGAACATTAAACGAACAGAGAACGATATAGTTTGAGACAACAAACAGGCTTGCATCTGCGGGAATGTGAAGAATTATGTGTAAGTAAAAATCGACAGGTTTAGATAGTAGATGACGAATCATGTCTAATCATCATCTGTTTATGTATTATCAGTATGCCCAATTCATCAAGGGTTATACTGATTTTTTTATATGCCTTTATCTTTACTCATTATGCTTCTACTGCTTCCATAATGGCAAGTTGATTTTGAATCATATCCCAGTTTCGACATCTCTGTGTCCATTTGCTGCTGAGGTTCTGAATAGCCAA
>NZ_JAHOOJ010000039.1:0-23512 GCF_019132535.1 Erysipelatoclostridium sp. DFI.2.3 | reverse complement strand
GTGGACACACCTGTTCTCATCCCGAACACAGAAGTTAAGCATATCAGCGGCGACAATATCTGGACTGGCTCCAGTGAAGATAGCACGCTGCCAGGTAATCTGACTCATCTTTTGATGGGTCTTTTTTAATCGTTGACGAATGATTGTTTTGCTGGTATAAAATTCGAAAGAATGGTAAAATTCTCTAGTATGTGAAGGAGGAGTTTTATGCAGGATGTACTACAGGATGTATTCCATGATGCGTTACCAATGATACCGTTTTTATTTCTGACGTATCTACTTATGGAGTACCTGGAACATAAAAGCAATGACCGTTTCCAGAAGCGGCTGGAATCCGCAAGAGCTCTGGGACCGCTGATTGGTGGTATCTTAGGCATTGTGCCGCAATGCGGCTTTTCTGTGCTGGCAAGCGGTTTGTATATGAACCGTTCCATTTCACTTGGAACCTTACTGGCTGTTTTTATTTCTACCAGTGATGAGGCTATTCCGATTCTGGTCGCACAGCCGAAGCAAATCAATGTCCTATTCTCTGTTATCGCAGTAAAGCTTGTTATCGCGGTACTGGTTGGATATATTGTAGATTTGCTTGTACGCGGACACCGGTTAAAGGAAAACCATCCGCTGCATGATATTCATGCGGAGTGTGAGAAAGAGAGTGTGGAGGAGCATCATTCCATCGTCTATATTGCTATGATTCGTACCATTAAAATCTTTATTTTTGTCTTTGCTGTAAATTTTGCATTGTCTGTTTTCATTTACTACATTGGGGAGGATACACTGCGTACCATATTGGCACAGGGCTCTTATCTGCAGCCAATGCTTGCGGCTCTGGCAGGATTTATTCCCAATTGTGCAGCCAGTGTGATTCTGGCACAGCTGTTTATGGACGGTGTGCTGTCCTTTGGGGCACTAACCGCCGGACTGATTACCAGTGCAGGCCTTGGACTGCTGGTGCTGCTTCGTATGTATGACAACAAAAAGGATATCCTGCGCATCTTTGCCATTCTCTTTGTGACAGCAATCACAAGTGGGATTGTATTGCAGCTGTTTTAGGCCATGGAAGCATGGTCTTCTTTTTTTCAGTACGAAAGTATAGTATAATAGGTGCAAAGGGGTGCAGACTATGGATTATAAGGAAGAATTTACACAGCTGATCGAGGAAAACAGGCTGGACGATGCACGTATACTGCTGGAGAAGCACAAGCTGTACGCGAGTGAGGAGCCTTTTTATTATGGGAATATGGGATGGATTCTGAATCATATGGAGCGCTATCAGGAGGCGGAGGTATTTCTGCGAAAAGGGCTTGTTTATTTCCCGGAGGATGGTTGGATATATTCTCAGCTGGGCTTTTCACTGGATCGGCAGGGGAATATCAGGGATGGACTGGATGCTTTGCTGAAGGCTTTGGAGCTTGGCTTTGATGAGCCCTGGCTGCATGGTGAGATTGGCTGGTGTTATAAGGAGCTGGGCAATCTGAAAGACGCAATTACATATTTTGAAAACGGCTTGCTGGATGATGAACGAAATATCTGGCTGCTTTCGCAGGCTGCCGAGGCATATTACGGGCTTGGTGACAAGGTAACGGCTGAGGAATACTATGTGAGGAGCTACCGTATCCTGCCGGATGAGGATGCACGCTTTGATCTGGCGAGGTTTTACAAGGCCTGTGGGGAATATGATAAGGAGATTCAAATCCTGCAGGAGATTCAACATGAGCATTACCAGGACTGGAGGGAATTTGAGCTTGGATTTGCTTATTTCCAGAAGAATGAACCGCAGGAAGCACTTTTGCATCTTTTAAAGGCTTTGGAGCTTGGAAGAGATGATACAAGTGAGCGAACGCTGCTTGGAGATGTGTATCGTTCCCTGCAACGTATCAGGGAATCGGATGAGCAGTATAACACGGCTCTGGAGTACTTTGAAAAGGCATTGCAGAAGGAAACGGATATCTATTGGATCTATCAGGAAATGATCTGGATTGCGCATAAGCAGCAGGACTGGACAAAAAAGCTTCAATATCTGGAGCGTGCCAGTGAAGAAAAAAAGGATGATCTTTGGCTGATGTTTCATTATGCCCGATGCTACAGTGATCTGCATGACCATGTTAAGGCTATTGCAGCCTGTGAGTTCTGTCTGCAGCATGGAGAGGAAGGCAGGGAAATGCAGGATCTGTATGCGTGGAATCTGGGAAGAAGCTCTCAGGGGGAGAAAGCCATTGCTGTTTTGAAGAAGCGGATTGAGCGCTTCGGAGGTGAAGCCTGGAATTTCAGCGAGCTGGGCTGGAATTATACACAGCTGGAAGACTATAAAGAAGCGATTCGCTGCTTTAAAAAGGCCTATGATCTGGAACCGAAGAATCCGTTAAACTGTTCCATGCTGGGGTGGTGTAATCTGCGGCTGAATCAACTGGATGCGGCCTTATCATTTCTTCTGGAAGCTCGTCAGCTGGGAAGGGATGACGGCTGGCTGCATTCCGCGTTTGGGGAGCTGTATACGGAAAAACAGAAATATGCGCAGGCTCTGGAGCATTATCAGAAAGCCCTGGAACAGGGCTATAATGAAAATTGGATAAAAAAAGAGATTACACAGCTTGAAGGACTGCTGGAGGAACGAAACGAAAAAGCATAAGGACAGGAGGCTTGCATATGTGCGGAAGATATTTTTTTGAATTACGGGAGCTGCCTGCATTCGCAAGGCTGAAGCATAAAATCGAGCAGCAGGCGCTGTTTGAGTTTGCCAGAGAGGAAGTATTTCCCGGCAATCAGGCACTGGTACTCGTTAACGGACAGGATGATTTTTCGCTGGATGTGATGAAATGGGGAATTGAGGGACCGTATGGTAAGCTGATCAATGCAAGAAGTGAAGGTATTGAAAAGAAAAAGACCTTTCGCCCCATGCTTTCTAAGAAATGTCTGATTCCCTGCAACGGATTTTATGAATGGGTGAAGGTAGGAAAGCAGAAGCAGAAAATACTGATCCAGCGCGAGGATGCTCCTCTGTTTTATCTGGCAGGAATTTATAATGAGCATAAGGAATTCGTGATTGTGACAGGGGAATCCGTAAGACAAATGAAGGATATCCATGATCGTACTCCCATTCTGATGCTCGAGGATCAGATTCCGCTGTATCTGCAGGACGAACTGGAATTTCAGGTAGATAACGAACGACTGACATTTACGGCAGTGGATACCAGGAAAGCACCTGTACCGGCTAAAAACAGCCAGCTGTCACTGTTTGATGAGGATGAGCGATGAGGCAGGCCAGAATTTTGTCATCGGCGTTTCTGCTGTTTCTTCTCTGGTGGCTGCTGGCTGTCTGGATGGATAATGATTTTATCATTCCCTATCCCCTTGATGTTTTGAAGCTGATGGGAGCGCAGCTGCAGTCTGCGGCATTTTATCAGAGTACACTGGTGACGCTGCTTCGCTCATGGGGCGGACTATTGGCGGCATTTGTAATGGCCGGGGGGTGTGCATTCCTATCCTACCGCATGCCTGCCTTCCATGATTTGTTTTATCCAATCCTGCTGCTGACCCGCAGTGTTCCCAATATTTCCTATATCATCGTTATCCTATTATGGTTCGGCTCGGAGAGCAGTGCGGCAATCGTCAGCTTTCTCATCATTTTCCCAACGATATACAGCAGTCTGTACAGTGGTCTGCAGCATATGGATGAAAACCTGAAGCGAGTCGTTCAGCTATATCCGGAGAGTCGCTGGTATTTGCTGCGCCGTGTCTATCTGCCGCTGCTTTCTTCCTCTATACAGGCATCGTTATCCAACGGGATTTCGCTGACCTTTAAGGTGGGTGTCATGTCGGAAATCATGGGGCAGGTACCGATGGGGATCGGACGGCAGATGAATTTATGCAGGCTGACCTCGGATATGACCGGTGTCTTTGCATGGACCGGATGGATTATACTGATCTTGCTGCTTATGGATGCTCTGCTTCATTTCGCAGGCAGACAAAAGGTCTGAAGAATTGCTTTGAGAATATTTTCTTTAGGAATTGAAGCTATGCAATGATAAAAACGGGAAGGAGAAATATCATGAAGGGTCACATTCAACTGCGGCCTGCACGGCAGGAGGATGCTGCTGCATTACAGTGTTTGAATGCTGATGTGCTTGGCTATGACTGTTCGCTGTCAGATACACAAAAGCAGCTGCGTCGTCTGTTACACATGCCGCAGCATCTCCTTGTGGTGGCTGAAAGAAAGCAGGAGCTTATCGGCTATGTGCATGCACAGGATTATGATATTCTGTATGCAGCGCCAATGATAGATATTTTGGGAATTGCAGTACATCCGGATTACCAGCAGCAGGGAATTGGAAGCAGGCTGCTTGCGGAGGTAGAGCAATGGGCAGAAAATCAGAATGTCTGTATGATTCGTCTTGTTTCCGGCGAGTACGTACAGGGGCACATGCCTTTTATGAAGCAAGGGGCTATGTGCGTGAGAAGCGCCAGCTCAACTTCAAAAAGATCATCAAAAAGCATGAGGAGTAGGCCTTTGGTATGTTGGGAAGGATGAAGTAATCCCTTAATACATGAATCGATAGCAGCTGCTTTCCATCAGGGTATGGCTTGCATAATAAAAAAAGCATCCGCTTTATCTGAATTCAGACCGAGCGGATGCTTGTTACTGTTTCTTTATAACCGGGGATACCTTTTTATAAGATAAGAAGACAACAATGCTGCACAGGACACCCTTTAACACATTGAATGGGGTGGTTGCCATCAGCACCAGTGCAAGCAATCCGTTAATGTTTGGATTTACTGCATGGCCAAATTCGATGATGCGATCCAGTGGCAGGTTCATAAAATAGGAATAAGCTGGCAGCATTACGAAATAATTCAGAAGTCCTCCCAGTATCGTCATACAGATCGTTCCTGCAATCAGACCAAGCAGGGCATGCTTTCTCGTTTTATCCCTTTGATAGATGATTGTGGCCGGAAGTACAAAGGAAAGACCAATCAGAAAGTTGGTAAGCTCTCCGACGCCCATCGTAATGGTTCCTCCGATGAGCAGATTCAATGCGATTTTCAGAGCTTCAATGCAGACGGCTGCCCAGGGGCCAAGAGCAAATCCTCCAATCAATACGATAACCTCATCGAAGCCAAGCTTATAAAAATCAGGCGCAAAGGGAAGGGGGATTTCAAACATCATGACCAGAAAGGCCAGTGCTCCCAGAATACTGATTTTGGCGATGGTTTGTACACTCATCCTGCTTTTTGTTGAAACATATGCTGACATATACGATTCCTCCTGTCTGTGTCAGCCTTTTTTCAAAAGAAAAAAGGTTTTCAACAAAAACCTTTAGGGACATATCGAAAAAAACTTAACTTCTTTCATCCAGACTATACTGTCGCCACCGGAGTTTCACACGGTTCTGCCTTATGGCTTGCGGGGTATACCGCCGATTGGGAATTTCACCCGACCCTGAAGTTTTTTGTCGGGTATATCATAGCAGTCTTTTCTCTTTCCGTCAACACAAACGCTCCATAAACTATATGTCAGTAATTTCGTCTTACTGTTGTCAGCTTTTCATGAGCCCTCAGTAAAAAAAAAGCAATTGAGAGAAATACGGTTACATCCTGTGTTGTTATACATCTGTTTGCTTTTCACACTACACAATGCTGTATATCATCTTCCACACAGTGGGCTATAGGCGCAATCCTCGATTGCTGTGCAATTCCTACGGGAAGCTGGTAAAACATGGGCTTTTTGTGTGATATTGTCGTAAAATTCCGACAGGCTGGAAATTGGAAAGGGAACGTGATATAATATGTCACAATCGAAGGGAGTTTTGAAATATGAAATGGTTTCAGAATTTTATGCGCGGGAGATACGGTGTGGATCAGCTGTCTTTTGCGTTATTGATTCTGTATTTTGTAATCACGATTCTGGGCACTGCTTTCCGTATCCCATATATCGGCTATGTGGCGCTGCTGCTGATCGTATGGTGCTGGTTTCGTATTTTGAGCAGAAATACATATAAGCGCTCACAGGAAAATGCGAAATTTATGGGGTGGATCTACCCGATTCAGAATAAATGGAGAACAAAGAAACGCGAATTTCAGGATCGCAAAACACATAAGTATTACAACTGTCCCAACTGTAAGCAGCGTTTGCGTGTTCCGAAGGGGAGGGGTACTATTACGATTACCTGCCCGAAATGTAAAACAAAGTTTGACAAGCGTACGTAACAGTTACTGCCGAAGGAACATACTCACGGCAGTTTTTTTCATACAGGCAGATTCCCGAGGGAAGCTTCTTGTTCATCGGAGAAACAGCCATTTCTCTGCTTATTCACACCTGCGTGATTAGTCTGAGCTCTCTACATCCATCCTATTTCGCGTCCCTCAAGCTATGATAAAGCCTTTTTAGGTACATCAACAGAGTTTCCATGGTGCTTCCAATTTTATTCTTATTAGTGAACGCACAGGAAAAGCCTAGTAAGCCGGGGTCCATACCTATGTTTCAGGCTTTATTTCCATGACCAAGGAAGAACCGTGCAGCTTTCCTCTAGTGGTATTCGCGTTCAGCAGCGCTGTTTCTCTTTCAGACTGTTCGGATTTGTATAAGGCTGGATGCATCGTTTGGTATTCGCAAGCCGCAGAAAGCATCATAAAAAAAACGCCAGATGCTGGCGTTTTCTGTTTGTTTATTTTACTTCATCGGATACTCTTTCACGATAATACTGACGGCGCTCATGCGGCTTCAGCCCCTTCTTGCGAAGACGGATGCTGTCCGGTGTGATTTCCACCAGCTCATCATCATTGATCCATTCCAGAGCTTCCTCCAGCGTCATGTCTCTTGGCGGCGTCAGACGCATTGCCTCATCATTTCCACTGGAACGAATCGCTGTCAGCTTTTTGTTTTTCAACGGATTGACATCCATGTCAACGTTTCTAGCGGATTCGCCGATGATCATTCCCTCATAGACCTCGGTCTGTGGAGAAATAAACAGGGAACCGCGCTCCTGCAGATTCCAAAGGGCATAGGTCATAGCTCCTCCGGTTTCTGTGGAGATCATGGCACCGTTTGCACGCTGTGTGATTTCTCCCTTATAAGGCGTATATCCCTTGATACGGCGAACCAAGGTACCCTCTCCGCGTGTATCATTGATGAACTCGCTGCGGTATCCGAGTAATCCTCTTGTCGGTGCCTCATAGGTGATACGGCAATAGCCGTTTTCTTCCACCATGTCCACCATGACGCCCTTTCGCAGGTTCAGCTTATTGATGATTGTTCCGCTGTATTCTTCCGGAGCCAGTGCAACAACTTCCTCCACAGGCTCTACCGTCTTTCCGTTTTCATCCTTGTGCAGAATAACCTCTGGCTTGCTTACGGCTACCTCATAGCCTTCCCGGCGCATCTGCTCCAGCAAAACAGAGATATGTAATTCTCCGCGGCCGCTGACCTTGAAGCAGTCTCCGCTGTCTGTCGGCTCCACCTTCAGTCCGACATTGACCTCCAGCTCCTTTTCCAGACGCTCCTTCAGATTACGTGAGGTTACATATTTCCCGCTCTTTCCGGCGAACGGAGATTTGTTGACGATAAAGTTCATGCTCAGGGTAGGCTCTTCCACATGAATGCTTTCCAGCGGCATGACATGATCCTTTTCACACAGGGTTTCTCCGATCATGATATCCGGAATACCGGCTACCACAACGATATCACCGCTTCTCGCTTCTTTTACAGAAACACGGCTCAATCCACGGTAGACAAAGACCTGTGAGGTTGTATTGGTACGCTCATGTCCAAACGAATCACAGATTACAACGCTTTGCTGTGCATTCAGCACACCCTGATAAATACGTCCGATGCCCAGACGCCCGATATACTCATCGTAGGCCAGCGCACTGATCTGCATCTGCAAAGGCTCCTCATCCAAATCCGGATAGGCTTCACAATGCTTCAGAATCGTCTTGAACAGCGGTTCAATGGAATCACTTGGTGTATCCATATCATACTGAACGATTCCCTGCTTGGCCACACCGTATAAAATCGGGAAGTCAAGCTGTGCATCCGTTGCATTCAAATCCAAAAACAACTCATACACCTCATCCACAACCTCCTGTGGACGGGCGTCCTTTTTGTCAATCTTGTTGATTAACAGAATCGGGCGAAGCCCCATCTCCAGAGACTTGCTTAATACAAAGCGCGTCTGCGGCATCGGGCCCTCACTGGAATCCACCAGCAGAATAACGGCATCAACGGTCTTAATGATACGCTCTACTTCACTGGAGAAATCCGCATGGCCCGGAGTATCTACAATATTGATTTTAACACCATCATGGATAACACTGCAGTTTTTGGAATAGATGGTGATACCACGTTCCCGTTCCAGATCATTGCTGTCCATAACACAGTCGACAACTTCTTCATTGCTGCGAAATACATCACTCTGACGAAGGAAGGCATCTACCAGAGTAGACTTTCCTGCATCGACGTGGGCAATGACCGCGATATTTATAATCTTTTCTTTTTCATTCATATTTAATTCCACCTTTTAGACCAACTATAATGATAATACGAAATCGCCTGAATTACAATTTTTTTCGCAGAATAATGCATTATTTTCGCCTGTTTTTCCATATACTTGAAGGAGCAGGTGATAATTCATGAATGTTAGACGTATTGTATGCCCTTTCCTTTGTCTGCTGCTGCTTTGCGGCTGCAGAAGTGAGAAGCTGGATGAGAATAAGAATCCGAATCAGGAAATTGGAACGACCGTGCAGGATATCCAATATAAGGATACCTATTTGGAAAGCATCATGTATCCGAAAACAGACATTGCAAAGCTGGACAAGAAAATCAAGGATACGGTGGATACCTATCAAAAGCATTTTCTGGAGGCGGTGAAGCCGTATAAGGAAAAACGCAAGGCGGAATTCAATATAACCTGGCAATCCTTTTATAAGGATGATCGATATGTTTCGGTAAAGCTTGCCATCTATCAATGCATTTATCAGAAGCAGGAGTATGTGGAAACGATCGTATACGATACAAAGAAACAGGATTTTCTTCATCTATACGATATTTTTGACGCGGATAGGATACAGCTCCTTTCCGCAAAAGCATCTGACTATTTTCAGAAACGCTTTCCCAAGGAATGCGATAATGACCGTTTTCGCACCCATATTTCCGCAGTAGAGGATAACTTCGACCGTTTTGTATTGAAAAAGGACCGTATGGTATTCTACTTTCCACAAAAAACCCTGTTTGATGAGGCGGCCACGTTTGAATGCGGCTATGACAGCCTCGGGGATGCCGTAGATTTAAAGAATGAAGCACAGCAGACAATCGTCCCCTATGAGGATATTCTCAATGAGCCCATCAAGAATATCGATCCGAATAAACCAATGATCGCCCTCACCTTTGACGACGGACCGAGCAAGCGCTATACACCTGCGATTTTGGATGCTTTAAAGGAGTATGGTGCAAATGCGACCTTCTTTGTCCTTGGCAGCAATGCGGATAATTTTCCGGATATTCTGCAGCGCATGGTGCTGGAGGGGAATGAAATCGGAAATCATACGTATTCACACAAGCAGCTGACGACGCTGTCAAAGGAAAACATCGAGGAGGAAATCATTGCGACGCAGGAATCCATTTATGATATCACACATCGCTATCCGGATGTCATACGGCCGCCTTACGGCAGTAAGAATAAAACGGTTATGGACTGTGCAAAGGGAAAACGTATCGTCACCTGGTCACTGGATACGAGGGATTGGCATGATCGTGATGCAAAGGTTGTGGTGGAACGGCTTCTCAAGCAGGTACAGGACGGAGACATTATCCTGATGCATGATTTATACGCCTCTACAGCCTCTGCTGTGCAGGAGCTGGTGCCAAGGCTGCAGGAGCAGGGGTATCAGCTGGTGACCGTGTCTGATCTGTATACGTACAGCAGGCATATCCGCCATTCCTGAGGGCTGCAGAGAAATATGCATGGGCAGTATGATGACGGCGGTTATTTACGTAGACAGCTGGGCTGTAGAGAGAGGCACCGGCTACAGGCTGGAGGGAAAATCAGGAAACCAGTAACCATATGCCGTTATGATGACAGGACTGTTACAGAAGTTATCAATGAGTGCCTGCGACAGTCCCTGTGTATAGGCGGATGCGATTTCTGTATCACCTTATCAGCAGGAGGCAGGAGGAAGATCAGAAAAAAGCTGACCTTCTTTTCATTCTGTTTCAGAAAGAAAAAAATACATGTCTTTCAAAATTGCTTTTTATATGGTATAATAATCAAAAGAGAAAGCTGGGAATGTATGAATTTTCTTATCCTATCCCCGCAATTTCCTGCGACAAACTGGAACTTTTGTGATCGATTGAAGCTGAACGGTATCAATACCCTGGGAATCGGTTATGAACCGTATGAGGAATTGCGGATCGAGGTCAGGCATGCGTTGCAGGACTACATACAAATACAACAATATCAATCCTATGATGCAGCATTGCGGGCAGCAGCGTTTTTCACATATCGCTATGGGCGGTTAAACGGTATGGAATCCTTTCAGGAAGGATGACTGTTTTTCGATGCACGGCTGCGTACGAATTTTCATGTGGAGAGCGGATGTACGGTTTCCAATGTTCAGCGATTTCTGGGCAGCGGGACACGGCGTGCGTGGATCCGGGCATGTGGTGTACAGTCACTCCGGCAAGACGGGCGTTATCTCTTCCGCAGGCACAGGAGCTGTTATTTGCACAGAAGCATGGCGCACTGTATAACGTACAGAAGGAACAGCTGTATGCATACGAGGATGCCAAGAAGCTTGCGGATGCATGGAAGTATGGATGTCAACAGCTGCTGGTGCCAAAGATGGAGGGAAGTCTTTATATATGGGAGGCTTTGCTGGATCATACAGGTGCTTCACGCGCAACAGCCGCAGGGCGTCTTTCCGGGGGAAAACAGTATCGGATTTCGAAAGAGGAAGAAAAAGAGCTGACTGTGTTTGCGCAAGAGGCATGCGCAAAATTGTGTGCTGATGAGTGGAGCTGCGGCTTCCTGCATATGCTGATATGGAAGCGGCAGGGGCATTGGGAGCTTTTGGACATACGTAGCGGGGCAGATCGATGTGTATTGCTGAAGGAATACCCAGATATCTACCAGCTGTGGGCGGATGGAATGTGCGAAGAGATGGAGCGTGCGAGTGCTCAAAAAAAATGAAGTGATGATGGCGCAAGAAGAAGGAGGGTATCTTTATGAACGTGGAGTATTATAAGGAATTGAGTCATGAGCTGAATCGGGATATGGAATTTAAGGTGTATGGACACACAGGCATTCCCTGTCTGGTATTTCCTGCCCAGAACGGACGGTTTTATGATTTTGAAAACTTTGGAATGATTGATGCTGCACATGAGTATGTGGATGCCGGCAGAATTCAGTTTTTCTGCTGTGACAGCATTGATAATGAAACATGGAGCAATGTCGACGGAAATCCAAGAGAACGTATGGAGCAGCATGAGCGCTATTATCATTACATCATCGATGAACTGATCCCCCGCATTCAGGAAATCAGCACCTATGCGAACAGCGGAAAAGAGCCGCACGATATGATGACCTGCGGCTGCAGTCTGGGAGCCTTTCATGCATTGAACTTCTTCCTGCGAAGACCGGATTTATTCAATCGGGTGCTGGCAATGAGCGGCTTGTATCATGCCGATTATTTCTTTCATGATTATCATGACGAGCTGACCTATCGCAATTCACCGAGTGATTATTTGCCGAATATGCCACAGGATCATCCATATATGGAGCTGTATCGCAATTCGGAAATCGTCTTATGCTGCGGACAGGGGGCCTGGGAACAGGAAATGGAAAACAGCATGCATCAGATGGAGGCGATATTTGCAGACAAGCATATTGATGTCTGGATCGATTTCTGGGGATATGATGTATCCCATGACTGGTACTGGTGGAAAAAACAAATTGATTATTTTTTGCAGTTTATGGTATAGGGACCTGTTCATCAGGTCTTTTTTTTCGGAAGACTGCCGCAAATAGAAAGCCTAGTGCATCTACATCCGGATACCGCATATGTATATGGTTTATCTGCAAGTCTGGTTGTTGCAGAGCATCCTTGTAAATATTTATATATTAGATGTATGTCTAATATACTGATTGACAATTATCTATCTATATTGTATTATATATTCATCTAATAAAGGAGATAGATATATATGGAACAAGGTTATCGACAGATTTTCAAACAGAGAGAGTTTATGAAAATGACGGGAGCGAATTTTATCAACCGGTTTGGTGACTCCATCGATATGATTGCATTCACCTGGCTGATATTTGAACTCACAGGCTCCGCAAGCTGGTCTGCGATTATGCTGGGTGTGAATATGATACCAAATGTGCTCGTTCAGCCCTTCGCAGGAGCGATCGTGGAGCGTATGGAGAAAAAGAACATCATGATTGCTTGTGACATTTTACGGGGAATCCTTACAGCAGGCATTGCCGTATTGTATATGCTGTCAGCTCTGCAGCCGTGGATGCTGCTGCTGATCACGTTTTTGAACAACACACTGGAATCCTTTCGCAATCCGGCATCCACAGCCTTTACGCCACTGATTCTTGAACGTGAATATTATGATTTCGGTCTTTCCTTTTCTCAATCCTCATCCCGAATCTGTGAACTCATCGGTACAGGGATGGGCGGTATCCTGATTGCGGCAATCGGACTGTCGGGTGCAATTCTGTTTGATGTGGCCTCCTTCTTCCTCTCTGCACTCATCATCTGCTGTATTCACAGCAAGGAAATAACAGAGAAAGCAGAAGTGGATATCCACAAAAGTATATACCTGTTGAAGGAAGGCTTTCGTTATGTAAAGGGCATGCCGCTGTTAATCGTCATCTGCGCCTGTGCAATGCTGATGAATATGCTTCTGGTACCGTATAATTCCTTTCAGGCTCCTTATATCAGCGGAATTCTGCATCAGGGGGCGGATTTATTATCCGTATCCTCTTTGGCTCTTTCCGTCGGTATGGGCATCGGATCCTTCGTATATCCGTATCTGCACAAGCATATGCGCAACCGGCCGCTGCTGTTAACTGGCGGTGTTTCCACCGGATTTTATTATCTGGCGCTGACGCAGATTGCACATCTGCAGGGTACCGTGGTGATTTATTGCACAATGGCAGTAGCTGCCTTCCTGTTCGGGTTCTGTATCGCTATTCTGATGAACATCGTTACGATATCCTTTATGAAGCATGTGGAGCAGTGCTATCTAGCCAGAGTCAGTGCCATCTTTAATGCTTCGGCAACCATTGCTACTCCGCTGACCTCCTTTGCAATGAGCGTTGTCTGTCTGTATGTGTCTCTCCCTGTAATTTTCGCATCCTTTGCTTTGTTTACTTTCGTGGTGTTTACTGGTATGATATTCCTGAAACAGTTGAAAAATCTGTAATGTAAAGGAGTTGGCGAGAGTGAAAATCCTGTTTAAAAACCATTTTCAGCCTATGCTGGAATGCTGTGAGCTACTGGAGGACTGCCTCAGAAAGGAACGCTATGAGGAGACCTTGCGGGGAGAGCATCTGCCGATTGAGGAGGAGAAACGTATCCAGTCTCATATCGACGTTTTGACCGATATTCGTTCCGAGGTGGATGCTGTATTTCTGCAGGACTATAAAGATTTGTCACTTTTGTTTGAAGATAAGAAAAACGGGAAAGTCACTCCTTTTCGCAGCTTTTTCATCAGTTATCTGGATATGGAGGAAACAGACTGGAAGCTGCAGCTGCAGAGGCTGCGCAGGGTCTGCGAGAAAGACCGCCTCTGTCTGATCCGTGCGTATATCAGCAATTTCGATGAAGATAAGGATTATAAAAATGTGGAGGATGCGGTTCTTCTGCAGGATCTCAATGCCACCTCACTATCAGCTGAGGATAAATGGGAGCTGTTGATGAAGGCACAGGATATGACGGCCGTACTGGATCGATGGGAGGAGCTTTTTATTAAGCTGCTTGCAGTGCTGGACCGGTATCAGAAGGAATATGCTGAGGCAGCAAGGCAGTTTGAGGATATGATAGAGAATCATGAGGAACTGCTGAAAGAACTGAGTGAGCTTACCGGCATGAAGCTGGACGAGGTTCTGTTCAAATCCGAGGAGCTGTTGATCCTGCCAGCCTTTTCGGGTTTTCGTTCCCTGTCCTTTCTGACACAGGATCTGAATGAGCATGGAAAGGCAACCCTCATCTGGGGGCTGGATATACTGTCTCTTCTGAAATATAAGAAGGCGGGCATGTCTGTGGATACCATCTGCACCAGTCTGAAGCTGCTCAGTGATAAAAGCAAGTTTGAAATTTTGTGCTATGTATCCCGGCAATGTGCCTATGGGGCGCAGATTGCCAAGGAGCTGCAGCTCACAACCCCAACCATCAGCTATCATATGCAGGCTTTGATGAATGCCGGATTCATTAAATTCCGCAAGGAAAACAACCGCCTGTACTATTCTCTGAACCGGGAATATCTGGAGGAATTTCTGGAGATGACAAAGCAGAAGCTGCTGTCTAATTCCTAGTAAAATGCTTCACATATTTTCACGTATTTCAAACATTTTTTATCCAAATAAATATCATATACTATTACACGAGCAGGGAAGTTAACCTTGCTTGTATGTACTCATCATTCTCCCTAATGATAATTCATACAATTTTCTATCCCCTTAAATAACATAATTTTTGGAAAAGCCGGAACCCCTTAACCGGCTTTTTCCATTTTTTGTATGTAAAGCCGTTTTTTCCTAAAAAGTGTCAAGTTGCAGAGGCATTGTTGCACAAACTGCATGTTTCTGATAGGATGTACGCAAGAGGTGTTGATGATGAAGGTAACTGCATATAAAGACCCGCTGACCCTGAGTGTGGATATCGCGCAGGAGCGGGAAAAGGCATTGGTGCTTTGGGAAATGGAAAAACGCAAAAAACGGCTGGAGGAGCTGTGTAAAGCCATCCCTTCCATGCTGAAAAAAGAAATCATGGAGCAACTGGATGAGCTGATTTCCCTGGGACTTGTTTCCCGGATTGTCCATGTTCATAAAAAGCCGACCATGATTGAATATGCGCTGACAAACCGCGGAGCAATGCTTTTGAAGTGTCTGCGAAAAATGATGGATGTCGGTATCGGTATCATGATGGATTATCATATGGAGGAGATTCTGATACAGGAGGGCTATATCGAACGGGTGGAGGTAGCATCAGAATCCGATGCTGAAACGCTGCAGAATGCATAAAGCTCTGCAGTTTTTTTATTGTGACATATATTATGTAACAATATAGTCTATACTAGCATTGAGGTGATTGTATGGCTTATCTGTCATTTCCGGATTTCATGGAAAAAAAACGGTATCGGTTTCAAAGCAGACTGTGGGAGGGGGATCCCATGTATCGCTCAAAAATCTGGAAGGCACATCGACAGGAATATGCGAGGGTCTGCCGGTTTGGGAAATATGCCAATGACCAAAAGCTTCTGGATGAGGAGGTTATGCAGTATGAGCGCCGCATTCTGGAGGCTAGAAGAAACAGCGGTATGCTCACTGAGAAGGAATTCAGACAGCTTCAGGACGAATTGCTTATGCAGTTTCCCTTATGGTGAAGTATCCGTACAGTGCCTTTGCCCTGCATGTAAAGCAGGATGCTCAACTCTTTCTTCATGAGATAAAAAAAGCCACCCATTGGTGGCATGCCGCAAAAATACTGCCTAGGTATCTTTCTTTACAGGCGGCAACAGTAACATTATAGAGGGAAGGCACCGTGTTTGTAAAGCTCATAGCGGCAGAAAAATCCAAGTTAATGAAAAGTTTATATTTGCATAAGCATGATACATGTTTTTAGGATGTAAGCGATTAACATAGCAGGTGATCCCCCTTTGCATATGAATTATGTGTTTGTATGGGGGAGGATATGTCTGCTGTATCAAAATGCGGTCTTTTCGTATAGAGAATGCCGCATAGCTTGTGATGAATAGAATGGCAATATGCCTTTATGCAAAGGCTGAAACAAGAAAAAAGGCGCTAGGGATACGCCTTTTTTCTTAATACAATAAATTATTAAGGGGATAGAATGTATAGAAAATAATTAGGGGAGTTATTTTCTATCTAGGCGAAGAATATCTTTGCCCACAGTTACTATAATAAAAAGATATAGTTAAAAGATATGTAAATTATGTGAAAATATGTGATTAAACCGGAATTTTTCCTGTTTACCAATGGAAACTTTTTGGTTTTGTTATTCTATTAAACAAAAAGTTTAAAATATTAAACTTTTTTCATACAGGGTATTGCATATGTCCGGTTTTATGATATAATCATCCTGTTTCAAATATCATACGGAAAGTTTAGTATTACTAAACAAAGGGAGGTATGTATGGATATCGGGCAGAAGATAAGGCAGTTGCGAACACAGAACAATCTTACTTTGGAGGAACTCGCGTCGCGGAGTGAATTAACGAAG
Organism: Erysipelatoclostridium sp. DFI.2.3; assembly: GCF_019132535.1. Classification (NCBI taxonomy): domain Bacteria; kingdom Bacillati; phylum Bacillota; class Erysipelotrichia; order Erysipelotrichales; family Coprobacillaceae; genus Thomasclavelia; species Erysipelatoclostridium sp. DFI.2.3. The sequence goes on along the minus strand of NZ_JAHOOJ010000039.1, from coordinate 7,045 downwards.
GGCTTTTTATCGCAGGTTGAACGTAACCTTACCTCCCCTTCCGTTTCCACTCTGGAGGATATTTTAGAGGCGCTGGGTACCGACCTGGCGTCTTTTTTTAAAGACAGCAAGGAGAACAAGGTCGTCTTTAAAAAGGAGGATTATTTCGTGGATGAGCATGAGGAGTATTGTATCCACTGGATCGTACCGAATGCGCAGAAAAATGAAATGGAGCCGATTTTGCTGGAGCTGTCCCCACAGGGCAGCAGCAAGGAATTTGACCCGCATGACGGGGAGGAATTCGGCTACGTGCTGGAGGGCAGGATCACGCTGGTGAACGGCGATAAGGAATATCCTGTAAAAAAGGGGGAAACCTTTTATATTAACGGGAAATACCGGCATTATTTGAAAAACAACGGAAAGAATGAGGCGCGGGTATTGTGGATCACCACACCGCCGCTGTTTTAAGGAGGCGTAAGCAATGGAAGAGAAAAAGCTGATACAGTTTCAGAATATCGTAAAGGACTTTGACGGTACACTGGTGCTGAAGGGAATCAATCTCGATATTTATGAGAATGAATTTGTGACACTGCTGGGACCCAGCGGATGCGGGAAAACAACACTTTTGCGAATTCTCGGGGGATTTCTGAATCAAAGCGAGGGGCATGTGATTTTCGACGGGGAGGATATCACGGATGTGCCTCCTTATAAACGGGAGCTGAATACGGTATTTCAGAAATACGCACTGTTTCCGCATATGAATGTATATGACAATATTGCGTTCGGCTTGAAAATCAAGAAGATGAGTAAGGATGTCATTGAGCAGAAGGTGCTGAAGATGCTGAAGCTGATCGGTCTTGAGGGCTATGAGAAAAAGGATGTCACCTTGTTATCCGGGGGACAGCAGCAGCGTATCGCAATTGCGCGTGCTCTGGTGAATGAACCGAAGGTGCTGCTTCTGGATGAGCCGCTTGGTGCACTGGATCTGAAGCTGCGTAAGGAAATGCAGTACGAGCTGAAGAAGATTCAGCAGGAGGTTGGCATCACCTTTATCTATGTAACCCATGATCAGGAAGAGGCCTTGACGATGTCGGATAAAATCGTGGTCATGAAGGATGGCGAAATACAGCAGGTAGGAACACCGACGGATATTTACAATGAGCCGGAGAACCGCTATGTTGCGAATTTTATCGGGGAAAGCAATATCATACCGGGCGTCATGCTGGATGATTACAAGGTGATGTTTGATGATATCAGCTTTGACTGCGTGGATTTCGGCTTTAAGAAAAACGAAAAGGTGGATGTCGTCATACGTCCGGAGGATTTGGATATCGTGAAGGAAGAGGACGGCAAAATGACAGGTATCGTGAAAAGTGTGCTGTTTAAGGGTGTGCATTATGAAATCATGGTGGAAACCGTTCCGGGAACCACTGTTAGTGTCATGATGAATGTAACGGAGGAGCACGACGTTTCCAGCAGTGATGCCAAAGAGCGTATTTCCGCCAATGACTTCTATGTGGATATCGAGGATGTGAAGGAGCTCAACGATGCGGAAATCATCGCCCGTGCGGATGCACAGGCATGGAGCCCGCAGGATGATGAGTATATTTCCATCAATAAAATTGAATATGATATACCGGAGGAGATCGGTACGTATCCGGTTACCTTCTCCACAAGCTCCGGAACGAGTGTATCCATCAAGGTGTTTGTGGTGCAGCAGAAATACGTGGAGAATCCAAAGGCGAACGAAGCGATTTCCGCCTTCAATTTCTTTAAAACCGTGGACGAGCTGAAGGAGAGTGCAGCCATTGATACCGATTTGAAAACCTGGGCAAATGCACAGAGCTGGAAGCTGAGTGATGAAAGCGATGTGGAAATTTCCGATGTGGATTATGATTTTGATCCGGATAATATTACTGCGGGAACCTATCAGGTAACCTTCTCCACACAGGGTAGGGAATTTAAGGTTCATACAACGGATATTGCCGAGGAAGGAGCCGAAGTGGGTCTGAGCTTCTATCCGGAGGATATCCATGTCATGAGCAAGATGGGATACTGATATGAAGACCTTTAAGCGATTAACATATCCGTATATCATATGGATTACTGCCATGATCGTTATTCCCATGCTTCTGATTATCGTATATGCCTTTACGAAGCAGGGAAATGATGTGGCAACGCTGCAGTTTACACTGGAGCATTTCAAAAAATTCTTTACAGACCCTGATTTCTTAAAAACGCTGTGGCTTTCCCTCAGGATTGCCTTAATGACAACGGTATTGTGTGTGCTGATCGGGTATCCGGTAGCATATGCAATATCCCAGTCCAGCAAGCGCAATCTTCTGATTCTGCTTGTTACATTGCCGATGTGGATCAACATGCTGGTGCGTACGTACGCATGGATTGGTATTCTGGCAGATAACGGGCTGATCAATCACATTCTGACCTACTTCGGTATGGAGCCTGCGAAGCTGCTGTATACGGATGGTGCCGTGGTGCTTGGAATGGTATACAACTTTATACCGTTTATGATTCTGCAGATTGAATCCTCACTGGCGAAAATGGACCGCTCGCTGCTGGATGCGGCAAATGATCTTGGCGCAAACCGCGTGGAACGGTTTCGTAAGATCACCTTTCCCTTATCACTGCCCGGTGTGATATCCGGGATTACGCTTGTGTTTCTGCCATCAGTGTCCAGCTTTGTCATTCCCAAGCTGATGGGTGGCGGCGGCTACATGATGATTGGAAATGTCATTGAAAATCAGTTTATTACGGTAGGTGAGTGGAATTTCGGAAGTGCCATTTCCATGATCATGGCAGTGATTATCATGATCAGTATGTATGTAACACGGCGTCTGGATAAGGGAGATGACAGCGTCCGTGCAAAACGGGGAGGGAATGTGCAATGAAAAACAGCAAGCTTTCCAGAAGACTCATCCTCGGCTGTGTGATGGTGTTCTTCTACTTTCCAATATTATATATGTTGATTTTTTCCTTCAACGGCAGCCGCTCCCTGACAAGCTTTGACGGCTTCTCCCTGCAGTGGTATCACAAGATGTTCAATGACCGCAATATGATGGAGGCCATCTATTATACACTGGTTACCGCGGTGGTGGCGACGTTTGTATCCACGATTGTCGGAACGATTACCGCCATCGGGCTGAGCAAATCGCGCCGTATCGTGCGGGAGGTTGTACAGCAGATCAACGATCTTCCTATCATGAATCCGGAAATCGTTACTGCGGTGGGACTGATGCTGTTTTATGTGTCCCTGCATATGGAAAAGGGCTTTTTGACCATGCTGCTGGCACATATCGCATTTTGTACGCCGTATGTGATCTTAAGTGTCATGCCGAAGCTTCGCGGGCTGGATCCCAACCTGGCAGAGGCGGCTATGGATCTGGGCGCAAGACCGACGCAGGCAATGTGGAAGGTCATTGTTCCACAGATCATGCCGGGAGTGGTATCCGGTGCGCTCATTGCCTTTACGATGTCCTTTGATGATTTCATTATCTCATATTTTGTGACCGGCAACGGAGTGAAAAATATTTCCACACTGGTTTGGACGATGAGTAAGCGGATCAATCCGAGCATCAACTCCTTATCCACACTGATTGTCATTATGATTACCATTACGCTGCTCATTGTGAACATTGTTCCTTTGGTGCGTGAGAAGGCAGCCCGCAACAATAAGCCGATTTCCTATAAGGTCAGCGGCATTGTCGGTATGTGCTTTGTACTGGTGATTGGAGGACTTTTATTCGCTTTAAAGGGCGGTGTCGGCAGCACCTCGACAGAGGATGCCATTGCGAAATATGGCAGCGATACGCTGAAGGTGTACAACTGGGGAGAATATATGGATCCGGATGTCAATGCGGCTTTTGAAAAGCAGTATGGGGTAAAGGTGATTTACGATACCTTTGATTCCAATGAGCTGATGTATACCAAGCTGCAGGGGGGCGAAAGCTATGATGTTCTCGTACCGAGTGATTATATGATTGAGCGTCTGATCAAGGAAGAAAAGCTGCAGCCGCTGGATAAAGGTGTTGTTACGAATCTGGCAGTGCTGGCAGACGGTGTCAAGGGACTGTCCTATGACCCTGATAACACGTATTCCGCACCGTATTTCTGGGGTACGGTCGGTATTGTCTATAATAAAAACAACGTGGCAAAAGCCGATCTGGAAAAAGAGGGCTTCAATATTTTCCAGGATACAAAATACAAGGGAAGACTGTATCTGTATGATTCGGAACGCGACAGCTTCATGATGGCTCTTAAGGCACTGGGCTATTCCATGAATACCTCCAGCGAAAAGGAGCTGCATGCGGCCTATGAGTGGCTGGTGAAAGCCGTATCCACGATGGATCCGGAAATCGTGACAGATGAGGTCATCGATGCGATGATCAACGGCAATAAGGATTTGGCCCTGGTATACAGCGGTGATGCAGCCTTCATACTGTCAGAGAATGAGGATATGGAATATTTCATGCCGAAGGAAGGAACCAATCTGTGGAGTGATGCCATGGTAATTCCAAAGGATGCCAAAAATCCGAAGCTGGCAAATGAATATATCAACTTTGTTCTGGAATATGAGCAGAGTATGAAAAATTCATTGTTTGTCGGCTATGCTTCAAGCAATGGCGAGGTATTGGATGAGCTGAGCGGCAAGGATGGCGAATTTTATGGAAACAATGCGTATATGCCGCGTGTCGGGTATCCGAAGGACGAGATCTTTGAATATAATGAAAAGACGAAGAAGCTGATTTCTGATTACTGGACTAAGGTGAAAATAGCGAAATAGAGGTGGAATTCATGAAAAAAGCAATCTATCGCATTCTGATACTTATGGTCGTCGCCGTGATGGTTGTGTTATCTGTACTGCATTTTTAAGAATTGCAGTGGCGATTTTTAGATATGCTGGATAAAAAGAGATTCTATTTCCTACATGTTATAAATGATAAATTGTTTGTCACAAAATAAGTTCTATACAAAAGATGATTATGAATAAAAATATCAATAGATGTAGAGGATACGCTATTGATATTTTTAATTATGTAGGCTGAATCCTACAAAGGATGATTTCTGTGATTCCTTATGTTTTCATGCTGTGAAGGACTGGATTTGATATTTCTATGGTATAATAAAGAAAATGGCAGGTGATGTTATGAAGAGGATTCCAATCGGGCTAAAGGATTATAAAAAGCTGAAGGATGAAAACTATTATGTTGTAGATAAAAGCCTTATGATAAAGGAATATATGGATCGGGGCAGTGAGGTTACGTTAATCACAAGGCCTAGGCGCTTTGGAAAAACAATCAATATGAGTATGCTTGCGGAGTTTTTTGATATTACGAAAGACTCCAGAGAGATATTCAAAGATACTGCTGTCATGCATACATCTACAGCGGATGAAATAAATAGGTATCCTACGATTTTTCTAACATTTGCGGATGCGAAAGGTTCAAAGGAGAACATTATTTATCAGATCAAAAGCCAGCTAATGACGGCATATGACACGTATGCACATGTCTATGAGGAATTAAGGACATTTGAGAGGGTAAAGCTTGAGCGGATATCCACAGGACTGATGGAGGAGGAAAATGTCAGTTTAGATAAATTAACAAATGCCATTAGCTTTCTGATGTTAAAGTGCCATCAGTATTATGGAAAAAAGGTTATGCTGTTTATCGATGAGTATGATACACCGTTTATCGAAGCGCATGCTCTTGGTTTTTATGATGAATTACGTGGTGGACTTGCATCCATGCTGCACACTTCATTGAAAACAAGCAATGATTTGCAGTATGCCATGCTCACAGGTATTCAGCGGGTTGCGAAAGAGAATATTTTCTCTGATTTGAATAATCCGCTTGTATGTACCGTTAAGGATCGAGAATATGCTGAATATTTTGGTTTTACGAAACAAGAGGTTAAGGAACTGCTGGAAGCCTATGGTTTTGTATATGACGATGCAGTGCGACAGATGTATGATGGCTACAATATGGGAGGAATTGATATTTACAATCCCTGGTCGATTATTAATTATGTCAATCGTGGGGAGCTTATCCCTTACTGGGTGAATACCAGTTCAAACAAAATGATAAAATCAGCGATGCAGGACTGCGAGGCATCTTTCAAAGATGGATATGAAGAGCTGATAAGAACAGAAACTGTGAATACTCTCGTTAATTTTGAAACTTCCTTTTTTGAAATCAGAGAAACAAGCAGTCTGTGGGGATTATTTGTGAATGCCGGTTATTTAACAGTGGAAAAAGTTGTTGATCCACTATTGGGGAAATATATACTACGGATACCAAATAAAGAAATTGTAAGCGAATTTAGTTCGCTTACAGCACATTATCTTCATATAGACGAGAATAGTCTGGATATTTTACTAGATAAATTCCTTCAACAGAATTGGGATGCATTTTTAGACGGTTATCAGAAAATACTGATGAAAACAATGAGCTATTTCGATTTAATTAATGAAAATTCATATCAAACGCTGTTACTGGGAATGCTCATACGTTTAGATAACCGTTATGAGATTATCAGTAATCGGGAACAGGGAGAGGGAAGATTCGATATTTGTTTAAAAAACAGGAATGCAGAAGATCCATCCATCATCATTGAATTAAAATATACGAAGGATGTAAGCAAAGGTTTACAGGATTTAGCACATCAGGCATGTATCCAGATTACAGAAAAGCAATATGGCTATCCTATGCAGAAGGTGATAAAAATAGGACTGGCGCATTGTGGGAAACAGGCAAGAATGTACGTACAAAGGGACTGATTATGCAGTCCTTTTGCTTTTGATATAGAGGTTTCTAAATAATCGAGCTTTTATTGCCGGAAAATGGAAAACCATCATTGATGAAAGGAAGTATGTCTAAATGACAATCAGGTATTATATTGTAAAATTTACATATAAGCTTCTCAATGTCATTAAGTTAAAGAAAAATAGATGAGAGACATTTATACAAAAAGTATAGGTGTCTTTTTTATTTAGGCTTGACAAAATCAGAAAAATCGTGCGCTCCGTTACACTTCGCGCTTTTGTAAG
>NZ_JAHOOJ010000038.1:0-23707 GCF_019132535.1 Erysipelatoclostridium sp. DFI.2.3 | reverse complement strand
ACTTACTTCTACCTATTTGAAACCCTTTCTAACGCTATATTTATGCTCTGTATAGACTTTTGTAGAAGAAAGTTCCACATTTTTTATTCGCCTTTTGAAAGTGGAATTTAACTTTTCACTTCAGCAATTTATAAAAAAAATAATAACTGTCAGCCTATTCCTTCTTCCTTTTTCCCCCTTCCCCATTACCTTGTCCGTTTAGGAACAACTTTTTTCATAAATGTCAGCTTTTCCTTATGTAGAAAGTATTATAAAGATATTATGTGGTATAATGGAATGGATATAAATCATAACAAGGGAGGATTTCTTCATGAAAAAAATAAGACTCGCAGCCGCATGTATACTCCTGTTATCTGCAATGGTACTGCAGGGCTGTTCCGGCAATGATCATGGACTGGACCCTGATAAGCCCATCACGCTGACACTCTGGCATTACTACAGCGGTTCACAGAAGCAGGCATTTGATGAGCTTGTGGATGAATTCAATGAAACACAGGGGAAAAAACAGGGAATCAGTGTGGATGCTGTCGCAAAGGGGAGTATTTCCAACATCTCCGCTGATTTAAAAAGCTCTCTGGAGAAAAAGGTGAATGCACCGGAGCTGCCCAATATCTTTGCGGCCTACGGGGATACAGCAGAGGATATGGAAAAGGCGGAAAAGCTTGTTTCCATCAATGACTATATGTCGGATGAGGAAATGGCGGAATATGTCGATGACTATATGAAGGACGGCAGTCTGCATGACCATGCGTATGTCAATATCTTCCCAATCGCCAAGGCAACGGAGGTCATGGTTATCAATAAGAACATATGGGATGAATTTGCGAAAAAGGAAAATGTGAAGCTTTCCGATCTGGATACCTGGGAGGGTCTGGCTCGCGTCAGTGAGAAATACTATACATACAGTGGAGGAAAAGCCTTTTTTGCGAGGGACGCCCTCATGAATTATCTCAATGCCGGGAGTGAGCAGCTGGGTACACCACTGTTTTCCATAACCGGACACACCGGCTCCTTCACCGTCAGCAGGGAAACGATGCGCAAGCTCTGGGACCAGTATTACGTTCCGTTCGTAAAGGGCTACTATGCCAAAAACGGTCGGTTTGCCAGTGATGACATGAAAACCGAGGATGTCGTAGCCTGTGTTTCCTCCTCTGCAGGAGCAACCTTCTTCCCGAAGGAAATCGTCAGAGATGACGGTACAGGCTATGCTGTGGAATATATCGTACGCGGTGTTCCCAACTTTGAAGGGAAAAAGAGCTATGCCATCACACAGGGGGCAGGTATGGCTGTCAGCAAAAGCGATGAAGCGCATGAATATGCATCCGTTCAGTTCCTGAAATGGTTCACGGAAAAGGAAAGAAACACATTGTTCTCCGCAGGCTCCTCTTATTTGCCGGTGAAAAAGGAAGCAAACTCCTTTGCATCCTGGAATACCATTACGGAAGCAGAAAAGGTTACCGCAAATCAGCTGGTAAGAGATATCGTCAAAACCTCTATGGAAACGGTCTCAACAAGTACCCTGACCTCACAGAAATCATTTAACGGAAGCTATGAAATCCGTAATTATCTGGAAACGGCGCTGAATGAAAAATGTGCTGCGGATGCGCGTCAGATTCAGCAGGCAGTGAAGAACAAAGACAGCCGTGAAAAAGCATGGAAGCCGTATCTCAGCGATGAAAATTTCAATACATGGTTTGAACAGATTACAAAGGATATTAACGAGAAGATGAAGGACAGTGATGCATAATGCAGAAGAATTCCCTGTTTCGCAGGCTGCTGATTACGCTCACGCTGACCGGGGCCGCAATCTGTCTAATCTTCATGGGAACGGTTTTCGCCGGTGGTACCATCAGCAATCTGAAGGATATCTCTTATCACCTCTTTCATCAGCGTGTGATATTCAGGGTATCGGACCTGCAGGAAATCATGGCAACCGATCTGTATCAGCAGGATACCTACAAGGAACTGCTACAGGAATGTGAAAAGGTTTATCATAATGCTGCCGCCTATCAGAACAGCAGGGAGCTGCCGGCATCCGTCCTGAAGCAGATGGATGCCTTCTCCAAGCTGAAATACATCACAGGCTCCTATGTTATATTTGATAAGGATGTCTTTCATACCGATAGCTACCCTGCCTATTATCTGACAGATGGTACCCCCGGTGACACATATAATGATAAAAGCGATATCATTGCACGCTTTGGCAATGCAAGTGCTCTCAAAAAAGCAGGCTACTCTCTGCATTCCGAGTGGAAAACCTTCATGAAGCTATCAGAAAAGGATGAAAACGACGGCTTTTACTTCCGTCCCTATCAGGCGGCGGTAAACAATCCAAGGGAAGAAATTAAAAGCTACGGCTATTGGGGTACGAGCATACGTATGCAGGATAATGAAACCGAGTTCATCACCTATTCCTTTCCTCTAATCAGCTCGGATCATAAGGTTTACGGAGTGGCCGGTGTGGAAATATCCCTTGATTTTCTAAAAAAATATCTTCCCTATGAAGAATTAAACGATGATTCCAGCAATGCCTATCTGCTGGCATGCAAAAATAAGAATACCGACACCAATGAAGTGGTATACAGCAATGGTCCCAACTATCGCAGTCTGTTTCCTATCGGAAAGAAATTCGAGCTGGAGGATGCCGCCGGTGAACGCGGCTCCACCCTGACGGTAAACGATCGATTACTTGTCATGCAGCAGGAACAGCTGCACCTTTATGAAAGCAATACGCCCTTTGTCGAGCAGGAATGGTATCTGATCGGTACGCTGGAATACGATGCACTGTACAGCAGCGCAATTCGTCTTCAGAAAACCATTCTCTGGACAATGCTGGGCTCGATACTGCTCGCCTTCATCATTGCTCTTTTCACAAGCATGAAATTCTCACATCCGATTGCACAGCTTGCCAAGGTATTGAAGAATTTCGATCCGAATGATGAAATGCATCTGCCGAGAGTGAAAGTACTGGAGGTTGATGAGCTTGCTTCCTCCATTGAGGAATTAAGCAGAAATCTGTCCACAGCGGAATCCAGACTCTCCCAGGTCATCCATGCGCTGGATATGCCAATCGGCGCCATTGAGGTCTATGATTCCGGACTCGTTTACTGCACGGAGGAAATTCCGCATCTGCTCTGCTTTCATAACAGAAAACGAACCTCCTATACACATAAGGAATTTGTACAGGAAATCGAGGTTTTCAAAAAGCGTATAGAAATCTTTGAAGAAAAAGAGGAATGGCAGGACGGCAGACAGGTCCACACCTATGTGATCTCGCATCAGCTGGATGAGCATGAAACATGGCTGCGCTTCATCCTTTCCCAACATGAGGGAACCCATGTCATTGTCGTTATGGATGTCAGTGATGAAATCCGCGAAAAACGCAAACTGACCTATGAGCGCGATCACGATGTACTCACGCAGCTCTTTAACAGAAGGGCCTTCCGCAGCCGCGTGGAAGCGATTCTGAGCGGGGATGCCTGCGGAATCTGCGCCATGATTTTATGGGATCTTGACAACCTGAAGGTAATCAATGACACCTATGGACACGACGCCGGTGATCAGCTCATCTGTGCCACCGCCCGCTATCTGCAAAAGCTCTCCTCCTCCCGCTGTATCGTATCGCGCATGGCAGGGGATGAATTCCTTGTCTTCTTCCATCACTATCAAAAGGAAAGTGAAATTCGTACGATTGTTGAGGGTATGCATCGACAGATCAACGCACACAAAATCACCTTTACAGGGAAAGAAGAAATCCGGATTCGCCTGTCTGCGGGGATTGCCTGGTATCCAAAGGATGCGCAGGACTTTGATACGCTCAGTAAATATGCCGACTTTGCCATGTATTCCATCAAGAGTACACAGAAGGGCGGTATTGAGGAATTCCAGCCAAGCACCTATCATAAGGACAAGCTGCTGCTCAGCGGCCGCAATGAGCTGAATGAAATACTGGACCATAATCTGGTCAGCTATGCATATCAGCCGATCGTCCACCTGAAATCAAAAGAAATCTACGCCTTTGAAGCACTGATGCGTCCACGCAGTACGATTATCACATCTCCGGTGGATATCCTGCGCGTTGCCAGATCGCAGAGTCAGCTTTACCGTGTGGAATTCATGACCTGGACGCAGTCAATCGCTCAGTTTGCGGACTTCCACACTGCCTTTCCCAAGACCCGTCTGTTCATCAACTCCATCCCCAGCATCCCGATGCTGGATGATCTGACACAGAGTCTCGAACAGCAGTATAAAGAGTATCTGCCGCTGCTGGTCATCGAGATGATTGAAACAGATGAAATCGAACAGCATTATCTGGAAACCAAGCAGCAGTTTGCAAAGCGCTGGGACGCACATATCGCGATTGATGATTTCGGAAGCGGCTATAGCAACGATTCCACCCTCTTAAACGTCGCAGCGAACTATATTAAGATTGATATGATGTTTGTACGTGATATTCATAAGGATGAAAACAGGCAGCGACTGGTTGAAAACATGATTACCTTTGCCCATCGCCAGCATATCCGTGTAATCGCTGAAGGTGTGGAAACCAAAGAAGAGCTGCAGCAGCTGATTCGCATGGATGTGGATTTTGTACAGGGCTATTATCTTGGAAAGCCGGCACTTCAGATAAGCAATATCTGCGAAGCAGACATACGCAGAAAGCTCAGTAATCTTTAGCATCGCTATTGCACGGCAGCTAAAAGTATGCTGTGAGGTAAAAAAGGTTGCTTCAGCTCCTACCCGTATCTATTGCAAAAGCTGTTTCTATATCACAAAAGGCGCAGCATCCCTGCGGATCTTCCCCGATATAAATAATGAAAAAAGGAGAATTCAATCCTATTGTATTTCATCAATAGAAATTGAATTCTTCTTTTTATGAACACTGAAAGATGAAACTCCCTGTGACGCTGTACCTTTTTCTGTATACCATTATAGGCAGCGGCTGCATTACGCTTAGAAGTAGCGCAGAACACAGCTGCTTCTGCAAGTTACATGAGATGCGGCAGCTGCTTGCGCAGACACTCCTTCAGCTGCATCAGCTGCTCCTGCAATCGCTCATAGGAGGTATGGACAAAGCCTGCCAAACATACCTGACGGATTCCCTTCCCTTCGATATACAGCTGCTTTTTCAGCGCAATCATCGAGATAAAGGATTCGCTGAATCGCTCATCATACAGCACCACCAGCATGCAGTCGCGAAGCAGAAGCCGATGCATGGGAAACATGGCAGTGAATTCCTCATACGTACCTGTTTTGCAGTTTTCCTGATAGCATTGAAACAGATACGAAACAAGAGCATCCTCATCAGCGGCATGATGCGCACACATGCTGCAGGATATCGGCTGCAGTGCTGATCGCTGCTGCCGCAGCTGCTTCAGATAAAGCTGGAGCTTTTGAATATCGCTGTCCTGTATCATACTGCTGATCTCCACAATGGGAACCTGTTTATGCAGATAATCGAATGTTATGAAGAAATCAACCTCTGCAGCAGCCGCATCAATTTCATCCTCCGTCAGAATGCGCACAATATCAATATTCGGCAGCGCTTCACTGATCCGCATACGGCCATAATATGCCAGCTCCAAGGAGCAGTTGACAATCATTCCCGCACGAAAACGCACCTGCATATCCAGCTGATGAAAATATGGCAGTAAAAGCATGGATAAGCGTGTATATTCGCTCTCGTACAGCTGCAGCCCGCGCAGTTTTTCATCCTTGTGAAACAGGCGCATAACACTGAGGAACTCCGCCATGGAATCAAATTTCACCTGTGTATCATTATAATGGAGCACCCGCATGGCATGATGCTTTCGTATCATCGCTGTCTGCAGCAGAATGGAGAAGAGAATCGGAAGCTCCTCATCCGGCTCCCCGTGATATTCCTGCTTCAGCAATGCAAAGAAACGCGCACTCAGCTGCCTGGTTTCCTCATTCACTACAAATTCATGCAGCATGCTTCTATTCCATTGCCGTGCCCCGCTTTCTATCAGCTGTTCCAGAAACCGCATTTCCTCACCGTTAACATCCACATGGAAATAATCCTGAAGCATGGTATGGACCCGTCTGTTTCCCATATAGGGCGTTTGCTCCTGCAGGCTATAGCCCATCTGAATCCGTTTCATCATAACGCCGAGATAAATACTGAAATGATGCAGCGCATTCACCGTAAAGCGATACCGATAGGCATCCTCGTACAGCCGCAGAATATCGCGAAACAGAGACTGATGCTCCTGCAGAAAAACCGGTTCAATACTCATAATCATCGCCTTATCCGCTCGCTGATAAAAATAGTACAGCACAAACAGACGAAGCTGCCGCTCATCCCCGTCAATATGCAAATGTGTCCCCTTCGTGATTTTCAGATGAAACATCCGCAGCATACTTTCCCAGCACAGCAAATCTTCCTTCAGCTGAAGACGGTTTGTATACAATTCATCGGCAAGCGTATCCATCGTGTACGGCTCCTGTCGAAACAGCAGTAAGATCATACCGTGATAAAACCTGTCCAAATCCGGCTTGATTTCCAGAACCCTGGATTCCAGCAGATAGCGGACATATTCCTCCTCCCGCTCCATCAGATGCATCCGTACACCGCTTCCCCGCTTAGTCTGAATCCGTGATGTTACCTCATTCATATGCAGATAGGCATTGATTGCCTTAATATCATTGCGTATCGTTTTCTCACTGAAGCCGAATTCGCCGCATAATTCCTGAATTGGCTGATAATGCTTCTGTGACAGCAGATACAGAAGCAGTTTTCGCTGTCGCTGGTTCATACATCTCCCGCTTTCCTCTTTGTAAAAATTTTACCACAGTTACGGTAATTTTGCTACTTAACAACGCCTGCAACAGGCCTATAATGGACTATGGTATAGAAAGTAAGTATTTGAGGAGGCAATAGCTATGGAAACTGTACTAAAACAAAAGAAACAGATGATATATCTTCCACTGATCGTTCTCATGTTTACACAGATCGGAACCTCAGGGGATAATGCGGTTCTCAGTGTCGCGACAAACGCACTGATATCCGCACTGCATGCAAGTATGAATGACATTCAGCTTGCCAATATGGTGTATTCGCTCTGTGCCGGGGCGTTTATGGTTGCCGGCGGAATGCTGGGAATCATCATCGGCTGGAAAAAGAACTTCCGCATCGGCGTGATTCTTGCCATCATCGGAGAGCTCATGCTGGCCATCTCCACCAATGTTGTTATGTTTACCTGGGGCGGCCGTTTGCTGGTCGGTCTGGGCGCAAGCTTTATGATTCCTTCCGTTCTCGGACTGATCCCGGGAATCTACAGTGGTAAGGAACGCGTCTTCGCGTTTGGTGCCATCGGTGCAGCCACCGGGATTGCGGCAGCCGCAGGTCCCATCGTAGCCGGCTTTCTGCTGGATGCATTTGGTTTTCGGGTTGCCTTTGGTGCACTCGCCGTTTACTTTTTCCTGATTCTCATCGGTTCAACGGCAATCCCCGAGGTTGAGCGTTCAACAAAGAAGCTGAAAATGGATGTGCGCGGAACAATTGTTGCGGCAATCGGTCTGTTCCTGTTTTTGATTGGTATTTCCAAGATTTCCGTATGGGGACTTATAACACCGCTGCAGGCACCGTTTACGCTTTTTGGAATTTCCCCGTCCCTGCCGCTTGCGCTGCTTGGTGTCATCATTCTCGCTCTACTGGTCGTTATGGAAAAAAGCATTGAACAGAAGAACGGATGTGCCCTGCTTCCTTCCTCCTTTCTGAAATCCGCGCAGGTTCGTGCTGGACTGTTCGCCAGCGCCATTGTATTCCTGTATCTGGGAGGTACCGTTATGCTGGTAAATCCCTATCTGCAGGTTGTCGGCGGGTTCAATGCCGTTCAGACAGGGGTTGCGATGATCTGTGTCGGTGCTCCCATGTTTGCGGCATCCATGGGGGTCCCGAAATATGCAGCGCAGGTACATCCGAAAACGATTCTTCGCATCGGCTATATCCTGCTTGCCGTTTCCGTGATCCCTATGGCATTCTCTTTGCAGGAGCACGGAGTATCCATCGGCATGTATATCGGTTTGATCATTGCCGGTATCGGTCAGGGAATGCTGAGTGCACAGGCAAGCAATGTCGTGGCACTGGCTGTCAATGAGCGTGATGCCCAGCAATCCGGCGGCATACAGGCTACCGCAAGAAATGTCGGACAGGCAATCGGTGTTGCGGTGCTTGGTATGGTTATGATTTTCACGATCAATGCCAATCTGGGAAGCAGTATGGAAAAGGATGCATTGCTCTCCGCCTCCCTTGTACAGCAGGAGGAAGCAAAAAATGTCAGCTTTATGTCGGATGAGGCCTTTATCTCTTCCCTGTCGGATCTCACCATGAAGCCGCAGGAGCAGCAGGAGCTTGTCCGTTTGAATGCACAGGCCCGCATGCATTCCACACAGTATGCACTGTATGTACTGGGAATTCTTTCCCTTGTATGTATTTTCAGTACCGGCGGCATTACGGTTACAAAAAAAGAACAGGCATAAATTCATGCATCAATGATAAGGAGATGAGGAAAGATGCAGAAATTATATACAAATGGTACCATCCTTACGATGAAGGAAAACGAATTATACAGTGAGGCACTGCTGATCAGGGACGGAAGTATTCAGGCAGTCGGCACAAGGAAGGATCTGGAGCCTCTATGCGAGGCAGATTGTGAGCGAATCGATTTGCAGGGAGCATGCCTGATGCCCTCCTTTATCGATGCGCACTCCCACATGCTGCAGTTTGCGAACACCCTGAAATTTGTTCCGCTGAAAAGCTGCACCTGTGTTGCGGATATTCAGGAGGAAATCAAACGCTACATTGAAGAGAAACAGCTAGCGGATGGTGAATGGGTGATGGGCTTTGGCTATGACCATAATGCACTTGCTGAGCACCGGCATCCAAACTGCCATGAGCTGGATGCCGCAAGCCGTACGCATCCTATCATTCTTGCACACTCCTCCTTCCACATGGGAGTCTTAAATACCATGGCTCTGCAGGCTTATGGTCTGGATGACAGCGTGAAGAATCCGGAGGGTGGAAGCTATGGCCGTGATGAGCAGGGACACCTGAACGGGTATATGGAAGAGGTTACCTTCATGCGCGGTCCCGGAGAACGTGTCATGAGTCTGGAAAACATTGATGCGTATGCCGTCGAGGCACAGAAAATCTATGCCAGCTTCGGTATTACCACAGCACAGGAGGGCTTTGCGCACAGGAGCGAGGTGGATATTTACGAACGCCTTGGCCGCAGCGATCAGATGCTGCTGGATATGGTTGCATACGTGGATATCGTGGAGGACAGCGAGGTTGTTCAGCAAAGAGAGGACCTTAAGGAGTACAGGAACCACTTTCGCATCGGCGGCTACAAGCTGTTTCTGGACGGCTCCCCACAGGGGAAGACGGCATGGATGAGCAAGCCGTATGAAAACAGCGGTGATTATTGCGGCTATCCGATCTATACGGATGAGCAGGTGGACGGCTACGTACAGCAGGCTCTTGATGAACACCGCCAGCTGCTGGTACACTGCAACGGAGATGCCGCAAGCCAGCAGATGCTGAACGGCTATCATCACAGCAGACAGAAAACCACAGATACCCGTCCGGTCATGGTACATTCCCAAACCCTGCGTCCGGATCAGCTGCCGCAGCTGAAAGAAACCGGCGTGATGCCAAGCTATTTTGTTGCCCATGTATATCACTGGGGTGATGTACACCTTGTCAATTTCGGAAAACAACGGGCAGAAAATATCTCCTGTACCGCCAGTGCCCTGAAAAATCACATTCCCTTTACCTTCCATCAGGATACCCCGGTTATTCTGCCGGATATGCTGGAAAGTGTATGGGCTGCAGTCAATCGTGTCACGAAGAATGGTGTCGTACTGGGTGAACAGCAGCGCATCAGTGTTCTGGAAGCACTGAAGGCTGTGACCATTAACGCCGCCTATCAGTATTTCGAGGAGGACCGCAAGGGTACACTGGAGGCCGGAAAGCTGGCAGATCTGGTTATTCTGAATGAGGATCCATTAAAGGCTGAGCCGATGAAGCTCCGTGACATTCAGGTCATGGAAACCATCAAGGAAGGCCGTACTATTTATAAAAAAGCAGCATAGCCATAAGCAATATGGGCAATGAAACAGGGACTTAGGCTGATGAAAAGCAGACAAAATTCAAAATTGCCTGTTTTTTTGATTGCCATCCTGAAGCTGCAGCAAAGCTTTCTACTCTTTATCTGTCTGCTAAGCTTTTCAAAGATGCCGTATGCCAGCATTTTCCCTTAAAGCTTCCCGCTGCTTTATACGATTCACAGTCCGACAGCTTCTTTATTTATATGTATGATCAGCTGAAGATACCTCCGTTATAGCGATACTGGGCATAGAGCATAACTCCGATTTTTCGGAAGCAGACCGCCAAACAACACCGGCAGAAAAAGCACCTTTTGGCACGACAGAATCACTGCAGAGCTGACAAAGCACATCCCCACAACAGCAAGCCCCACTCCCATCAGATGCAGATAGGGTGTGATATCCTCTTCCTTCATATTCTGATAATGATAATCATGCAGAAATGCAATACGCCTGCGCATGCCAATCTCCACTGCAAAATAGAGCATCAGCGCACCCAATGCCAGAAAAATAATAGCTGCCATATCGCTTCCTCCCATTCTTTTTCATCATTATATGCTATGTATTATTATTTCACAAGACGCAAAACGGCATACGTTCTCTTGTGCGGATGCTAAACGAAAAAGCCTGTAGGCATCGTTTTCGTGAAGGACTCAATTCACTGCTCGTGTAAAATATGTGAGGCTTCCTCTGATGATGACAAGAGCATAGAAGGTACATGTCCTTCTATCTCTAGTGTTTTACAGCCTTTGCACTGATTATTTAAAGCCCAAAATCATAACGGACTATAGAAAAAAATCATGTTTTTAGCACTCTAGTATTGACAGTGCTAAATTATGTGATATAATAACAGTGAAGATGAGGTAAGGTACCTGCAGGACATGGTTTTAGGAATCGAGGCGATGGATACAGTATTGCTTCCCGCAGATATTTGTACACATCTGAAAAATCTGAATCATACAATACGATAGAAAGAGGTGGACTTTATGATGAGATTTTTACCAGACGTATTTACAGACACATTTGAAGACATGTGGAAGGATCCGTTTTTCACAAAGAGCAACAGCTGCATGAAAACAGATGTTCGTGAGCTAGACGGTAACTATCTGCTGGACATGGAGCTGCCTGGTTATAAGAAGGAAGACATTCATCTGGATTTAAAGGATGGATACCTCAACATTACAGCCGCAAAAAACAGTTCCAACGAAGAGAAGGATGACAAAGGAAACATCATCCGTCAGGAGCGCTACAGCGGTTCCTGTGCAAGAAGCTTTTATGTCGGAAATGCAATCCGTGAGGAGGATATCCGTGCAAGCTTCGACAACGGCGAGCTGAAAATCACCTTCCCGAAGGAAGAGAGCCGCAAGGTTGAAGAAAAACGCTTTATTCCTATTGAATAAGTGTGAGAGGATGCGTAAAAAGCATCCTTTTTCTTTTTGCCAACCCGGTTCCATGGTATACTAATATTAGAGGTGAATTTATGACAAGCTGGATCAAAGAAGCAGTATTTTATCACATTTATCCGCTGGGCTTTGTTGGCGCAGCGCAGTATCATGAGGAGGAGATCACGCACTCCATAAAGAAGGTGGAGGACTGGATTCCCCATATGAAAAAGCTGGGAGTCAATGCCTTGTACCTGGGGCCGGTTTTTGAAAGCCATGAGCATGGCTATGACACAAGCGATTATCGTATGCTGGATCATCGCTTAGGTACAAACGATGATTTCAAGAGGGTATGCGACAGCCTGCATGCAGCCGACATCCGCATCGTTTTGGATGGTGTGTTCAATCATGTCGGTCGTGATTTCTGGGCATTTCGCGATGTTCAGGAAAAGAAGGAGAAATCAACCTATTGCGACTGGTTTTCCAACCTGCACTTTCATGCACGCAGTCCGCTGAATGATGATTTTACCTATGATGCATGGGAAGGACACTATAATCTGGTAAAGCTCAATCTGGAGAATGAAGAGGTTGTTCGCTATCTGCTGGACAGTGTTGCGATGTGGATGGATGAGTTTCACATCGACGGCCTGCGCCTGGATGCAGCCGATTGTATACGTCCCGAGTTTTTTCGCAGACTGAAGGCGTTCTGTAAAGAAAAAAATCCGGACTTCTGGCTGATGGGGGAAATCATACACGGTGATTACAACCGCTGGGCAAATCCCGACATGCTGGATTCCGTTACCAATTATGAATGCTATAAGGGACTGTATTCCTCTCACAATGAAAGGAATTATTTTGAAATCGGATATTCCTTGAACCGGCAGTTTGGCAACGGTGGAATCTATCAGGGACTGGATCTGTATAATTTCGTCGATAATCACGACGTAAACCGTCTGGCAAGCACCGTTAAAAACAAAGAGGATCTGTTTAATATATATACCATCCTCTTCACCATGCCGGGAATTCCAAGCATTTATTACGGCAGTGAATATGCAGTTGAGGGTAGAAAGCACAACGGCAGCGATGCCGATATCCGCCCCTGCCTGCAGCTGTGTGAGTTTGATTCAGAAAAGCTCTGTGAGCACCTTGCTCTGCTTTCTTTCGTGCATAAGATGAGAGCCTGCAGCCACGGCAGCTATGAGCAGGTACTGCTTCGTAATGAACAGTTTGTATTCTGTCGAAGCTGTGAGCAGGACAGTCTGTATATCGCATGCAATGTGGCAGATGCGGATTATGAAGCAGAGCTGCCTATCCCACAGGGCTGCTGGAAGGATTTTCTGCGTGGCACGACATACAGAAGTGAAGGCGGAAGCCTGCAGCTTACCATTCCCGCAAAGAGCTCCTGCATTCTGTATAAGGATAACGAGAGTGAACAGACTGTGACAGAAGATTGCAGCATTTCGTACGGGGAAGCCCGGGACCTGATGGAGGAAGAACAATCAGCGGTATACGCAGTACCAATTTTTGTAAAGCCGTTAAAGGAAGCAGAGGGTCTTCCGGTGGAAGGCATGGAAGTAAAGCCTGGAAAATACCGCCATTTCAAAGGAAAATGCTACAGCGTGCTGTATGTGGCAACACACAGTGAAACGCTGGAGCGCTATGTTGTATACCGGCAGCTATATGGCAACGAGGAGGTCTGGATACGCCCTCTTGCTATGTTTTGTGAGAGCATTCTGGTTGATGGCGTACTGACACCACGCTTCACCTATATCGGAAAATAAGAGGAAAAGCATCACCATAAAGAAAAAGACTTATCCATGGAAGCAGGCTGTTCTGCACTTATCGCATACAGCGATTGTTTCCGGATAAGTCTTTTATTATAGTAAAGCCTTTTTCATGTTTCTGAAGTTAATCCCTGCCTTTTTACACGGCTGTCTGCATAGTCAGCCTCACAACGCCTGCACATAGGCCTGTATAACAGCGTGAATCTGCTCGGACTGCAGCATCGCACTGCTCTCGTTCATCAAAGTGGTTACAGCATCCAGGCCGAGAGGAAGACTGCGCCGCATGCGGTATGCAAACGGCTTTGGAAACAGATGCAGCTGCTTTGCAATCGATCCGATAAGCAGGAACCGGCAATTTTTCTCAACAAAGGACTGCATTGTACTGGCTTTTGCTGGATAATGATAAAACAACACCTCATGCAGATAGGTATGCAGGCGTTGTGCAAGGCGCAGACGCTGTCTTTTCCCGTGCAGCATGCTTGCAAGTGTATGCTGGCACAGAATGCGATCCTCCTCCATATCCTGTATATCATCTGCCACCTGTAAAAGAAAACCGTAGGCGATACAGAAAAATGCTTCTTTTTCAGAAAGGTCTCCATCCATCAGATAGCCGTCAGCCAAAACAGAGGCTCCCCCCTTGTATATGGATATCCTTCGTATTTCTTCTTCACAAAGTCTGCTGTCCTGCTGTACGGACAAGATCTGGCCCTCCTGAATGCGCAGAAGTGCATCATACACATCCGGAAACTGTTGGCGGGGAAAAGTATCCTCAATCATGGAAACAAGGGCATCTACCTGACGATACAGGTCTGCATCCATCGGCCTCTGTTCCCCCTTCAGACGTTCGCTCAGCCAGCTGTTAAACGCCTTTTTCCGTTGTTTGTCAATAGCAGGGTCATCCAGAAAATTATCGGTATACGGATACAGCATACTGTAGGCGAAGATCGCCTTGTGATAGCACAGCTTCCGCTCCAGCATACATTCCAGCAGCAAAATAATCCAGACATTCCGCATTGCCTGCATGATATCATCCAGCTCAAGCGCAGTATCAAAGCACATGGCATCCCGAACGAACTGCTTGGTAATGGATAGGAATTCCTCCTGAACCGCAGGCTTTAACACCGCGAAATTCAGAACGGATTCACTGCGAAGCAAAGCAAGAACACGTCTGTCCATTTCCGTTTTCCACCCTGCATCCTCCAAATTTTCTGCAGCATGCTGTAAAAACGTTTCCCAGTCTGCTTTCAGCTCTACCGCTTTCCTCCTGTTATCTTTTTGTACCTGTTTTTTCACAGGGGTTAGCCTTAATCTGGTACAGCGGCAGTTGAGCCACAGTCTGTCACACTCCCTGACCAGCTCCTCGAAGCTACTCATCCTTCAAACTGCAGATCGATATCCCCCATACTGCTGTGTAGCTGAAGGTAGTTGTCACTCGATCGATTCCCTTCCTCTGCATCACATGACAGCTCCCATTCCCGGTTTTGGATCTGTGTATCTCCCATTGTATTTTTAACCCTGTAGCGATAATCCTTCTGATCTCCGCGAACATGAATCATGATATCACCCATGCTGCTTTTCACTACACTGTTTCCATAAAGCTGTCCATCCACCTCAATATCTCCGGCAGATTGCGCAATCGCCAAATCCTTGGAAACGATATGTTCCAGCGTAATATCCCCTAGCTTTTCTTCTATGGTGATATGCTTTGCGGACAGGTTTTTCAGCTGAATGTCACCAAGCTTATCTTCAACGTATATTCGCTCATACTGCTTATCCTTCAACGTAACTATAATCGTATCATTTCGATTCCGATTTCCTTTGCTTATATCCGGATTGTCTACAGTAACCGTTACATTGCCCTTCTCCTGTTTGATGTTCACTTTCTCCTTGCGAATATCGAGGAATGTAATTTTATTTTCCTTTCCCCGTTCAATCCGGACATCTCCCAGAGTGACGTCAAGTGACAGCGATTCCACTTCCTGCAGCGACTGATCCCAGCGCTCCTTATAGCTGTGCTTCTCATCCTCCCAGGATGTAAAATCAAAGCTATCTCCCAACTGTATACCGAAGCTTCCGTTAAACGGCCACCAGTCTACCGTATCCTTGTCAACATGCAGATAGCGCAAATCGCCCCCCTTTGCGATCCCCACACCAATACATAAGGATCCCAATACCATCAAAACTACAGACACCACAACCAGTGTACGTATCCCTCTATGCTTTTTCATGCCGTTTTCCTCCCTGTGCCTTATGATACAGCCGTGTCAGTGCATTGGTAAACGCAGGCAGCACGGTACGAATGAGTGAAAAAAACAAAATAGAAAGCAGTAAGCCCAAGCCAATACATAAAAATCCGCCACCTGCCGCAATCCATGCATTGGATGGCGTATGGTAGTTTGTAACAGCACTTGCCATCAGAGGTATCCCTGTAATCAATATAGAGGCAAAGGATACAATACCGGCTACGCCCAATGCAAATACGGTAATCACAAGTGCAAACATTACGGCAATAGCCGCAAACAGAAGCGGAAGAGCAATCGGCAGGGCACAGATACCAAGAATGATCATCCCTGCATTTTTCAATGAGCTGTTTGGATTATTTCCTCTGCGATAGTTTCTATGCTGCTGTTCCTGACGTATGGACCTCTCTGCCTTCAGCTGTGCTGCAAACTGCGCCGGTGTCCCTAAATCATCTATGACCTGCTGGTCATTCCCATCCCCTGCTTCTTCAAAATATTCTTCACAATACGAAACTGCATCCTCCACCTCAGATGGTGAAAAATTCGCAAGCCTTCGCTTCAGTTCCGCTATATACTCAGCCTTCTTCATGTTCTTTTCCTCCCTCCAGAATACCACTGAATTTTGTTGAGAATGCCTTCCATTCCTCAACATACTCCCTATATTTATTTCTTCCTGCATCTGTCAATCGGTAATATCTTCGATTTCTGCCCATATGCTGCTGGTCATAGGTTTCCAGATAGCCTTCTCTCATGAGTCTGCGCAGAACCGGATACAGTGTTGACTCACTCACACTCATTACAACCTTTACCTCCTGCGTTAGACGATATCCATAGGTATCCTCCTTGTGCAGCGTTGCCAGCACACAGGCGTCCAGCAATGCAGAGCCAAGCTGAAATGTCATATACATCACCTTTCTTCAACAATATTATACGCCATATAATATTGTAATGCAATCATATATCATAGGAAAGATCAAATAAATGTAACAGCCTGTATCCGCAGCATGCTTTATATACAAAAAGCCGGGATGAATGAACTCCGGCTTTTTTCCTATGGCAGCAAATAACCGCTGCATTTTTTTCCTTACAGAACAGAAGATTTCCGGATAATCAAGGTACGGGACAAGTTCTGCATGAAAAACCACCCTGCCTGCGACACCTTCAATTCTTCCTGACGCTACCTGTTTCCACCAGCAGCACAGGTGCATTATGTTCTCCGCTTCATCTCCAGCATTGCCGCATAATGCTTTATATTGAAAGCCGCAGGGGCATTCTTTTTTAGCAGCTGCAGGTGTTCCTGTTCCCATGCTTTCATCGCTTGATCAGAAAGAGAGGCCCCCACACCCCGACAGGCCTTCATTCTCCCATTCCAGGATTCTCTGGTAAAGGGAATATCAAGGGCATATTCCTCATGTGCTACCGGTTCAAACACTTCATATACACAGTCAGGCAATGAAATAGGGTGCATATACTCTCGGGCTCCTGACCAGTTTGGGCTGTATTTTAAAACCAGCTGCTCGCTTGCACCTGCGATCGCATCCTCTTGAGGAAGCCAGGCCATATATAAAAAGAGAAGCCTCCCCTCCGGTTTCAGATACTGAAGCAGCTTTGGAAGCAGCCTTTCATAATCAAAATACCAAAAACACTGACATGCTGTAATGACGTCAAAGGTATGGCTGGTAAAGCTGATATCCTCGGCAGATACACAGAAATAAGATATATTCTGGTTCATTTGTCGTGCAAGTGCCTTCGCCTCTTCAATCTGCTGCTGGGAAATATCCGTTCCTGTCCAGTTGGCACCATAGGTGTACATGTTCCTAGGCAGCACACCGGTTCCTGTTCCCAAATCAAGCACACGCTGATTTGCGACACATAATCCACGTTCTGCAATTTTTTCATAAAACACAGAGGGATAAATATCCCGATACTTTGCATAATCCTTTGATGTCCGGCCCCAGTCGAATGCATTCCCGGCATCTATATTCTTATTTGTAATTTTCACAACGGCATCTCCCTTACGCATCTATATGCTTATTTCTATTATTATACACCATTCCTTCGTGGATGAATTACAATCGAACAAGCAAGTGCTGCTTTTCCGCGTGCCTGTTTCCATAAGCAGGCAGAGGATGGCGAAATGTAAAGTAAGACAACTGCATTCCATTTTTTACAATTCTTGCTTTTGCAATTCACTTCTTACTATACTTTTGTATTTTATATATTCCCATCGGATTTTCACTAAATTTCACTTATCTCCAGTCAAACTGACATTCGATCTATAAATAAGCACCCAGAGCAGTCTTGCTCATCGGGAGCAATATAGCTTCCTTCTGTGCAATCAATCGTTCCTGATCAGGCATCTCATCTATACAATATATTCTAAAGCAAGCATAGAATTGCTCCATTCCATTGATTGTTCTGTTCATGCGGTGCACATGGTTTTCTCATAAAACATGCACATTCTACTAGATTTGAAATTTAAAAACCATGCTTGCCGACTTCATGTTTTTTTAATGAAAGGCCTATTGTAAAACGCATGCCATCCTGCTGTATCCCTTACTCACAGCTGTCAGTATCCTGTCGTATTCAGACCATAATACCATTCATTGTCATCCCTGTTCCTTCAACATGGGAATTAGATTAACAGAATTCACTTGTTCGATCTGTTTCTGTGTGAAATATGTTATTTTCTATACACCTTTTCGCACTGTACACTAACTATTCACATATATAAACCCTTTTCGTACCCAAAACGGACAATGTAAAATAATTTTGATAGACTTTTATTCCCTAAAGTGACATGATGTATCCGAAAGGAGAACATGCATATGGAGATAGGAAAAAAATTAAAGGAAGCTCGTATCAATTCCGGACTGACACAGGAACAGGTGGCCGAAGATATTAAAGTTACGAGGCAGACAATCTCAAATTGGGAGAAATGAAAGATCGTATCCGGATATCATGAACGTTATTGATCTGAGTAATCTTTATTCTCTTAGTCTGGATGATTTATTAAAAGGTGATGATAAAATGATTGAGCATTTAGAAGAAAATACGAATATCGTGAAAAGCAATCGTAAGCTGATAGCCGCTATCATGATCAATGTTTTGCTTGTGATACTCCTTGTGGCATTCAATATGTTCCTGCGGGATAATCAATATTATTTGATAGGTGTCTTCTGCTTTGCTATCATCAGCTCTGCTGCTTTACTTTATCAGATCATAAAAAAATTATAGGAGGAAAATATGGAAACAAAAATGATGATTTCAGCAGTTATCAGTGGTGCTGTTCTTATTGTAGGAGCATTGGAAATGATCTATCAGATCTATCATATTACTGTGATCGACGCTACAGCAAGGGGATTGAAGCATCCAAAGCTTTGGGGATTTCTTGCAATGAACGGCAATCATACAAGTGGATTGCTTCTTTATCTTATTGGCAGAAGAAACTATCCACTCATTGATCTATCCCCAGATAGTCAATCCGAGATTGAGCGTAGAAAGAAAGCAGCCGGTATCGGTTTAATCTTCCTTGTCATAGGGGCGATTGGTCTAGTCATCAGTATCATGCTCTTTTAAATACCTGTAAGTATTTTACCACCCATACGCAAACATAAAAGGCACACTACGCTAGGAATGAATACAAACTATTCTAACAGAGTGTGTCTTTTATATAAAATAAAAAAAACGGATTCCCGAAATCATGGAAATCCGTGCATTATAATAACAGCACTGAACACGCCGGATTTGCAGCAGTCATCACGTTACCTGCATCATGCAGCGGTATCTGTAAAGACACCTCACAGGCACTGTTGTTCACCTTAACACGGCAGGCACGCAAGCCTGTGAAAGCATGAAAGCTAATCAATCTTTGTTCGTATTTTCTTTCTGAGCTTAAATAGCAGACGTCCCGTGTATTTCTCATTTTCCACAAGCTGCTCATAGGCATCCAGCATCCCTGCGGTATACACAAATCCCAAAAGCCCTGCGGCTAAACCCAGAAATATAAAAGCATGGTATTCGCTCCATGGAAGGTAACCGCGCTTCGTGGCAGCCAATGCAACGATTCCCGCAACAAACAGGATGCAGCAGGGAACGGCCACAAATCCATATTTTTTCCGCCGTACCTGATATTCCCTGCAAAGCTCTTTCCTGTATTCATAGTCAAACAGCAGTACCTCCTGCTTCAACACGGCATAGGTGTCCTGATCATGAAACATACCGATGACAACCGCACAGATTCCAAGGAAAATAAACACCCCCATACCAAGCAGACGCCATGAGGAATGATTCGGAAACATACAGAATGGAATGCCGGCCAGTGCCCAGAACATAAATCCCACTGCTACGCTTCTGCTTACCCTGCTTTCCTTCATCAGAAACCCCTGCGCCATCTCTTTGCTTACATAATACCCCTTCTCCTCAGTACCCTCTTTACACGTATCATCCTTTAACAGATAATCCACGGACACTCCGAATATATTTGACAGCTGCAACAGCTTTTCCGTTTCCGGATAGCCCTGATTATTCTCCCGCTCTGCGCGCCTTCGGTGCATTTGCTGAATGCCTGCCTGGTCGTTTTGATCTGCTCTGCCAGCGCCTCCTGTGAGAGTCCCTTTTCCTTTCGCAGCTTCAACAGCTTTTCTCCTAAATTCATAAATCTGCCTCCTCACTCAAACACAGGTACATCATACCAAATCTCCATGTTATCTTCCATAGCTTTTCGCATGCACTTGCGCAACGCTGCGTTGCATTTCTGAATTTTGCAGTGATTCTTATAAAAAAACCCTGTCGTTAGATTCACGTTAGATTCAGCAAGGCTTTTTTACGATCGCTTTATCCTAAATCTGATCGAAATCTTTGCGGCGTTTTCTTTCCTACGGTATGATATCATCACAGGATACGATAGCCTGCTTCTGCAAGTATCCTCACTGCATTCTCAAACTGTTCCTCCTTCATCAGGATATAATCGGTGTTGTACGTAGATATGGCAAAGATGCCGATGCTTTTTTTCGCAAGCAGCGTTGAAATCTCGGACAGAATGCCGATCAGGGAGAAATCCAGAATTCCCTGTATGCGAAATGCCTTCCAGTGATCTTCACGCTCGATGGTATTTTCCGGTACCTCCTCCTGTAAACAGACAAGTGAATTTTCCTCATCTGTTTTTCCTATAAAGCAATAGGTGCTGTTCAAATTCACCATGGAATAATCCACCACCTTGCATACGGAAAAGCTTCCGTCCAGTTTTTTCAGCTCCATAAAATCTCCTTCTTTGTTTTCTTCAAGCTCACATTGGCTTTAAGTTATTTTCCAGCCGATCCATCATCCATGCAAGACGCCGGCTGCGACCCGCTTCTGTCTTTGCATCGAGATAAGCACGTGTATATGTCTTTTTCACAGATGCCGGCATCTTCTGAAAATTAGTATAAGCCTGTGCATTTTCCTTTAACAAGGCAGCAACTGCCGCAATCTGTTCCTCGCTGATTGCAGAAGGAGAAGCGGCGTTGTCCCACTGTCCGTTCTTTTTCGCCTCTTCTATTTTCCTGCGTCCGTATTCCGTCATGGCACCGCATGCTTCCAGCTCCTGAACCAGCGCCTTGTTTTTCTGTGACCATTTGCTGCCAGCTCTTCGCGGCGCAAAATACTTCTTGTAGGATGTACTTCATCACGCCGTCAATCCAGCCAAAGCAAAGTGCCTCCAGTAAAGCATCGTTTGCGGACAGTGTTTCCACCTCCTTTGTTTTGCCAAATTCCAGCCACACCCCTTCCCTGCGCCGACAGTTTTCGCTCAGCCATTCTCTGAATGCTTCCCGTGTTTCAAATCGCAAAAGCTCGCTCATACATTTCCTCCTTTCTTAAGCTGCCGGTTTCAAATCACGTTATCCCGGCAGTTCTTTTTCTGTTATGGCTTTTTCAAAGCCCAATTCATGCAGTGTCAAAGTATCATCAATAACCTCATGATAGATGCCCTTCGCCTGAATAAACCCGTTTTTCTCATACAGCCGGATGGCCGGTGTATTGCTGTCCACCGCAAACAGCCGTAAAACATCTGCCTGCCGTTCCTTTGCACAACGCATTGCTTCCCGTATCGCTGCTCTGCCAACACCCTTTCCCATCGCATCCACATGCACACCAAGGCGGTCAAGATACAGGGCTTTCTGTCCTGATAGATGCCAGTCGACGTGCTGTTCCCCCTTATTATGCTCGCATAATGCAAACGCAGCCAGTATCCGGGCATCCTTCTGCAGGACATACATACGCTCCTGTTTAATATCCTCCGGAAAACAAATGCAGGGATACACCGCATCCCATATACAGATTTGCTGTGCATACATATGTGCAATAATAGCTTCATACATAACCTGCAGCTGGGGCAGATCCTGTTTAACCGCTTTTCTAATGATCATACCGAACTCTCCTTACGCTTTTAAAAGTAGCCTGAATGTGTTTCTTATGCAATAACGATTTCATATCCTATAAGCCACAGACTTATTTCCCTTACCCAAGCCTTTTCTTACCGCGCTGATCCCGATACAAGCGTCAGGTTTTTCATTATTATAACAAAATCAAACAGAATATATATCCCTTTCTGCCATTCTTTTCTTTTTTGTGTAATCTAACTGCCTGCTTCATTATGATCAACAGGAATCAAGCAGGGTACATCTGTTGCATTTTTGTAAATTATTTACAATTTTTATTGGAAAATCATCCCTTTATACCCTTATAATTAAAAAGAATGTATAATTTTAATGTCGAAAGAGAGAAGCATATTATGCCACAGGATACATACGATTTTAACCGTATTGATTTGAATGAGATTTACAGTCTGTTTCACACAAAAGATGAGCGCAGGCTGGATTCCGTTAAGGAATTCATAGAAGCAGAAAACTATATGAAGGCTATTCATAAACTGAATGAGTTTTCTTCAAGCAATGAGCCCGCTGTTATTTTAAAGGGTATCCTTTTCCTATACCTAGGGGATATGCAGAAGGCCATTTCATTATGGAAGCCATATATCAAAAAGAATAAGGCGCACCCTCTGATGATGAGATACTATGCCATCGCCTGTCATTCCAGTGAAAAGTACAAAGAAGCAGTAAGGGTTTTTAAAACCGTTTATCCAACGGATACCAGAAAGGATGAAATCGTCTTATCGTATGCATTTTCCTTAAAAGAAGTTCATAAATACAAGACGGCACGGAATCTTATACTGCCCTTTTATTCCTCCACTGTAGGAGATGACCTGATAGCTGTTATTCAAAATATGGAGTTTACAACCCTTCTTCTGGAGCTTGATGTACTGTTACAGGATGAAGATTCCTATTCTGCACACTTTGCGCCCTATTTGTCACAGCTTTCCTCCGTTATGATTTTTGAGGATGCAAAGGAATTACTGGCATGCAATATCGTCATTTTGTCGGGTTATATGTCCACAAGGCGCTGTGAATGGCTGGCACCGCACTTTTATGAGCTTGTCAGGCTGACAGACAAAAATAACTATTTAAAAGACACGCCATATGAGATCGCCGTAAAGCGCGGCTATACCAGCTGGGAATCCTACTTTTATCAGCAGGATGAGCAGGTGCCAAAACCGTTGAAGGAGATTGGTTTGTACCCTCTTGAAGAATTGGAAATTGATGATGAAGTAAGTCAGAGTGTTATCTGCTGGAATGCCGCAAAGCTCTATCAGACACAGCCGGAATGCTTTCGCTATATGCGCAGCACGTATCCTCACACCTGGAATAAAATAGAATATATCGTGGATAAATTTAAAAGCAAGCCAACGGATTATCAGAAGCAGGTGGAGAAAAAGATCATGCTCTATGTGGATTATTCGCAGCAGGAATTACATGAAGAACTGGAAAGAAGATATAAAAAAGCTTATAAGACTGAGCATGACAGCTGACAGTCTTCAATATATGAAAATACGAGTATTCGCATTTGGTTCATTCTTACCTTAAAGTGTTTAAAAGAGAGGATTCAATTCCTATTGAACTACAGTCATGTTGAATTCTCTTTTTTTAATTTACCCGCTATCGGGCAGAAAGGGAATGTGAAGAATTATGTGTAAGTAAAAATCGACAGGTTTAGATAGTAGATGACGAATCATGTCTAATCATCATCTGTTTATGTATTATCAGTATGCCCAATTCATCAAGGGTTATACTGATTT
>NZ_JAHOOJ010000037.1:0-24614 GCF_019132535.1 Erysipelatoclostridium sp. DFI.2.3 | reverse complement strand
CGGTATAATTTCCTTGGTTAATTTGAGTACTTGTCATACATAAATTATACCAAAAAATACACCTTCTTCTCTATAGAATTGGGTGTATTTTTTATGTCTGGGCTGTGACTTATCTGTCACAGCCCCTAACGTACGCTTTCTCCTTCAAAAATCGAGAAGGCAGCCGTCTGTTCCTTAACAGCAGTTTTTTCAATCAATGCATTCATATGCGCTGCGATATCCCTGGCATATGCTGTATAATCATATGCGAGTGCATGAAGAGCAGGTGACATCACGCGGCAAATCTCATGTCCGCCAAAGCTGATTACCGATGCATTCTGCGGAATCGCGATATGATATTCCCTTGCGAATTTGGTTAGGGGAATCGCCATCTCATCACGTTCCAGTAAAAGAAGATCAATTTTCTCCGTAAAGATTTCTTTTATTTTCTCATAGATATCCGCATAGCTGCCAGTACAGAGAATCACCTTGAGATCGATGGGCTGCCGTTTTTCATGATAGCAGTTTCGGATTCCCTGCAGCCGCTGATCCGCGAGCATCTGATCAACCCCGAGATAACGGACAACCAGCTGCTGCTTTTTCAGCATATAGGCTCCCAGCACCTCTCCGGCCTGTACCTCATGCAAACAACAGCAGTTCAGCTGTTCTTTATCCTCGTTCAGGAACAGAACCGGAATCGAGGTCGTACGCATCTGCTTCTGAATAAACTCCGCACTGGAACAGCCTTCGATGATGATACCGTTCACATTTTGTACAATATAGGAGGTAAGATATTTTTCCTCCAGCTCCTCCATTCCATCGGTCACACAGATTGAGAATGTGATACCCTGCTCCTTCAGCACATCCTTCAATGCATGAATTATATTTCTTGTGCGGGGCAGCGCAATATCCTTAACCAGCACGCCGAGCCGGTAATTTTTCTGTTTTACCCTGCCTGTGTGCTTCCCTTTTTCACTCTTTGTCTCCGCCGTTTTGTCATTTGCTTTATCTGTTTTACTTCCTCTGGCAACATAACCGGTCTCTTCAATGGCAGCACGTATCTTCTCTGCTATTTCCTCCCGTACATTTTCCTGTTTGAGATAGCGGGATACGGTTGCTTTGGAAACACCGGCAAGTTCAGCAACGTCCGCAATGGTAGCTTTTTTCATACTTCGAACATCCTTTCCATGAGTCATATAGCTTTATTTTACCTTATTTTCTATAAATTGGAAACCCTTTTTTCAGTAGCAGCCTCCAGAAGCTGTTCCAGCACGTGGGCCACCCCATGCGCTGCATTGCTCAATGTCTGATAGCCGGCGGCTTCCTTTATGATATCTTCGGCATTTGCCATTGCAAAGCTGTAACGAAATTCCCGCATCATGGACAGATCATTCAGACTGTCACCGAATACCATCACCTCATCCGGATGCAGCCCCTGTTTTGCGCAGAGCTTTTTCAAAGCCAGACCCTTTTGCGCATCGCTTGCTGTTATTTCTATATTATCGGCCACAGAATTCGTTACCGATGTCTGTTTCATGCCGGAAAGCTGCATCCGCACTGATTGCAGCTGCTGTGCATCATCCCCAAAGGCTTCCAGCTTATAAATAATCGGCTCCTCCATCAGATATTGAAAGGGATCATCGATTTCTCTGTCATACCTTCCAAAGGAGGATGTTTCCATGAGCTCATGAATTTCTTTATCCCGCATCCCCTGCTTGCGCATATGCCGGATAAACATTGCTCTGCCCTGTTTCGGTGTACTGCTCACAATTCCTTCATCGGTGTACATATGGTAGGGCAGCGTGCTTTCCTCCAGAATTCGCAATGCTGCCTCAGCGATTCCCGGCGTCAAGGGTGTATGAGACAGCCGTTTTCCATACGCATCCGTAATCAAGGCACCGTTCAGCAGCAGACAGTCACAGTGAATTCCTTCTTTTTTGAACATGGGCGCAACACTTTGATAATTTCGTCCTGTCGCCACCATAAAGTTGATACCTGCCTTATGAAGTCTTTGTATCGCCTGAATATTGCGCTGTGACAGCTGATGGTTTTCATCCAGCAGCGTGCCGTCCAGATCACATGCCACAAGTTTTATCATATAATACCCTCACTTTCACATACCTATTTATTTTACCATGCATTCGACTTTCTTCACAATGAAAATCGTGCTAGAATAAAGAAAAGACAGGAGTTGATCGATATGCTGGAAACTGGCAGCAAGGCCATTGATTTTACATTACCGGATGAACATGGCAATCCGGTTGCTTTACATGACTTCAGGGGAAAGAAGGTCGTTTTGTATTTTTATCCAAAGGATAATACACCGGGATGCACCAAACAGGCATGTGCATTCAAGGCAGCCTACGAGGAGTTTAAACGGGAGGATATCGTCGTAATCGGAATCAGCAAGGATTCCAGTGCTTCCCATATAAAATTCAAAGAGAAGTATGAGCTTCCCTTCCTTCTGTTATCGGATACAGAACTGAGCGTTATTCAGGCCTACGATGTCTGGAAGGAGAAAAAACTGTACGGGAAGACCTATATGGGAGTAACACGTTCCACGTATGTCATCGATGAGGAGGGAGTTATCATCAAAACCTTTGAGAAGGCCAGTCCCGCCAATAACGCTGCCGATATTCTGCAGTATGTAAAGGATATCAGATAGACATTATTGTACACGCTTCTTTGAACACAGAAAAAAGCAGCTGTGTGCTGCGTATTCCTTAGGTCATGAAGCGAGGAGATTTCCAATCACAAGCTCGGAAATCTCTTTTTTCTGTGCTTTTCGCTGATGAGGTTCAGCTATTTTCATGAGCTGTATGGATCCCATGCTGATCAGAGAGAATAAGCAGGCGATTCTGTATTCGCCTGCTTTTAACCGGATACTGTCAACTGCTTTCGACCTTGCACGAAAGAGACTGCGGATATCCTTTCGGGATTCTTACTCATGGCATAATGCAATAGATCGTATTTAACCATAGAATTTGAAGCCCCTGTTCGCAAACACCCTGCAGTAAAAAGGTTCCCTTTTTGACAGCCTCGCTCTTATTTTTTCTGCCGTATCCGCAATCGGCTTTTATGCAGCTGTCGCAGTGCTTCACTGCATGCATTTGCCTGAAACCACTGTTCAAGAAGACAGAGAAAACACGAAACCATGGAGAACAAAAGAAGGTGCTCCATAATCATCATGCAGATTTCTCTTGTCAGTCCGCTTGCCTGCACGATATGCAGGTAAAGCAGAGCTGCTCCTGTATACAGCAAGGTGAACAGCTGAAGTGACGCGGTCACGGAAACAAGCTCACCACCGTAAGAAAGCAGCACTTTTTTTCTTCTTAGAAAGAGCAGGGCAATTACGATGCATCCGATAGCGAAGCCACCGCCCAAAACAGCCCTGCGAAGCAATGCCTCAGCAGTGTCTGCGTGCAGATAGAGCAGAATGCCGTAAAGCGGTAAATCCAGCAGAAGAAAGATCACCAGTGCAGGGATACGGCAAATGAGAAGGCGATGTCTGGCTTGCAGTAGTAAGACGCTGCAGGCACTGCCTGTCAGAAGGATTGCGGCAACATTCAATGCTTGCATTCCATCATCCCTCCCTTCATTTCCGATAACAGCCTCTGCTGATGCAGTACCGCAAGAAGATGCTGCTGCAGCCACAGTAGCAGGTCGCTGCTCATGATGTATACATAATCCTCCTGTAAAAGCCCCACATCCTCATGAAAGTTGTAATACTGTATTTTCATCTGATGCAGATCCTGTATGGATATGGTGTTTAACTGATGCAGAGTTAGCAGGACAGCATTGATTGCATGATACCCGGGCTGTTCAACACTTTGTCGCGCAGCCATCATCACGTAACCATCCTCCTTCGCAAAGGGTACCTCCTGATAAAGCTGTATATAGGTGTTCAGATAGGAGAGAACCTCACATACATAGATTCGAATGTCCTTGTGCTGTACCGGAAGCTGTGAAGCCGCAGCATAATACAGCTGTTCCAGCAATTCTTCTTCCGGATCCCCGCCGTGTTTTTTTCTGCCATGCAGTGCTGAGTTGTAACGATTGATCCAGAAAAACGGCAGAATAGCCGATATGACATCAACCAGCGATGCGATCAGAAAGCAGATCAGCGCTGTATTGCGCGCCGCCTGCGATTGTGTAAAGCGCGAAAATGCAATTACCGTTATATCTGTGAAGGAATGATGCTTCTGATAGCTTTCATCAAGTGTTTTCATAATCCTGTTCACCGCTTCTTTATCCAAGGCCTGCAATACCTTAGCATGCTCTTTTAATGCATAATAGCTATCGGATATCTGAAGCTCCAGATCGATACGGAATTTCTGATATTCCTCCTGATGCATATTGCGGAATGGCAGAAAGGCACTCAGCAGACTGGAAACCGTGGATCCCTTTGCCTGCTGGTCAGAGCCCAGAATGTTATGTTTCTGCTGCAGCTTTTGAATATCCGTAAGGGTAAGCTTTTGAAATTTACGGTACTGCCCCACCATTTGAATAACCTGATCCAGACTTATATTCAGCGTTTTCAAATCCTTCATGCCTTCCGCATCAGCTTCCTTCAAAAAGGCGTTCAGTGTATCCAGTAAATGATTGTAGGACATCGTCAGATTCTGAAATTCGGTATATGCCTTTTGCGAAGGCTACTGACGGGTTTCAGCAGACAGCTCATCCAGCTCTTTTTTCATATGCTTCATACTCGCAGAACTGCTTGCGTTCTGCAGCTGCTTGATAGCTGCTTTCAGCTTTTCAGCCTTCTCCTCATTATCTGCAATCTTCTCCAGAGCCCTGGTCAGCTCCTTTTGATCCGTAGTCTGTGTAACACTGCTTCCTCCATCACTCTGCTGTGATGTGGTTACCGAGGTGGAAGGCTGGATGTTCTGAAGCGTACCGGATTTTTTCTGAATAGATGCGATAGCACTGTCGGTGATCTGTATCAGCTGGTTTGCCTGATTCTGCAAAGAATTCAACGCTCTCTCATAGGACACGTAATCCCCATACAGCGTGCGCAGCTCATCCTTGGCTGCTGCAAAGCTGCTCTGATATTCCTTATACTGATTTTTATAATCATTCAGTGGCGATATTGTATTATTGATGATTCCGACATAGGATGTAAGTACGGAAATACAGACAATCATAAGAAATATCATATAGCGTGTCGGCTTCATATGTGCATGCTGACCGGCCTGTTTACTGAAGTAAAACAACAAAACCTGAACAACCAGCGCAAACAAAAACGGTGCCAGCGGATTAAGATCGAGCAGATAATAGCGAGCGCCGCGATAGGTTGTTGTCAGCGATATCAGCTGCAGAGCAAAGGTCGCAAACAGTATAATCGTTGTTGCATGCTGACCGGTTCTTGCATTTCTGGGAAATAAAATATCCCTTATCTGCTGACTCTGTTCATCCTCCATGCGCAATATCTGTTTTCTGCTTTTCTGATTCTTCTGACGCAGCTGACAATCCTCTATTCGCTCACATACACTCTGCTTCAGCAAAGAAGCGAGCACACCTACACCGCGCAAACCCTTTTTCATACTGTTATACAGAGATAGAAACAGCTGTCCGATATCCTGCAGCGGATGAAACCCATGCTGCCTTCGTTCTTTTTTTTCTTGTTCCATAAAGCCTCCTTTTCCCCTATTGGTATTATAAATAACGAAATTTAAGGAACCTGGTAAAAAAAACAAAAGATTTTCTAAAGAAAAGACAGCATACGGTTACTTTTACGAATATCTGATATAAGCAATTACAATTATACACCGCCTAACGAAAGACGACGTATGGATACTGTACAGCTAACCCTGTGTGCTTAACATAAAAAAACTGCTGCGGATATGCGTCCGTACAGCAGTTTTATATCACCATAGCTTGTTCTTAGTACATTGGTCCGGCAGGCATTGGAGGTACCGGTGCCTCTTTTTCCTTAATTGCTGCAACACCAGCTTCTGTCGTCAGGAACAGAGCGGAAATACTTGCAGAGTTGAGAAGTGCACTTCTTGTTACTTTTGTAGGGTCTATGATGCCTTCCTTGAACATATCCACCCAGTTTCCATTCTTCGCATCGAAACCGATGTTTTCTTTTGCAGTTTTCTGCTGTTCAACAATCTCTTCCGCATTGTATCCTGCATTCTCTGCAATCTGTGCAATTGGTGCCAGCAGTGCATCCATGACAACCTTGATACCCTTCTGAACATCCACAACATCGGATTTCAGTTCATCCTTTAATGCGATATAAGCTTCAACCAGAGCAGCACCGCCACCGATTACGATACCTTCCGCAACCGCAGCACGTGTTGCATTCAAAGCATCCTCGATACGCAGCTTCTTTTCTTTCAGCTCGCTTTCTGTAGTTGCTCCAACCTTGATGATAGCAACACCATTGCTCAGCTTACCAAGACGCTCTGCATAACGCTTCTTGTCGTAATCACTCTTGCAATTTTCCATCTGTGCACTGATTTCTTTTACACGTGCGTCAATAGCATCTTTAGAGCCGTTACCACCAATCATCGTCGTATTGTCTTTTGTTACAACTACCTTCTTAACAGTTCCCAAATCTTCCAGCTTCATCTCCTTCAGATCCATGCTTAAATCCTTGGAATAGAAGTTTGCGCCTGTCAGAATTGCGATATCCTTCAGAATTTCCTTCTGGTTATCACCGAAGCCAGGTGCCTTGGTAGCTACTACATTAAAGGTACCACGCAGCTTGTTAACAACCAATGTGGAAGTAACTTCATTTTCAATATCATCTGCAATCAGCAGCAGCGGCTTGTTTGTCTGTACAACCTGCTCCAGAACAGGCAGGATTTCCTGTACATTATTGATTTTCTGGTCAGTGATCAGCACATATGCATTTTCCAGCTCAGCCTGCATTTTTTCATGATCGCTTACCATATATGGAGATACATAGCCCTTGTCATACTGCATACCTTCACTGATTTCCAGCTCTGTATCAAATCCATTGGATTCATCAACGGAAATTACACCGTTGCGTCCAACCTTTTCCATAGACTCGGCAATGATCTTACCAACTTCCTTGCTTCCACTGGAAATTGCTGCTACGCTTGCAATATCATTACTCGTTTCCACCTTGCGGGATTTTTCCAGAATATGCTTTGCTGCTTCCTTGCTTGCGTATTCAATTCCCTCTCTCATCAGGACAGGATTTGCACCCTTTTCCACCTGACGAAGACCGTTGCTGATCATGCTCTGTGCCAGAATAGTAGCAGTGGTTGTACCATCACCGGCAGTATCATTGGTTTTGTTCGCAACCTCATATACCAGCTTGGCACCCATGTTTTCAAACTTGTCTTCCAGCTCGATTTCCTTTGCGATGCTGACACCGTCATTGGTAATCAGCGGTGATCCGTATTCTTTCTCCAAAACGACATTACGTCCCTTTGGTCCAAGTGTTACACGTACTGCATCTGCCAGTACATTCACACCATTCAGCATTGCTGTTCTTGCATCTTTTGAAAAACGTACTTCTTTTGCCATGTTCCTTACCTCCTGTTATGTTTTATGCTAATACTGCTAAGATATCTTCTGCTTCTATAATAATGTATTCTTCTTCATCCAGCTTTACATTTGTACCAGAGTACTCTTTATATACCACCTTGTCATTCTCTTTGATATCAGCCTTGCTGTCAGGTCCGATTGCTACCACCGTTGCGTAGCTTGGTACATTCTTTGCATTGTCAGTCAGGATAATTCCGCTCGCTGTCGTCGTTTCCTTCTCTGCCTTTTCTTTCTTCAAAATGACGTTATCGTGTAATGGTTTCAACATATAAAAATACCTCCTTGTCTTTTAGCACTCGCAGTTCTCAACTGCTAACACATACTATTATACTCAAAATTAGCACTTTGGCAAGAGGATTGCTAAAAAAAGATGAGAAAATTTTTATTGCGAATTCCGAAGGCTTAGTTTTCTTAGATTTCAGGTAACATCTGTATGGTCCCTGTAAGGGCTGGTTACGCAGTATTCTATGCAGAAGCACTGCAGCATATGCAAAAAGAACCCGTTGCTCAGAACGGATCCTTTTTATTTGATTTATCTTCAATTCTTTGCTCTTTATAAGTTACAGCACTCAATCACGCATAGCATGTGGTGTCGGATGTTGTCTTACGGAATGAAGGAAGCAATCAAACAATTATATTGTATAGGCAGAGTCCTTTAACGTAATGGCAAACTGCTTCAGAAACAATGCAATATCCTTTTGCACATCTGTTGCCTTTTCAAACCGGATATTCTGACGCTTCCATGTTTTCTGTGCAATCTGAACACTTGGAATTCCCAGCTTTTCCACTGTCGCTGTTTCAACAGCCCCGGCAATTGAGGTGTCATCCGCCTTTTTCACAAATGCCTCCGCTTCCTTTCTGTAAGCGGCAACCTTCTCCTCGCTACCCTTCTTAATAAACAATGCAGCCTGCGGATATCCGCTTTGCTCCATGTTATTTGCTGCCTTATATTCCTTCTGCAGATCCTTCAAAACCTTGAGTTCAATTCCTTTTTCCTTCGCCTTTGCAATGGTTGCAGTAGCAGCAGGCTCTGCCAGAAGACCAACAGCAGCCTTTTTACTCAGCAGCTGTGCCTGCACTTCATTTGCAGAATTGAAATAACGGATTTCAGGAGTAAACGACGATATATCCATACTGCTTTCCAATACCTTCTGCGGAACCGCCTTTTCACCGAAGGCCGCAAACATTCCCTCTTTACTCAAATCCGCTTCATCACTTCCGATAATATACAGATTGCCCCATGTGACGACAGAGTCCAGAAGATACGCACTCTTATCCTTGGAAAGCAGCGTTGCTCCCAGGTTGATCGGAGCTATGATCGCATCATACTCACCATCCTTTTTCGCAAGCTGTGCACGCAATACATCCGTTCCGTCAACGGTATCGATGGTTACGTTCTGATTACCGTAAAGCCCAAGCACGGACAGAGACGGTGCTCCCATAGGCGCCAGAATTTTGATAGGCTCCTCTTTCTTAGATTCCTTTTCTTCCTGCTTGCTGCTCTGGGTGCTACAGGCTGTCATCGAAACAGCCAGTATTGCTGCAAGCGCCCCCTTAAGCAGCTTCATTACAGTTTTTTCTCCTTCACTGCTTTCTCCATCATAGCAATGAAGTCATCCAGTGACATCGTTATAGATTCCCTGCTTTGTGCACGGCGCAGTGTAACACTTCGGTTTTCAATTTCACCGTCACCGATTACAAGCTGGTACGGAATTTTGGAAAGCTGCGCTTCACGAATACGGTATCCCAGCTTTTCGTTTCTTGCATCCAGCTTACTGCGAAAGCCAAGTGCACATAATTTCTCATGTACCTCATTTGCATATCCCAGATGCTTCTCATGATGAACCGGAACCACACTGACCTGCTGCGGTGCCAGCCATACTGGGAAATGTCCTGCGAAATGCTCAATCAGGATACCGATAAAGCGTTCAATGGAACCGAAGATTACGCGATGAAGCATGACCGGACGTACCTTGGAGCCGTCTTTTTCAACATAAGTTAAATCAAATCGCTCCGGCAGATTCATGTCCAGCTGAATGGTACCGCACTGCCATTCTCTTCCCAGAGAATCCTTGATATGGAAATCCAGCTTCGGACCATAGAATGCTCCGTCTCCCGGATTCACCTTATAATCCTTTCCTGCATGAACGCAGGCATCTGCCAATGCTTTTTCACTCTGCTCCCAAATCGCCAGATCTCCAATGTATTTCTTTTCAGGACGTGTAGAAAGCTCGATGCGATAGCTCAGTCCGAACACCGAATATACACGATCGATGAACTGAATCAGCTGCATAACTTCGCTTTCAATCTGATCGGGACGCATAAAGATATGTGCATCATCCTGTGTAAACGTACGGACGCGGAACAATCCGTTTAATGCGCCGCTTGCCTCATGACGGTGCACCTGTCCGAGCTCTCCCATACGCAATGGGAGATCCTTATAGGAATGCAGCCCGTTCTTAAACACCAGCAAAGAACCCGGGCAATTCATCGGTTTGATTGCGAATTCACGATCATCAACCATGGTCGTATACATGTTCTCTTTATAATTTTCCCAGTGACCACTCACCTCCCACAGCTCTTTGCTCATCATGATTGGTGTTTTGATAAACTGATAGTTTTCCTTTGTGTGCTCTTCATACCAGAAGTTTTCCAGCAGATTGCGGATAATCATTCCGTTTGGCAGGAAAAATGGCATACCTGGAGCGAATTCGCTCATCATGAACAGTCCAAGCTCTCTTCCCAGCTTTTTGTGATCACGCTTTTTCGCTTCCTCCAGCAGATGCAGATGATCCTCAAGCTCCTCAGCTGTCGGGAAACAGATACCGTAGATTCTCTGCAGCATCTTATTGCTGGCATCTCCCTTCCAGTAGGCACCGGAATGCTTCAGCAGCTTGAAATTTTTCAACTGCTTAACTGTATCGACATGCGGTCCCCGACACAGGTCAATGAACTCCCCCTGCTGATAACAGGTGATTGTACCATCCTCCAGATCACTGATCAGATCAATTTTGTAGGGGTCATCTTGGAACATTTCCAAAGCCTCTTCCTTGGAAATCTCCTTTCGTACGATACGCTTGCCGTCCTTGGCAATCTTTTTCATTTCCTTTTCGATTTTCGCAAGATCCTCTTCCTTAATTACTTCATCACCCAGGTCAATATCATAATAGAAGCCCTCACTGATGACCGGCCCTACCCAGAATTTTGCCTGTGGATACAAGCGCTTTACCGCCTGTGCCATCATATGTGCACAGGAATGATTCAGCCTGCTTAATTCCTCATGCTCTTTAATATCAATCATATTCATTTCCTCCTATCCAGAATATATCGTAGCATTCATTTGTTTCCGGTATGCGATAGCTTCGTTCCCAGCATCCACCAGCGTGCAGAATCGTTTTTTTCGACGCGATATTATCATCGCGACAACTGACCATTACCGCTTGCAGTCCATATTCCCGTTTTGCAAGTACAACTGCCTGCTTCAGCATCTCTTTGGCGATTCCCTGCCTGCGATATGCCGGATGCACGCGGTATCCGATGTGCCCGATAAACTTTCTCAGATATGCATTGAGCTCATGCCGCAATACAAGCGTGGCAACGACTTCACCATGCTGCCTGACAACATACAGACTGCTGGAAACAACACCCTCTGGCAGATTTGCACCGATATGCCAATCTGTCTGTGCCTTCAGAAAAGCAGACATATCCGCATACTGAAGGCGAAACGGCAAAACATCTGTTTCCTCTGCATCCTTACAGACATCCTCATAACGCTGCAGGGCTTCAGCGTCAGAAACTTGTGCCAGTACAAGCTGCATATCATCATCTCCTTCAACAAAAAAAAGACTGCATCCAAAGGACGTTCAGTCTTACACGCGGTACCACCTTTGTTCATATGATTCCTCATATGCACTCAAACCCGTAACGCAGGCATGCGGCTTTCCCTTTCGGGTGCTACTCCAAGGTAGTAAGATCAGCATTCCTTCAAAGGACTTTCACCTGCCGTCCTTCTCTCTGCATCAGAATAATGACCCCATGTCCTTTTCCTCGTATTTAACTCCTGTCTATTTTATACACCATTCCAGACGATATGTCAAATACTTCTCCCATAAAAACAAATTCGCCATAGTATTCAGAATTTGTAAACATATTTTCAAAATATTCCGTATTTTACAGCTTTTATGTATTCCGCTTACAAATTGGTAAATTTTAACAGTTTAATTTCCACTGAAGTCTAGTATAATTTTCACATGCATGGAAAGGAGTATGTACATGAGAAAAACTTATGGTTATGTCCGAGTTTCCAGTCAGGACC
This sequence comes from Erysipelatoclostridium sp. DFI.2.3, assembly GCF_019132535.1. NCBI lineage: Bacteria > Bacillati > Bacillota > Erysipelotrichia > Erysipelotrichales > Coprobacillaceae > Thomasclavelia > Erysipelatoclostridium sp. DFI.2.3. The sequence continues at coordinate 12,793 of NZ_JAHOOJ010000037.1, read as the reverse complement.
AAAATGAAGCTAGACAATATCTGGAATTATTGGACATGGGAATTGACAAAAAGTATATTTACATGGATAAACTGAGTGGTAAAGATTTCAATCGGCCTGCGTATCATAAGCTTGTCTATAAGAAACTGAAACAGGGGGATCTGCTTGTCGTAAAAAGTATCGATCGTCTTGGCAGAAACTACAATGAGATTCTGCAGGAATGGAAATACATAACCAAGGACAAAAAAGTGGATATCAAGATTCTGGATATGCCGCTTCTCGACACAGATCAGAAAAAAGATCTGATTGGCACTCTGATTGGGGATATCGTATTGCAGCTGCTCAGCTTTGTTGCGGAAAATGAGCGTGTGAATATCCATCAGCGGCAGGCTGAGGGAATCCGTGCAGCGAAAATGCGTGGTGTGCGGTTCGGCCGGCCAAAAATCGCATTACCGGAGGACTTCGAGGAGATTGTGTATTTATGGCAGCAGGGGGAGCTGCAAAGCAAGGAAGCAATCGCTATTTCCGGTTTGAAATATTCAACCTTCTATAAGAAGGTCAAGGAGCTGGAGGACGGTAAGCTGAATTCCGAGACATCAAGATAGCGGCTTTGCATAACAAGGAAAAGGGAAAAGAAAACAAGTCCGTAAAACGCAAGGACTTGTTTTTATGATAGACTTACCAGCTTCCGCCGCCTCCGCCGCCAAAGCCGCCACCGGAGAAACCGCCTCCAGAGAAGCCTCCACCGCCAAAACCGACAAAGCTACCTCCGCCGCTTCCGCCTTTTGGTGCCGGAACGTATGTAGCTGCAGCTGAAATATCATGAAAGCAGTAATGGAAATGATTCCACCACAGCATGGTGGTAAAAACACCTGTGGAATCATAGCCCTGATACCAGTTTGGTGCTGCCACCGCAATTGTTTCGAATTTTTTCACCCAAACATCACTTACACCAAGAACATATGCGTAAGGAAGAATGGAGAAAAATGCATAGGGATCGTCCTTTGCAAGAAGCTCCAGACGGTCCTTCTCACAGGTTAGGATAAAATCCTTCAGACCGAGAATCTGTCCCAGCCAGCGCGTGCCCTGCTCACTGCGCTTGTCCATGAATATCATGATCAGAATCAGTAAAATGGTAATGACGGCATGAAGCAGTACCGCCCACATACTGCCGCCTACCAGCAGCTGCAAAACAGCATTCACGGCAATCAGAATTCCATTCAGAAAGACCATAAGGCACATAACCAACACAAAAGTCGGCTTCTTCATTACATAACGCTTACGCATGATAATGATCCATGGGATACAGGATACCATCAGTAGCACGGACGGTATAACATAGGGAATTGCAAATAAATTCATTTCATACTTGGCCTTTGCACTGAAGAAGGATAACAGCAAGCCCGGAAGGCCAATCAATAGGATCATAATCACTTGAAGTACCACAGAGGTATTCGTAAATATGCGTTTCTTTGGATCTTTGTTAAAATAATTCCGCAGCATACTTTTGGCACTGGCAAGCCCTCTTCGCACTTCTTCGTTCTTCATTCCCTCTTCCCTGACGATGGTTTCGTAAAGGAATATAGAATCAAAAAATGCACGTTCATAGGCATGACTGTTCTCTTTCGTCATATCCTTTAGCTTCTCCAACTGAAATCCGTCCTTTTCATCATATATTTTTATGAAGCCGCGATTTGCCCAGTCGATGATCAGAGACAGAATATCCTTATTTTCTACGGTATTATCGATCACATAACCCACACCGGCACTGTCCAGACCATCCGGTGCTTTAAATTCAACCGTCGCGATGATCTCATCATCCCGTCCGTATTTCCAGAACAGCGAAAGAGCCGCCAACAGCAGTATGCCAGACGCTATACTCACCGGTATGGAATAATCCTTCGGTTTTGGATAGATAAAATATCCGTTTGGCAGATTAACCTTTATGGTTGCACTTTCATTGGACAAAAGAAGCCTGCCGGTTTCTCCCTTGATATGCAGCTGATCCACCTCATGTGTGAGGTTCGTTGTCGTTTCCCCGAAAGCCCCGCTGTAGGTAAACACCGCATTTTCATCAAAATCCTTCGGCATTTTTATGTCATAGGACAAATGACGAATCTGAGTATCAAAGCCGTATGCAAGATTCCAATACAATGCCTGCGCATGGTTACTCAAATCCAGATCCTTCGTCTTTACATGATAAGAAATCTCATACTTCTGTTCCCCGTATACCGTCTTATCCGGATCACCGAGCTTAACAACCACCGCATCAGCGTTGCCCTCAAGAGAGCAGGTTCGGTTACAGGTTACTTCACTGACCGGAAAATAATAGCTCTTCTTTTCCAGCTTTCCATCCACAGACCACTCCATATCATAGGAGGTTGGGATATTACGAAAAAATCCATGCTTTGCTTCTGTAAAATTCAGCACATAGGTTTCTGTAATGTCAATACCACCATCCTCATGTACCTCCATAGACACATGCAGATCATCAATAATGAAAGCCTCCTGCGCATCCACCGGTATAAGCGTTGCCGCAAACAGCAAACAGCAGACCGCAATCCATCGTTTAATTTTTTTCATTGTTGTTTCCCTCATAAGAACATGTTGTTGCATGTTTTTCCAAGCGCGCCTTTATGCCGCTTTTCAGCTCACAGTTATGCATCAGCCTTCAGCTGTTGCACATACTATGCAGCCGGATACCGCCTTATTTTTCAAAGGATAAAAAGGAATAGCTGTGCTATCCCTTTAAAACTGTACCTTTACGTTTTCACGCTGGGCAGCATCCTCGATTTCATACAGCGGCTTCTTCGTCTTATGGAACATGCCGGCAAGCAGATTGCTTGGGAACATTTCCACAAGATTGTTGAATTTCACACATACTGCATTATAGTATTTACGTGAATTTGCAATTTCAGATTCGATATTCTGCAGCTCGTTCTGCAGCTGTGTAAAATGCTGATCCGCCTTTAGGTTCGGATACTGCTCACTGATGGCATACAAAGGCCCCAGCATAGACTGAAAATTCTTCTCGGATTTGATTTTTTCATCCAATGACTGCGCATTTACAGCAAGATTTCGCGCACTGATAACCCTTTCCAGTGTCTCTGATTCATGCTTTGTATAGCCCTTGATGGTTTCCACCAAATTCGGAATCAAATCATAGCGCTTTTTCAGGTATACATCCATCGTAGAAAACGCCTCTTCCACTTTATTCTGCAGCTTTACAAATTTATTATAGGTTGAAATAACCCATAGCAGAATGAGCACGACTACAACAGCAATAATAATCATTATCATAGATATTCCCTCCTTTTATTAGCTAGATTATACCATAGAAGACATAGCTTCACCAGAAATTCTTTTCTCACGGCGTATTTCCATAAAAGCTCCTCTTCCTCGCTATACAAAACGCAGATAGAAAAAAGACCGGAACCCCCGGTCTAGAATACAAAATTTCCCTGTTCAAAGACGGCTACCTCGCACCCGTCTTCACAAACTCCGGTTATTTTCATATCCGGACTGCCAAACATGAAATCCACGTGGGTCATGGAATGATTGGCCCCTGCTTCCTTCAGCTGTTCCTCACTCATATCGACACCACCTGCAACATTCATCGGATACGCATCTCCCAATGCTAGGTGACAGGAGGCATTTTCATCAAACAGCGTATTCAGAAACAGAATACCGCTCTTACTGATTGGAGATTCGTAAGGCACCAGAGCAACCTCACCTAGATAACAGCTTCCCTCATCGAAATGAACGAGTGAGGACAGTGTGTCATATCCTTTCTCGGCGCCAAAATCAATAACCTTTCCATCCTGAAAGAGAAACCAGAAATCCTCAATCAGCGTTCCGTTATAATCCAGCGGCTTTGTGGCGTACACCTTGCCATTTACCCCGGTTTTCTTCGGCATCGTAAAAATTTCCTCCGTTGGCATGTTTGGATTAAACTCTACACCGGCTACTGTTTTTTCACTTCCTCCGGCCCATAGGTGATTTTTAACAAGCTCTACCCATAAATCCGTACCCCCTGCATTTTCAAAATGCAGCTTCTGGAAGCGATGCGTATTTAAGATCTGCTCCCTGCGTGCAAAATTTTCCTGCAGGTCGATCCATTCCTGAATTGGATCATTCTCTGCCTCAACATGTACAGCACTGAGGATTCGATCCCACAGTTCCTCTACAGCAGCCTCTTCGCCCTCGAATTCAGGGAAAACCAGATTCGCCCATTCCCTATTCGGAGCCGCGACGATGCACCACTGTGTTTTATTCATCATGGTATAAGACTGCAGTTCTTTTCCAGCCTTCGCCATAGCCAGACGTGCCTTGCTGATTTTTTCAGCATCCGCATCCTTTAAAATGCCGGGAATATCACTGATGATATGCAGAATGCAGGCTCCTTCTTTCATATAATCCAGCTTGCAGTCGATCTGCCAGGGCCGTACCGTACACAGGGTTTCCTCGTCCTGATACTGATAATGCTGCTTGGAAACGTAATCATCCTTATAGAAAACGAGTACCTCCTTTGCCCCTGCCTGATATGCTTCTTCCACACAGGCGCGTGTCATCTCCAGCGCTTCCACGGAGGTATTGATAATCAGCGTCTGTCCCTTTTGCAGGTTAACACCCTTGCGCACCGCAAGCTTTGCATATTTCTGTAAACGTGCATCCATTTTCCTACTCCTTTACGTATGCCATCGGCAGCATAGCTGCACCAATAATCCCCGGTTCATCCAGCTCAGCCTCCATAAATACCACAGTCTGCATTCCCTTATGAATCATATTACGGAAATAATTCTCCATCTTATCGAAGAATACATCCTTGCCCTTCATAACACCGCCACCAACGACAAAGACCTCCGGATCCACAACGTGCGCAATCTGGGAAAACATCACTGCCAGATCATACGCCACCGCATCACAGATTTCCAATGCCTTGGCATTTCCCTTGCGCGCCAGATCAAACACATCACCGGCATGCTGAACAGCATCTTCACCAAACGCCGCTTTCCCCTTACGGGTAATCGCCGTACCGCTTGCTTCATTTTCTACGGCTCCGACATTCAGATAATTCACCTTCTCACGGTTTCTGTCAATAATCAGATTGGCAATTTCCCCGGCATGTCCGTTTCTTCCGGCGATCACCTTCTGATTGACAACCAGAGCACCGCCAATGCCCGTGGAGATCGTAACATAGTAAACGATATCTTTTCCTTTTCCAGCCCCCTGCAGTGCCTCCCCCATACCGGCAACATTCACATCATTATCCAGGAATGTCGGTACGTGGAAATGCTCTTCAATTCTGGAGGCGATTGGATACCCCTCAAATCCCGGCAGATTGGTAGCCAGAATCATCTTGCCGTTTTTCGTGTCTACAGGACCCGGCACACCCATGCCAATACCGGCAACTGCTTCATATCCTTCAATACGTTCGATCATGGATATGATTTTACTAACTACCTGCTCCACACCTTTGCCGATTTCAGTAGGTTCCTTTACAATTTGCAGGATGGCACCTGTTTCATCAACTTTTGCCACTCTGACGTTTGTACCGCCCAAATCAACACCAATATACGTTTTCATAAAAAAGCTCCTCCTTTAAGACTTGTCTATATTGTATCATATCTGAAGGAGCTTTTCCTTAAATATAACAAATTTATCAGCGTGCACTGCTCTCCTTCACATATGTTTTTTCGTAATGAAAAAGCGGCATGCGTACACTGCCGGAGGTTATGACCTGATAAATTCGCAAATCATCCTTCACCCCCCTGTTTTCAATACGGACATCGTAATTTGCCGCATGTGTCAGCTGATCGATAACTGCAGGCGAAAAATCACTGCTTTCCAGTTCATGAACAACTCCGTAATGAAAATCATTGAGCTTGGCAATCTGCATCTGTGCTGACATCACGTTGATAAACAAAACACAAACAAAGGTTAGAAATATCATTGATAATGCACTTGTGATACTAATTTTCATAATACCTCCTTAATCCACCAGCACCTGAATGTGCTTCACACTCTTCATTCCCAGGGAATTACGGACGACACATCGAACCGTATACACTCCCTTTTTCATCGGGTTTACCTGCCCGTAAAATTCCAGCTTTTCACTGATATCACCATCCATATGGTCAATCGCCCTCACATGTTCCCTGATCTGATAGCTGCTGCCCTGCGGTATGCGCTGATTCTGTGCAAGTATCTGTGGAAAGGAATGCTCCAGCAGCATCTGATTGATGTGCAGCTGCGTATTCTCCATCTGTTTACTTTCCTGTTCCATATAGGTCTTTGCACTCAGGCTCCATCCCCCGAATGCGGAAAAAACGACCGTAATGATCAGAATCGTAACCCAGACGGGTACGCTGATTCTGACTGCATTTTCCATTAGAACAGCCTCTCCAGCAGTCTGCTGATGACATCCGTGTACGTTGCAAGAGACAGCATTGCCATAACAGAAAAAGCACAAATCAGTTCTACCATCAGTTCCACACTTTCTTTTACTGTCGTATCCATACTAAACTCCCAGCAGCGGCATGGACGTAAACAGATAATAGAATACCGTAAGCATGGCACTTGCACAAAGCAGCATCACTACGACCTCAACAGCCGTTTCTGTCGCATGTTCCATCAGCTCATGATCAGCTGGGATAAAATCAAAGATACAAAAAACATATACATACAGGGAACACTCATCATGATCATAGTCAGCGTATCGGCTGTAAAGAGCTCGCTGCGATAACGTCGCTCGCGCTTATCCCTTTCAATCCTCGAAAGGGCTTTTGTAAGTGCTGCTATCTCATATTTCAATTTATCCTTCGAAAGACTGCGATATTCATACAGCTTCATCATGATATCCCGAAATCCATCGATTTCATACATGGATAGAAAATTTAGATAAGCGTCTTTATCGGAATGATCCAGCGTAATCTGCTGTATGAAGCACTCCAGATCCGGTTTGAGAATTTCCGGTGCAGAAGCATAGGAGAGTGAGATTGCATTATAAATATTGTTTTCTCCAATCAATGCATATATCGTGTTAACCCAAAGAATGATGGCATCACTGATCTGTCTGCAGCGCTGATTGTGTCGAAGCCTGAGCCACAGCCAGGGCAGCTTATAGCCGCCATAGGTAAAGCCTACGGCACAAACTATACAGACAGGAGGCGAAGAGCGTTTTATAACCGCCAGCAGCACCCCTATCAGTCCCATAAAAAGCATGAAGGCAAAGCGTATGAGCGAATAATGCCATTCCTCTTTATGTTCAAGCAGATAGCCGTATCGCGTTGTATCATGTGTCATCCATTGCATAACCTGATTCATTTATTCATCCCTCCTCAGCCATTTCTTATTCACCAGCGACATATAAACCACCAGAAACAAAAGCATCAGTATCTCAAGCTCAAGAAATGTAAAAAGCTGATACTGCGCATTTTCAATAATGCCTTCCTGCACCTGCGCATCCTGATAGGCAAGTACGGAGTATACACTGATGGCAAAGGAAAGTACCGTCATGAGGAAAAACATATATTTGGCAGATTTTTTCTTTTTCTGAAACATAAGCATGCTGTTTTTCCAGCCATCGTAATCAATCAAATCCAAATTGTAATAGACAGAATCCCCACCCTGCTTCTCTCCGGTTATGAGCAGTGAGTGCAGTCGCTTCAAATAGGTGTTTTCGTAGAACTCCTCTATGTAGCCAAGTGCTTTGGCATACTCTCCGCTGTCTTCGATTTCCATAACTGCACGATGAATGCACACGGACATTTGCGAATCATCCGCAAACAAATTGCAGGTTTCCTTCAGCGCTGTATTTAACTTTCCGTATACCTTGAAATACATGCGCATTCCTTCAAAGTAATGACAGTATTCCTCAAAGCGTTTTTTCTCACTCTGATAGATAAAATAAGAGGAGATCACTGCCGGTAGCAGCAGCATTAACGTTGCGATTACCACACATGTATACAGCAGCTGCAGCCTTTGCATATAACAGATTGCCCCCACACATAAACAGGCACCGCCGATGGTCAGCAAAAGATCCCTTTTGGAATAAGCACAGCCATAGGTTTCTATCAGCGGCTTCTTTGTAAAGCTATAGGTTTTCAATTCCTTCCCTCCAATCCAGCTGAATATTCTGATTTGCAAAATACTTTTTAAAATACTCCGGCATCGCATATCGAATTGCCTGTTCCTCTCTTTGTTCATAGAGAAGACATTTCTGCGGTACTCTGTCTGCATCATTCCAAAACAGGGCAATCTGTCCGATATAACGGCGCAGCCTTCCGTTTCGCATGACTCTGCAGGGGGTGATGCATACCTGAATATAGTCGTGTATGGTAGAAAGCAGATGATGATCATTCTTGTTTGAAGAAAGCTGTATCATGCGCTGCGGCATTAACAGAGCATCCTTTACATGCAGCGTTGCCGTTACTCTTGCCGAACTGCTCAGCACCAGAAAAAGATCATCCACAGCCTCATCACGAACTTCCTGAAAGCAGACATAATCTGCATTGTCACGCAGAATACACGAGGTTGCCGCAGTATATGACATGATATCATTTATGATATACTGTCGGATATTGCGCTGCGGATACAATTCGAGCATGCGCATTTCATCAATGTCACTAAGCAGAACGATACTCGCCTGATCATCACACATACTCAGCATTGTTTTCATCAGCTGTGTTTTTCCGGTTCCTACCTCACCTCCGAAAATCACGCTCATCCTTGCAATTACACAGGCCCGCAGAAAATCAAATACCGCAGAGCTGCAGTATTTCGTTTTTTTCGCCGTCTTTGGCGTAATCACGAGCTCTATCGGATTTTTCCTTATGCTCAATGTAAATCCGGATGTGGAGAAGGACTGATGTGTCGCATGTATGCGCAAGCCATCTATCTCACCATCCAGCTTCGGATGCTCATAATTAAACTGGTCATTGATTGCGCCGGAATTGCAGAGTCTGTTCAGCAGCTGCTCCAGATAGCCAGGCTCCAAAAGTGCTGCTCTGCTTTTTCCTTTGTGCACATGTGTTGTATAAACTGTTTTTCCGTTACTGTCAATGTCCGTAATCATCGCATCATTTACAAATGGCTGCAGAATTCCAAAATCAAATGCCATATTAGCTGCCTGCTCCGGTCGAATTGAATAGGTTATTTGTCTGCTCTACGGTTTTATCAGAAACACTTTTTGAGTATTCCTTGCTTGTAGCGATAAAGATACTTCCAACAACAAGTGCCAGTACAACAAGAACAGCTATTTTAGGTGCATTTTCCATTTTCATTTGTCCTTTCCGTGGGGTTGCCACAAAAAAAGCACATTACTATGTGCACGCTTTTTGACAGGAAGACATAACCTGTATATGATCAGGGGAGATCATATGCCTCAATAATCATAGTTTTTCGCAGCCTGCGCTGATCTCTGACTCCATTCATATGAACAAAGTCTGCGGTCAGCTCTACATCCAGTAATCCATCCCTGCTGATATCCATAATTCGCAGGGTGTAATCCGTATCCGAATTGATATTGGATGCAAATTCACGCAAAAGCTCAGCCTCCATGCCGGATTCATCCACTGCATACATTTTATGGATTCCTACCGCCTTTAGCGAGTTTCGCATACTGATTTCTGCGGCATCCTCCATCTCACTTTTTCTCTGTGATATGGAATTGATATCCATCACAAGCAGAATAGAGACAGAAAAGCAAATCATCAAAATACTATATTTGATAACGGATTTCATACTCACCTCCTAAGATATGAAAATTCTTCCAGAAACGCCTTGTTCTCCTGCGTTGAATACCCGTGCGCTGCATTGAAACTGCGGATTTTTGCAATATCCTCTGCCGTGAGATGCCAGGTGCACTCTGCCTGCGCTGAGGTTTTCTGCAGGGACTGTGTCAGCCTTTGAAATTGTGTTGTCGCTCTCCAATAGCTGTCCGGATGCAGTGTCTGAATATGGCTGGCGGATATTGAGCGAATATATTTTCTGGAGCGATCCTCTTGTGCACGTTTATCCAGAACGATAACCTTGATATTTTTTTCGGAACGGTTTCCTGCGCTGTCTTTTACTTCATAGGTTAACTCATAGGTTCCCTGCTTTTTCAGATTCGTCGTATCTTTGAGAACTGTCAGCCGTGCGCTGATATCACCATCCTCCTTATCCTGTGCCTTCGCCCGTTCCAGGCGTATCCGCTGCCATTCCTGCACCGTATACAAGTCCTCAAAGATATGGATATCCTGTGCAGTGATTACCGGTTCCTCATCCCAATAGGCATACAGCGTCATAGAGTTCTTCACAGGCTGCCGGAAGTCGTACCTCACACCTGCAGCCGTATACCAGCCCATAAATTTATTATTCTTTTTTACTGGATCAGCTGGCGTACCTGCTTTATCTCCATAAGTGATGGTCTGAGATGCAACAAAAGAGCCTCCATTGGAATCAAAGGTAACAGTGAAGGTCCGTATTTTATAGGAGGCAGTAATGGTTCTGTTTCCCGTAACATTGGTATAATCGCCCTTCCATCCCTGAAAAATATACCCTTCTCTGGTCGGCGAGGACGGCGGAGATGCATTTCCGCCATGTGAAACCGTTTGTGTTTTCAACACACGCCCATCCCAATCCAAAAAATTCACAGTATAGGTGTTGGTAGCATATTGGGCTGTTATCACCAAATCCTCACGGACATTTTGAAAGGGCTTATCCCATCCGGTAAACGTCTTATCTGTTTTATTGGATACCTTTGGAGCTGATGCGCTCTTATACCTCTCCACTGTTTGTGTCTTCAATACCGTACCGTCATCATCAAGAAATTTGACCGAATAGGATGGCAGAGGAATATTGATGGATTTGGTCACATTCACAACGGTTAATGCTCCGTCCTTAATATCACGAAGCTCAACGACATGTGTTCCTGATTTTATGGTTACTGTTTTTTCTCCGCACAGCTGTGTTTTGTTTGCTATATGCTTATCAATCCAGCTGGAAAAGGTTGCAACCTTTTTATTATCGAGGAAAACACCGACAGGTACTTTCTGATAAATATAGGAACCAGCACTTCCCTTATGTGTTATGTAATATCGAAACCGGTATTTCATTGTCATAGCCTCATCGTCAAAGCCAACTAATTCATGAGTTATTGTTTCAAAAAAACTCCCATTATTCCATGATCCGATTTTTGTAAAACCTACAACCTTTTCCTTATTACTCAAAGGCTTAAATGCCTGTGTGGTTAATGCTCCTGCGCTTACATAAACCGGCTCTATCATAGGGAATATTACAAATATAAAAAGAAATAACAGTACTGAAAAACGGAATGATTTCTTCATTTCTTGTTCCCTCCTTTCAAATTAAAAAAGCTAGAATTCTAGCTTTTTTAATTATTTAAAGAAATCTACAGTCCAAGGTGTTGTTCCATCACCAGCATTAGCATAGTTACCATCAAATGGTTGTCCTATTTCCATATAATATCCATACCACGGACTGCCTTCTAACTTTACCTGTTCATTCGCCCATGCATATGCCTCATCATATGTTGCAAAAACACGTCCACTGTTGCCTAATAAATTAGATGGAAAATTATCAACTGTCATAACAGGAAGTTTTTCCTCCGGCGGATACACAGGCTCCTTCTCCGCAGCATTACCGCTTGTTGCTTGCGATGAATCCGGCTTTGGATTCGCATCCTTCGGTTTATCACTGCTCTGGTTACCTGATGTAGAAGATGATGCATGGCTCTGTTCAGGCTGCTGCACTTTTGTTTCTGTATCTGTTTTATCTGCACCCTTACTTTCTGAAGCCCTTTCACTCTTTTTGTTATCCTTCTTTTTCTCTTTCTTTTTTGTATCCTTTTTTGCTGCTTTTCCCGTATCGATGGAAACCTCTGCGGAAGCATGCTCCTGCTTTAACCCTGATTTCTCCTTACCATCGCTTGTAAACTGCACAAGCAGACTGTTTTTCTCTGACAGATTGCCGCTGCTATCCTTAACCTGCACATCGAAAACGACTTCTTTATCAGACTCTGGAATCCGCTTGAGTCCAGCGAACGATTGAAACTTCTTATCATAGTTATCCGTGATAACGGCATTATCGCGAATGGCATCATTCACTTTATCAAGATTTGAACCCAGCTTGAAAATCAAACGCTTCTTTTTCCATTTCAGAATCGGCCTTTCTTTATCAACAATCTTCACCTTCAGCTTATAATCCTCATTTCCGTAAGCAATGGTGATTGAATAAGTTCCCAGCTTTTGAATATCCAGATTCCCGCTTTTTACCGTCACCTTATCTGCCTTGTCAACGGAATCAAAAAAGCAGGACGCAGACAAATCCAGTTCCTTATGCACAGGTATTTCAATCTCCCCGCTTTTTAATACCGGCGTGGATGAACAGCCCATAAGCAACAGTGTCGTCAGCAAGCCTGCTGAAAAAAAACTCTTCTTCATATCTTCTTCCTCCATTTCATTCCCACGTAATCATTATACTATAGATTTCATGAGACGCAATACCTCTTTTATTCTTACAACCTCCTTTCAAAAAAAAGAAACACGACAGGCTCATGTTTCCTTCAATTCTTTACATTAGTATAATACCATGAAACACCGTGCAGTTCCCACGCAAATTTCAGGCAAAAAACACGCAGCTGCAACGCAAAAAAAGAGCATGATCACTCATGCCCGGTATTCTTCGGGTATCCAAAATATTTGGGGGGCTAAACTTTAGGGGTCAATTTAGGGGTCTGAACTTTGAGGGACACTTTAGGGGGATAAATCCCAAAAGAAACAGGTGGCATTCATCTGTTTCTTTTTCTATA
>NZ_JAHOOJ010000036.1:0-26253 GCF_019132535.1 Erysipelatoclostridium sp. DFI.2.3 | reverse complement strand
ATGTTTTTTCACTGATTCTCTTGATTTTAACTTTAGGGGTCTTAATTTTTAGCCTTTATTTTTTCTCTCCCCCAAAGTTGACCCCCAAATTTCTGGCGAAAACCCCTAAAAAATTTGGATAGCCTTTGCGGCATAGTGCCTGACTTCACAATTTGCGATGATGAGATCACTCAGATTTTCCACACACGCATAGCCCTCGAAGAAGCACTGATAGGGAATACTGACTCCGCCATGTGCTACAATCAGAATTTCCTTATCCTGCGCATACGGGAGAATCTCCTTTAAAAAGCTCTCTACCCGTTCATAGAAATGTGCGGTATCCTCACCGCCCGCAAACATGGATGCGGAAGAAAATGCCCACAGGTCATCGAAGGGAACATCCTTTCGCAATGCACCTTCCATATCACCGAAGCTTCTCTCCATCAGGCGGTCATCGCACTGTATGGGGAGCTCCCACAGCACATTGATAATTTCAGCTGTTTCTCTCGCACGCATCAGCGGCGAACAATAAATGGCATCCATGGCTACCTGCTTCAGCTTTTCTCTTGTTTCCACAGCCTGCAGGCGTCCGGTCTCATTCAATGCAATATCACTCTTCCCCTGCAGCTTTCCCCTTACATTCCAGTCCGTCTGCCCGTGTCTTACAAAATATAAACCCATTTCCCTGTTGTCCTTTCCGCTAGTCCAGCCCCAGCTGCCTGCTTATTTCTGCAATATGCATTCCCACATGCTGCGGCTGATGCGCATCACTTGCCGTCATAATTTTAACACCGTGTGCCTTCAGAATTTCCAGAAACACCTGATTGGTACCGACATCCTCGTGCAGGTAACGGTAATGACAGCCGGTATTGGTTTCCATATATACATCATGCTCCTTAGCCAGCACTGCCAGTCTTTCATAGGTCGGCTTCAAATCATAATCCGGTTCATAATGAAAAATCTTCAGCTGGTCAGGATGCCCGATCTGTGTAAACAAATCACTCTCGATCATATCCTCCATAATTTCATAATACCGCCTGTAAATGGCATTGGTATCATATTTATCCCATAATATTTCCCGGGAAAATCCATTCATATCATACAGCAGTCCGTCAATGGAATGAATGCTTCCAATCAGAAAATCATAAGGATAGCCTGCCAGCAAATCACGAAGGAATGCTTTATCCTGTGGTGCATAGCATACCTCAAGACCAAAACGAACCGCAATCGGAAGCTCCATTTTCTTCATTTCCTCAATCAGGTTAAAATAGCTCTGCAGCGGCTCCAGCTTTTTCTTTTCAAACCAGTCCTTCTGGTAAACAGAAGCCTGCTTCAGATTGTCATACATCGGCTTAAACTCCAGAAACCGATGGGTATGATCCAGAATCTGTATGGTATCCATACCTGCCTTTACACCGGCTTCCACATATTTCATCGCATACTCCACAGTAAGCGGACCATTCTCCAGATGCATATGTCCGTCAATCACGATATCACCCCTTTTTATTTCCTACATTATACTTGCAGAAAAGCGTGATTGCAACCGATTCCCCCTGCAGCCGTGATTACTGTGCCATAAAGCCTTCCGGTTTGCGTGGAAAGGAAATGAGCGGATTATCCATCGGTTCCACGACATCCTCCTCCTGATAACAGGTGCAATCCTGACTCATCCCGGTCAGTCCTGCATCCTGTAAAGAACAGATCAGCTCCGTATACGCGAGTATATCCTTATAAGATGTACGGATATTACCGTTTCTGTCCTGTAAAAGGGACACCCGGATCTTATTTTCAAACTGTCCGTTCGCAATGGTGACAAGCATATCTCCGATACGTTTCTGCCAGCGGATAAATCCCTGAGCATTGTTTTCCTGCATAGTAAAGCCAAAACTGCGCAAATGTGCCAGAACATCGTCATTCTTGATTCTCATTCATTGATTCCTCCATTATCTTTTTAATAGCTTATGCAATTATATGTTGAAAATACAAAAAAGGTTCCTCATGAAAAATAATTGTTTGTGTGATGGTACACTACCTCCTGTGTTTTCTGTCGATATAATTCTTTCTTCCATTACTATACCGTATTTTATGCATTCTTACAAGAAGACAAAACCCTTTTACAATACAATCTTTTACGAATTTTAAAAATCCGTTGTCCCTCATCTGCCTTTTACCTGTGCTTTGTGTTATATTATAGATAGAAGAGGCTGTATGCCGGGAGGTGATTTCTTATGAAGTCCAGTGATTTTTTCAGAGTTCAAAGCAATAGAATCTATTTCATGCAAAGCGGTAGAGATTACTCCATAAATGTTATGAAACGCACAGAGGTGCTGATTCGTCCGGTATTGAAAAAAGCCGGTGCCACAGTAGCAAATGCGGTGGCCAATTCTATGACAAACAGTATAGCCAACGGCAATGAACAGGTTCATATAATCGTTCGCATCCACCTGTTGCGAGGCTATGAGGACATTCTTATGAATGAACAGGTGCTCATAAGGGGAAATCTGGATTATTACGAAATGGTAGAGCATGCCCGCAGGCTTCAAAAAAAGCTGAAGCAGTATCTTGCGTAAGCTTATACAACATCACAGCGGTTATCGAGCTTTTCAGCGAATATACGAATATAAGAACTGCATACATATAAGCATAGAAAAAGAAGCTTCTCATACGATTGACAGTTTACAATAGTATGGAGGCTTCTTTTTAAGCAGACTTTATGAAAAGCCTGCCTATCCTTTTTCAGTTTGAACAGGAACGCAATGCAGCATGTAACTATCGTCTGCGCTGATTCGTTGTTGTTTCCTCATTTACCGCAAGCTATGGCTGCACACCTATTCTTTGTCCGCAAACTGTGAATTGTACAGCTTTTCATAATAGCCCTGTTTTTCCATCAGCTCCTCATGCGTTCCCTGTTCGACGATATCTCCATCGTTGATCACCAGAATCAGATCGGCACTGCGTATGGTGGACAAACGGTGCGCAATGACAAAGCTTGTTCTTCCCTCCATTACACGGTGCATCGCCTCCTGCAGCATTTTTTCCAAACGGGTGTCGACAGAGCTTGTCGCCTCATCCAGAATCAAAATCTGCGGGTCCTTTAATATAGCACGGGCAATCGTAAGCAGCTGTTTTTCTCCCTGTGAAATATTGTTGGCTTCTTCATTGATCACGGAATGATAGCCGTCCGGCAGGGTACGGATAAAGTGATGAACATTCGCCATCTTTGCTGCGTGAATGATCTCATCCTTGCGGGCATCCAGACGCCCGTATCGTATATTATCGTAAATACTTCCGGAGAACAGCCAGGTATCCTGCAATACCATACCGAACATATCCCGCAGCTCCCCACGCTTCATGTCGCGGATATCCACACCGTCAATGCAGATGCTTCCTCCGTTGACATCATAGAAACGAAGCAGCAGGTTGATCAGTGTCGTTTTACCGGCACCGGTAGGACCGACAACTGCGACCATCTGTCCGCTTTTCACTTCCACGTTAAGGTCCTTCATCAGCGGCTCCTCACCATATCCGAAGCGAACATGCGAGAAGGTGACATTTCCCTTTACCTGTTCAATATGCTTCGGCGGGTTCAGCTCTGCAATCTCCTCTTCCTCCTCCAGAATTTCCAGAACACGCGCAATCGCCGCAAAGGCCGACTGAATCTGTGAGGAAAGGGAGGATATCTGAGATAATGGATCATTGACCTGCCAGATATAGCGGACAAAGGCCTGCAGATTTCCAACGCTCAGGTTTCCCTGTATGATTTGTATCGTACCAACAACCGCAACACCGCCGATAGTCAGATAGGTAACTAACGCATTCAATGGTCCGATGGTACTGGATACAAACTGTGCGGTACATGCATTCTGCCGCAGATTTTCATTCAGATTGCGGAATTTTTCAATAGACTGCTGCTGCTTGTTGAAGAGCAGAATCTCATTGTAGCCGGTATACAGCTCCGTTATGGCGCCATTCAATGCGCCGAGTGCATCCTGCTGCGCCTTAAAGCGTTTCTGGGAATGCCTTACGATAAAGACGGTAATCAACAAGGATAACGGAATGATCATAAAGGCGATGCATGCCATGAGAACATGGATGCGAAACATCATGATCAGTGCCAGAATGATGGTTAGAACACCGGTAACCACATTGACAAAGCTTTGCTGCAGGGCATTGCTGATTGCGTCCACATCGTTGGTGATTCTGCTCAGCACATCACCGAACTGGTGGCTGTCAAAGTAGCGTACCGGCAGGCGGCGAATCTTACTTTGCAGCGCATTTCTTAAATCCTGCATCGCATGCTGAATCGCGTTTGTCAGCCAGATAACGGCAAATACCTGAGACAGGGTCTTCGCCAGATAAATGAATGCCAGCATCAGCATGATCTTCGTTATTTCATCGAAATTCACCTGCAGCTTTCCAATGCTTTCGGCAAGTGACAAATCGCTTGCCAGCTGTGTGGTAATCATACCCTCCACACTTGGCGCACTGACCATGGTAACCACACTGATAATGACCATAAGGACAGCACCTGCAAATTCCCATTTATATGGAGAGATGAATGGTTTCAGTCCGAATACGATCCGTTTGAGTGATGAAAGCTTCTTATTCATGTGCCAGTTCCTCCTCACTGAGCTGAGACAATGCGATTTCCTTGTAGATTTCACAGTTCTTCAGCAATTCCCGGTGAGTTCCGGTACCGATGACATTTCCTTCATTTAACACAACAATGCGGTCTGCTTCCATAATGCTGGAAATGCGCTGTGCGACAACCATGACGATGGCATCACCGGTTTCTTTTTTCAGCTCTTTGCGCAGTGTTGCATCCGTTCTGAAGTCCAGTGCGGAGAAGGAATCATCAAACACATAGATATCCGGCTTGCGCACCAGCGCCCGGGCAATGGAAAGACGCTGCTTCTGCCCGCCGGAAACATTGGTCGCTCCCTCGGTGATTTCTTCCTCAAAGCCATGCTCCTTTTCCATGATGAAGTCATATGCCTGTGCGGTTTTTGCCGCCTGCATAACCTCTTCCATGGTTGCGTCCGGTTTTCCAAAGCGGATATTGTCCGCAATCGTTCCATTGAACAGAAAGGCTTTCTGCGGTATCACACCTAAGCGGGAGCGCAGCTCAAATAAATCATAGTCGCGGATATCCACACCGTCGATCCGGATGCTTCCCTCGCTGACATCGTAAAACCGCGGTATCAGATTGACCAGTGTACTTTTTCCCGACCCGGTACTTCCGATAAAGGCAATCGTTTCACCCTTTTTCGCAGAAAAGCTGACATCCTTCAACACCGGCTCTTCCCCATCCGGATAGACGAAGGTCACATGCTCGAAGCTGATCGTACCCTGCTGATTTCCATCCATGCGTTTTCCGTCATTGTGCACCAGCGGTACCGTATCAAATACTGCTTCAATACGCTTGGCACTGACCTCTGCACGCGGATACATCATAAAGACTGTGCAAAACAGCATAATGGAGAACATGGCGTGGAACAGATAATCCATGAAGGCCACCAGCTGACCAAGCGGCAAATCGCCACCCTGAATCAGTAAAGCAGCCACCCAGTAAATGCACAGGCCTGCTACGTTCATAAGCAGGAAGAAAATCGGCGAGGTCATCATCATCAGCTTAAACAGCTTTTTGGAATAGCCTGTGAATTTCTCATTGGTATCATCAAAGCGCTGCTGTTCATAGGCGTCGTTGTCAAATGCACGAATCACACGGATTCCACTTAAGTTCTCACGGGAAATCCGGTTCAGACTATCCAGGGATGCCTGCTGATTTTCGGAAATCGGTTTACTGATCTTCGCAACCACAAAGACTCCGATGATAATCAGCGGGATGGTTGCCACAATGATACCGCTCAAAGGCAGTGATGCTCTGGCCGTCATGATAATACTTGCAACGAACATGATCGGCGTCATCAATGCAGTACGAAGCAGCACATTGACAAACATCTGAATCTGAAAAGCATCATTGTTGGTACGGGTAATCATGGAAGAAATCCCGAACCTGTTAAATTCATACGCAGTAAAGCGCTGTGCATGATCAAAGATATCATTTCGGATATCTCTGGTAATTGCCGTGGAAATCTTTGCACAGCAATACCCGAGAAGAATTGTCATACTGACGCCGATCAGTGAGATCAGCAGTACGACAAATCCCATGCGGATGATATAATCCGTATCGGCATTCATAACACCGACATCGATCATATCCGCGATTATGGTCGGGATGCCAAGTTCCACCAATGCAAATCCGAAAACGGAGATGACATTGATAATGAATAGTTTTTTATATCGTGACAGATAATGCAAAATAAGTTTCAAAATATCCCTTCCTTTCTTGACGTCGTTCGTGAGCTATACTATCATAAACTATAAGGTAACCTTACAGTCAAGAGGAGAATGTATATATGAAGGAAAAGAAATATCTGACAGCAGGACAGTTTGCGAAAATCTGCGGGGTGGAAAAGCATGTATTGTTTCATTACGATGAGATCGGGCTCTTTCAGCCGGTCATGGTCAACGAGAATGGCTACCGATATTATTCCTATCATCAGTACGATACCTTTTCCGTCATCACCAAGCTGAAGAAAATGGGAATGCCGCTGAAGGATATCAAGGTATTTCTGGAGCAGCGCAGTCCTGCAGTGTTTCTGCAGCTGCTGGAGGATAAGTTTGAGGA
Organism: Erysipelatoclostridium sp. DFI.2.3; assembly: GCF_019132535.1. Lineage (NCBI taxonomy): Bacteria > Bacillati > Bacillota > Erysipelotrichia > Erysipelotrichales > Coprobacillaceae > Thomasclavelia > Erysipelatoclostridium sp. DFI.2.3. The sequence continues at coordinate 19,583 of NZ_JAHOOJ010000036.1, read as the reverse complement.
GGTGGACCGGGAGATTGAAAAGCTGCTTGCCCTGAAGCGAATGATGGTCTATATGAAGGAAAGCACGCTGTTTGCGGTAACGCATGAGGATGAGGATATCACCATACGCCAATATCCCAGAGAGATTCTGCTTTGCAGCGATGATCTGGAAAATGCCTCCAGCCGCAGCTTTGCCTCCTTCATGGAGGAATATATCAGCTTCTGCAAGGAGCATAATGTACTGGTTCAGGAATCTGTGGGCTGTATGATCAAGACAGACAATATACGTAACAGAGATTATCTCAATTTCTCTTATCTTTTTATGAAGATTGAAAAGGATATCCGCCGAAACACACATATCCGTGAAGAAGGGAGTTATCTGTGTGCATGGCATAAGGGTTCCTATGATACAATTCAGAATACCTACGAGCGGATGCTTGCGTATGCTGAGCAATGCAATTTAATAATCGGTCCCTACGCCTACGAGGAATATCTGATTGCCGATATCGCACAAAAGGATCATACTCGGTACGTGACCTATATTCGTATGGATCTGGTGGATTAGAAACAGTTGAACATTTTTTACTCTGTATCCTTATCTGCATGATTATGCTCTAATGCCGGGTATCTATTGAACCCCCTATGGACTGAGGTATAATCCGGCTAACCAGCCTCGGGTCTTTTGATTCTAGCAGGGGTGTTCGTGCACTTACTCTTTTTACATAGTAGGCACCAGTCCCGGAAAATGGCTGATGTGTTTCTTCACCTCCTTTCCCTGTTCTTACTGTCTATCTGCGCAGCTTTCTAATGCTACAGAATGATTTCCCCTGCTTCATGCAGGATACGTTGAATATCACAATGCATGTTAAACAGATGACGGCCCATTTGGACCTTGGACTCCTTTCCTTTTGGTGCTATAAACGTGTATTGTCTACGCATCCAGAACCTCCTACATGCTTCTATACGTTTCAAATCTGCAAAAATTCTGCATTATTTTACAGATAAAGACAGGCACCGATATCCCTGTGATGAGATGGTGGAATTGATTTGCAAATCATGAAGCGCAGACTTTCATAATATGTTTCGCAGCTACAAAGATTCAAAGAAGCCTGTACCAAATAAAAATTTACACATTCTAAAAAACCTCGAAGCTTTCAGCAAATTACTGAACATCATCCGAGGTCCTTATGAAGGTGTAAATTGGTATGCGGCATTGATTTCTGTATATTGCGCCAATCAGCCTGCAGCACACTCGCAGCCAGATCGTTCTCAAGTCATATCAAGCGAACCGGATTCCTTCCTGTTTCATCCAGTAAGCACAAGCGCCAACCATTCCGGCACGATTTCCAAGCTGTGCAAAAGCAAGCTGTGTATGCGCATAGATTTCTTCATTCATATACTGCTTTAGATATGTTTCCATCAGCGGTGCAAACAATTCCTTCTGTGTCATGATACCGCCTCCAAGAATAACGATCTGCGGATTCATCAGACAGGCACAGCTGCTGACGCCAATAGCGATATGGCTGCACAGCTCCCGAATTGCCTGCATACACACAGCATCACCGCGTTTTGCCCGTGCACATATGATTTTTCCATTCAAATCAGCTTCCTTTGTCTGTGCCTCCACATGCTGAACCAGTGCCGTGGTGCTTGCGATATCCTGAAAGTGATGATCCTTTACCCACATGTAGCCGATTTCTCCTGCACTTCCGCTACAGCCACGGTAGATGGTATGATCGATTACCACAGCTCCTCCGATCCCTGTTCCGATTGTCAGCATCAGTACATGAGCAGCACCCTTTCCGGCACCGAAGACTGCTTCTCCCAAAGCAGCGGCGTTCACATCGTTCTCCACCCAGCAGGGGATATGAAAGCGGGCTTCCAGCTGCTGTTTAAACTGCAATCCGGTATATTCCGGAATATTATCATTGGCATACTGAATACATCCCTTTTCCGCATCAACCATCCCTGCTGTTGAAATAGCAATACCTTTGATATCCTGCCGCATAGCCTTTGCAATCAGTGACTCAACACGATGCAGGATGCCAGGCCCCTTCAATACTCTGGCATCGCTGCTCACCTCATCCTGCATCACAAACACCGGCTGGCCCTTTCGCAGTGTAAGGATACCATACTTGATGGAAGTTCCTCCGATATCAAATGTAATAAGCATTCGATTCCTCCTTCATCCTCCGCAGCAGCTCAACAAATTCCCGCTCGGTTGTACAGCTTGACAGACGCTCGACATGTGTTTCTTCCATGAGGATATCCGCAAGCTCACTGATCAGCTCCAGATGACTGTCGGCATCAACTGCAGCAAGCGTGATAATCAGCGATACGGGATCAAATTTCTCACTGCCAAACGGTATCGGCGGCTCTAAGGTTGTGAAATGCACTGAAAGCTCATTGACACCGCATTCCGGTCGGGCATGTGCCAAAGCAACATGATTTCCCAATACGATATAAGGACCTACGCGATGCACCGCGTCAATCATTGCACGGATATAGCGTTCCTCGATTTTTCCGGTTTCCAGCAAATGCTGTGCTGACCTGCGGATTGCATCCTCCCAATCTGCGGCATGAACACCTACCTCGACATTTTCTTCTTTTATCAGTTCTAACATGATGTTTCTCCTTTGCTATGAGGATTGAAAATCCGCAATGAGTTCCTTTAGTTTCAGCTCCTTCAAAGAGGAAACCTTACGATAGCAGCCTGTAAAATCACTTGACTCTGTAATTTTGTTTGGTACGATCAGACACGGCATACCTGCTTTATCAGCTGCGATCAGGCCGTTGCGGGAATCCTCTATTGCCAGACATTCTGCACAGGAGCAGCCAAGAAGCTCTGCGGCTTTCAAAAATATATCCGGTGCAGGCTTGATGTGTCTGCTTAATTCCGCTGTGGAAAATGCATCAAAATAATCCAGCAGCTGCAGCCGCTCCAGATGCACCTGCGGTTTTTTTCTGGTCGCAGAGGTCGCAATTGCCAGGCGCAGTCCTTTTTTCTTCGCCGCTGTGACCAGTTCTGTAACGCCCTCCATTGCCGGAAGAGTACGGGTACGCTCAATAAACTCTGCCATTGCCTGTTTCTCAAATTCACGGATATCCTCATCCGTACCAAGCTTTTGCTTCAGGAAAGCAAACAGCCGCTCACTGCTGGAGCCGACGCACACCAGATAATCCTGTATGCTTAAATCATAATGATAGACCTTTTTCAGCCAATCTCTGTATATATAGTACCATTGTGTTTCGGTATCGACAATAACACCGTCAAAATCAAATACGAGTGCCTTTAACATAGAACCCTCCTTTTAAAAAAGGAATCCTCATATACGCTCAGATTCCTTTTTCAGCTTATGATCTCGCTGCCTTGATGCTGTTTACGAGCTCATCATATTCCGGTGCATTCAAATAATCCTCAATGGATATGATTTTGATATCCGGCTGTTTCTCATGTGCCACCTGCCGCAAAGACACGTGCGTAACAATGATATCCGCCTTTGGATCCGGCAGCTCCATGACCCGGGCATGCTCCACCGTGATATCTGTGATTCCGGCCTTTCGCAGCCGCTTGGCTATCACACTCGCGCCCATGGCAGAAGATCCCATCCCGGCATCACATACATACACAATACGCTTTACTGTACGGAAATCCGTCACAGCTTCCTTTTCCTCAAACACAGAGGATATCCGGGATTTCTTTCCCTTCAAAGACTCCATCTGCTTTGCGGCTTCCTTCAGGTTCTTATTTACATCCTCATCATTCTGTTTGGAATGCTTCACAATGACAGCGGCAACCAGAAAGCTGACGGCGGTTGAAGCAAGAACGGCAAGCAGAATCAGCAGCTGATCTCCAGCCGAGGCCATCATCATAATGGTGACGATACTTCCGGGAGAGCTGACTCCCACCAGACCGACATTGAACAGTGTAAACAGGAAGGTGCCGGTAATCCCTCCGGCAATTGCAGCCAGAACGGTCAGCGGATTCATCAGGATAAACGGGAAGTAAATTTCATGAATACCGCCGAAGAAGTGGATAATGCTGGCTCCATAGGCATTTGCTTTTGCATTTCCCTTGCCAAAGAAGCAATATGCCAGCAGTATACCAAGTCCCGGTCCGGGATTGGATTCCAGCAGAAACAACACCGATTTCCCGAATTCATTCAGCTGTGTCGTACCAAGCGGCGTCAGGATTCCCTGTCCGATGGCATTGTTCAGAAACAGCACCTTCGCCGGCTCGATGAAGATCGCTGTCAGCGGTAACAGATTGTTGTTTTCCAAGGTGGAAACACCTGCGGAGAACACAGCAGACAGTGACGTAATGGCCGGAGCGATCCAGACACAGCCGATGATTGCAATAACCGCACCAAGCAGGGCAACAGTCAAATTTCCAATCAGCAGCTCAAAGCCGACAGGAATCAGCGGCTCCACAACCGCATCCAGCTTTTTCAACAGCCATGCGGACAGCGGTGCGATTATCATGGCTCCCAGCAGCATGGAAATATCCGCTCCGATGATAACCCCCATTGTGGTAAAGGCACCGATAACAGCACCTTTTTCTCCATATATCATTTTTCCCCCGGAAATTGCGATTAACAGCGGAAGCAGGTACGTGAGTACCGGTGAAATAAAGGCCTTCAGCATATCATTGGACAACCAGATTCCCAAAGCGGTTAGAATGCCCCAGCCCATAAACGCTCCCAGATTCGGAAGCACCATGGCACTGAGCTTTCCGCCAAGGCGCTGAGCCTTCACACGCAAAGATACATCGTTTGACATGTTCTTATTCTCCTCTTCATATAATGTAAGCTTACGTTCGCTAAAATTTAACGCATGATACTTGCGCATGCCCCCATAAACGATTGCGTTGTTCAACACAGACAGTCTATTTATAGGAAGCATACATTCACAGCTTAAAGCGCTACCTCTTTTCCTTCCACGATGGAACGCTCGATGGCATCAACAACCCGCAGTGCATCATAGGACTGCTTTGGAGTAATGACGGATTTCGTATTTGTCGCAACATTGTTTACAAACGCCATAACCTCTTCTGCCAAATCCCCGCATACTTCACCGTTAACGTAGTACCAGTGACGGCTGTCCGGATACTGAACACCCTTTCCGGTAACGAAGCGGACACCGTGATCACAGGAATCCACATAGGCAACGCCCTTTGTGCCAACAAGCTCTACTTTATCATCAATAATTGTCGGAGAGTTTTCCGGAAGTGTCCAGCATGCCTCCATACAGGCTACAGCACCGTTTTCATAGGTAACCAATGCATAGATCACATCATTCATACCGTTTTCCTTCAACAGCACACTGCGATTTTTCGCGAATACCTTCACCGGCTGACAATCCATCCACCAGTTGATATAATCAATATCATGAATCATAACATGCATACTCAAATCACTTGCGCCGATATAACGCCGCGGTCCGATAATCGGACTGTTTCTTCTCACGTAGCAGTGAATGATATCCCCCAGCTCATTGCTGTCCAGCCGCTCCTTGATCATGGCAAAGCGCGGATCAAAGCGAAGCAGGAAGCCTGTTGTAAATACTTTATCATAATCCTTTGTAATTTCATATAGGGCTTTCCCATCCTCCAACTCCTTTGCCAGCGGTTTTTCCAGAAGTATATGCTTACCTGCCTGCACTGCCAGCTCCACAGCCTCCCGATGCAGATTGTCCGGAAGTACGATACTCACCGCTTCTATTGCGGTATCCTTTAACAGCTCCTTATAATCCTTATACATTGTGATTCCCGGAAATTCTGTTTCCAGTTCCTTTCTGCGGCTGTCATTAAACTCACACAATGCACACAGCTCCACCTGTGGTAGCTTCTGATAAATCTGGGCATGATAGGTTCCCATCTGTCCTACACCGATAACACCAACGTTGATTTTACTCATAAAAATCCTCCTCTCCTACAGCATGATTCGCTGCCTTGAAATCTCTTTCAATTTCTGACTCCATTGTAGATCCGGATTAAAAAAAAGAGAAGACAACCGTTTTCCATATGAAACGGCAGCCTTAAACCATTGTGCTTCAGCAGCTGTTTCCGTTTCAAACGGCAGCTTCTTCAAATATTCTGCCTGTCGCTTTGCCAGCGGAAACGGCGAAGCCTTATGTTGCTTCCGGATAGTAAAATCTATATAATAAGGGTACCAGGGGGATGTAAGGATGAGGAGGTGGATGCGCTTGTTTCAGTACACGCGATTACAGGACTTACTTGACTACTTTCTGTCACATCAAGGCTACATGTCTCCGTCTGTGTTAACCAGACACTTTCAAATATCCCAGCGAACACTGCGCAGCGATATCCACAATCTGAATGAGGAGCTATCCGGCTTTGATGCTCAAATCATCATGAAACGCTCTCAGGGCTATGCCTTAAAGATCAAAGAGGGACAGACACGGGCACTACTGGAGAATATGCTGGTTAATGAGGAGGAAAAGCAGCTGGATTCTGCCGACAAGCGAATCAACCATATCATTATCAAGATGCTGTATGCCAACACCTATCTCACACAGGATGCGCTGGCGGATGAGGTGTTCGTATCCATCAATACGATAATCAATTATCTGAAAACAATTCGTCTGATTCTCTCCAAATATCAGCTCACACTTCAGACAAAGGCAAACCTTGGCTATATTGTAACTGGTGAAGAGGCGGATAAGCGCCGCTGTATCATTGATCTGATTACGACCAATTATCAGCATTATGAATTCCGGTTTTCTCAGGAACAGACAGCCCTGCTGAATCATGTCAACCTGGAACAGATCAAGGATATTGTCATGGAGTTCAATCGAAAGAACGATCTGCACTTCTCAGACTATAATCTGAAAAATCTGATTCTGCATATCGCATTGTCCATATCCAGACTGCTTGTAGCCAAACCAATCGAGGAGTATGCCATACCGGAGCATGAAGCGCTTCGTACATTGCTGGAGCCGCTCATTGCAGAGATTGAGCTTGACTTTCAGGTTGTCTTTACTGCGAATGAAAAAAATTACATTTACTCCCATTATGTATCCAACACAAACGAGCTTCTGGATGCGCAAAAAAACACGGAATACATCCATAATCTGGTCGCAAATATTCTGGATTCCATCTTTGAATCCTATCACTTCGACCTACGTTCAGATTTGATTCTGGAGCATGATCTGACGCATCATCTGCAATCCATTCTGAATGCCAGGTATTATCATCTAAACAAAAAGAATCCGCTGCTGAATACCATTCGCAACAACTATATCCTTGCCTATGAAATAAGCGGAACGGCAATCAAACAGGCATTCGCAAATGAACCGTTTGAGCTGAATGATGATGAAATCGGCTATATCTCTTTACACATCGGAGCAGCCATTGAGCGCTATTTTGATTCCCGTTATCTCAAGCACAAGAAGGCTGTTATCGTATATGACAGCGGGTATGCAGCCGGCAGCTTTCTTGCTTCCAAGCTGAATACGCTATTTAAGGAAACACTGGAAATCATCGGCAGATACCCGTCACACGAAATCGAAGAACAGAAGCTGCAGGCTGCGGATATCGTGATTTCCACCGTTGCCCTCAAGCAGACAGTACTGCCGGTGGTGGTCGTGGATATTCCACTGTCCAGAAGAGATATTGAAAATGTGGCAAGAGCTATCACCATGGATGAGCAGCATCCGATTGATAAGATTGCACAGTTTTTTGATGAGAAGCTGTTTATCAATACAGCTGCAGACAGTAAGGAGGAAATTATCCATACCTTATGTACCCTGCTGCATCAGGAGCATTGCATCAATGATGATTTTGAGGCCAGTGTTCTGGAGCGGGAACAGCGTATTTCCACAGGAATGGATGGTGTGGTTGCCATACCGCATCCTCTCAAAATATGTTCACTGAAAAGTAAAATCGCTGTCGGGGTTTTGCAGCATCCGATCTTGTGGTCTGATAAAGACAGTGCTCAGATTATACTGTTGCTGGGTCTTGCGGATGATGCAAAGAAGGACATAGAGAAGCTGTACGATACCTTTGTCGCCATGACGCACAATGCTCCCTTGCAGGAGCTGCTGTTTCATGCACGAAGCCTATCTGAATTTTTGAATATCCTAAAGCAGAATTTAGATACGGAAGCATACTGACGAGGTATGACATGATGAATTTGAATACTATCAAGACACGCAAGCTCTCATTGTGCTATAGGGAAAAGGCGTGTTTTTCTATTTCACTGAGCATCATTCGGAAAAACACGTATAACAGTCCAATGATGAATGATTTTCCAACAACCTGGATACTTTAGTTTTAACCTAGCAGTCTGGATATTCTCCAGACTATATCTTCAAATCACTTCCTATAGGCCGAATGCTTCAATTTCGTATATGGCCGCTTGTTCAGCATAAAGCCTGATCGCGGTGAATGAAGCGATGCAAAATTAACGCTGTACAGCATTGGCACATCCTCTGTTATACATAAACATTACGCGGGTAGTCAGCTTTTTAAACTACAATGCCGGAGAAGCTGTTTCGCGTAAAGGAGCTGCCTGCCTATGAGAATAAAAAAAGCTGTATCCTACTTCTGTAGAATCAGCCTTTCATCAGGTTATATCTGCATTATTTCATTTCTTTATTATTCAGCCTTTCTTTTAAAGCTTCATACGTATCACAGTCCAGAATTTGAATAACTGCATCATCCTTCTGCTGATCTGACAGTGATTCCACCCATTCATCCTCTATTCCATATTTGTGTACTATAAGTGACTGTAACAATGTCCTTTTCTCTTCATCAAGACCTTTTTGAAGACCTTGTTGGAGGCCTTGTTTAAATCCCCGCTCAAGTCCTGACTTCTCGGCTTCTGCAGTTTGCTCTTCCAAATTGGCCTGTACTGCACGTTGTGCAAATTCCACGGATTCCGCCCAGCTGAATAATGAGCCATCCTCGCGCATCTCATTATATTTTTCCATAGCCACATTCACCATCCTTCTCTTCATGTTTAGTATAGCATCATCCGGATTATATGCAAGTACATAGCAGAAGGTTTCAAATTCCGTCAGGTTCTCTATGCCTCCAACCTCCTATACACGCTGCCTGATCATTGGTAAAAACACAATCGCGCGATGCAGTGTACCGTTGGGCTCCTCCCGATTATCTTCATCCTTTACCGTGTAGTGTCGAATCATGCGCCCTGTGTCTTTGGGCTTGTAATTCATAAAGATAATCTGATAAAACGGCTTCAGCTTTGTGTAATCATTCCCCTGCTTCAGCTGTCTGCCAGCCAGGCGGTAGCCATACTGCTGAAAACGCAGCTGTTCCTCCTTCGTGTACCCGGATACCTGCATTTCCAAATCATAGAGGTGACCTGTTTCATCCTCCAATACAACATCCAGAACCGCTCGTTTTCCGAAAAAGGCTTCCGGCAGGAGCTCCGGATTCAGCACCTGTGTCTTTTGAACCTTCAATCCGTAAATCTCTTCAATGATCCTGCTTCTCAGCATGGCAGAGCCCGCATCCTCACCGATCAGCATGTACTTGAAAAATACATCATTGTGAAAGGGAATCGGATACTCCCTTTCCTTCGATTTATGCATATGTATCATCCTCCTTTTTTGCATATACACTCTTATATACGTATGGAAAGGGCAAAACTCCTAAATTTAACATAATTTTTTTATTATTTTTTACGGTTTCATGTTACGTCAAGCTTATATGAAGTGCTAAAGGGAAAAGCCTGCCTATTTCTTTATTTATATAAGCATCACCGCTTTTTTATTGCCATGTCGGCTAAACGTATGCGATATATGGGATATATAGCTTCCTGTGATATCAAGAAAGACCAGTATCACGTATCATAATCTCCTTATTTTCTTCCCGTATGCTCATGTTAAGAAAAAGAGCATACTTCCTGATTGCATCTACAAGAATCAACAAGAAAAAGCAGAAGTCTTTTATTCTCCTGCCCTTCTTATATACCTTTCTGCACACAAAGAACCGAAAGACTACATGTAGCCTTATACCTGTACATTTCCTGCACCGTAATCATTATAAAGTGCAGGCAAGCCTTGTATGGTAAATGAAAAATCAGCTCATAGCCCATTAAATCTGTTATCCTGTCTCTGCATAAGAAAGCCTTTCAGCCGGCTGTTTTCTCATTCGCCCATGCTCTTAAATTTGCTAAGCGCGGTTCAGGATCAAAGCCCATTTCCTTCCCCATGTTGGCGCACATTTCACAAGGAAACTCCTTACACTCCCCGCAATGCTGCAAATGCTTTTCCTCACAGCAGGTCTTTACCTGACAGAGACTCCCCCAGAACGGCTGCTTCATGGCATTGCAGCCAAGACAATGCACCGCTTCCTTTCTTTCACATGTTGTACAATCCACACCACATCTTGATGAACACATCCTGTACTCCTTTCTCTGCCTTAAGGCAGTTCCTTCATTTTCTCTAAGCCGTCACTGCTCTTTAGCTCCTCGCACAGAGTATGGCACCAGGTAAGCAGGGTTTCACAAACGCTCAGCTGCTGCTCAAGAATACTCCTTCCCACATAGGGAATTTCCTTTTTCACATCCCTTTGCATGCTCAGATATGTACGTGTATCCTGCAGACTTTGCGCTATTCGCTGAACGCACTCCAGCCCCTCTTCCTTATCAACCTTGTTCAGACTGACAACCACAGCATTAAAATCAAACAGGATTTCAAATGGCTGTGCACTGATTTCATGCATCAGCTCATGGAAATATTTTCGACCCTCACGAGTCAATGAATAAATGCTTTTCTCGGGCATGTTTCCCTCCCGCTGCCGCTTCGTCATCAGATATCCCTTCTGCTCCAGCACTCTCAGCTTTTTATAAACAGAAGGTGAGCTGATTTTCACCCAGTGAGAAAGATTACGATATTCCACATGCTTCTGGATATCATAGGCACTGCGGGGCTGATCATACACCATACCCAGTAGAATCAAATCAATGGAGGATACCACACCATCACCTCTTTTCCTAATACTACTATACTGTATACTATATGTCAATAAAAAAAGAGTGCCTATTCCTTTCTCAGGATACAGACAGCCTCTTTCAGATTATCCTCATTGAAATACTTGTCCCGAACCTGTACAAAATGGTCTTTGAAGCTGCGCTCCATATCCAGGTCATCGATCACCACATAGCGTTTAATTTCCGGATATCCCCACAAATACATTTGAATTTCTTCTGCTTTATTACCGGTATCCATCGTTACATCCACCAGATACCTGTCCAGCCCATGCAGGGAAAACAGCAGCTGCAAGGTTTCCAGCGAACGGTGAAGCCGCCATGAGGAGGTCAATACAATGGATGCATGGCAGGTTTCGGCAAGCTGCCGTATATAACGGCTGGCTTTTGGATACCAGTCCAGATCCACAGCAGCGATGTCATAGGCATTCACCGGTGCAAAGCGCTGATCCTGTGAAACATAGTAGGCCTTTAATGCGGCTGCATCATTGCGCAGATATTCATGAGAACCCAGCGGCATCAGTACGCCGTCGATATCAAGGAAGATGATGTTCATGCCCCAGCTCCTTTGTCCAATGGTTCAGTATATGAAGCGCCTGCCGATAACTTTCTTCATCAAGGATGTCCGGCGTAACCACATCATGTCCGGGAAATGCCTTCCGCATGGAGATATCATCCAGAATGACGTAGTTTTCCACTGCCGGATGCGCATCCAGATAGCGCTGTATAGCTCCTTCCTTGAAGAACATTTCCTCATTATCTGTCATGTCAACAATATAGCTGTCCAGTCTCCACAGGGAAAACAGCCGCTTCATTTCATCCAGACTCCGCATGCACTTCCATGAGGTTTCCAGCACAATTTTTGCACCGCTTTGCTCACAAAGTCTGCGCAGCCGCTCTACCGCAGCTTTCTGGAAACCGCAGACCACACTGCACAAATCCCAGTCTGTTATCCCTTCCGTGGAAATCCCTTCTTTTTGTAATCTGCTTCGCACAGCCTCCGCATGAAAACAGCTTGTCCTTCTGGAAAAGCAGGGGTACAGTACACCGTCGATATCAAGAAATATAACCTTCATGACGATTCCCCCTTTCTTACTCTCAGTATATCATGAAAACCCTTTCCCGTTTCTGAAAAAGTCTTTTTCTTTTTGCACCTGCAGGTTTATGTATTCCCGCACAAGGCATACTATGTATGACAGGAGGTTTTTATTTATGAATTTAGAGCTAGATGGCAGAGTCGCACTGGTCAGCGGCTGCTCGCAGGGTCTTGGATATGCCTGTGTACGCACACTGGCCAGACATGGTGCAGATATATTCGGCGTCAGTATCGGTGATGATTCCGCGTTGAAAAAAGAGGTGGAGGCGCTGGGAAGATCGTATCATTCCCTCACCGTATCCCTTACGACACCCGGCAGCATTCATGATGTCATGAAGGAAGTGCTTGCCGCCTATGGACATGTGGATATTCTATTGAACTTTGCAGGCATTCTGAAAAAGGAGGATACTCTGGAAATCAGCAGACAGGCATTTCAAAGCGCACTGGATATCAATGTAACTGCGGCGTTTACACTTTCCCAGGAGGTTATACGCCAGTTTATCAGGCAGGGGCATGGAGGCAAAATCATCAATGCATCCGGAATCCTGCCCTATGGTACCAGCGAATACTGTGCCTATTTCACCAGCAAGGGTGCCGTGGAAGCAATGACGAAATATATGGCACATGAGTTTGCGGGCAGAGATATACAGATCAACGCAATCACACTGGGCTTCATGAATGAGGGAAACCGGCTGCAAAGCGGAGATGGACAGAATGATGATTTGTCTGTCTTAAAGGAAATTCCCGCAGGACGCTGGGGTACCTGGCAGGATCTCGACGGTCTGCTTCTTGTACTTTGCAGTGCTGCAGGGAATTACATCAATGGTGCCTGCATCCCGCTGGATGGCGGCTACAGTATCTGATGCTATGTAGGAATGGACTGCTTTCCATTCCTTTTTTCATCTCTCATTCCAAAAACATCGCTACGACCCATACCAGAAACAAACCGATCAGCAATACAAGCAGCAGGGTCAGGTAAGCCAGTATGATGTCTTCTCTTTTGGGTTCCATCCGTTCCACCTCATGCTGTACTATGCAGTTTGCTTCCATAAATCTAGGCCTTTATCCTATAGAAAAGAAAGTAATGTTAAAAACATGAATTTTTAGACCGATAAAATTCCGTATTTGATTACTTTTTCTTATGAATGTTACTTTTTCAGATATAATAATGCCGGGCATATTCGGGGAGAGTACATGCCCACAGGAGGAAGACATGAAAAGAAATCAAATTGATACGGATTTGGGTGCCGCAATCAAGGAGGGCATCATACTAAACAATATGACACAAAAGCAGCTCGCAAAGGCTCTTCATATATCACAGCAGACGCTCAGCTGCTACATACACAACCAAAGAACACCGAATATACATGATCTGGTGGCCATATCCCAGATTCTGAGTCTGGATATTTATGTATTACTTGGCTTAAAGAAGGACATACCGGATCATCTGGATCATATTATATACAAAAATATAATGAAGCTGGATCACAAAGGCAAAAAGATGGTATACGATTACGTAGAGCGTTTGTTGAAATACAGCTGTCCGCATTAAAAAAAGCGCCGGCTTTTGCACAGGCGCACGACTGCCTCCAGCCTGCTTCAGAAGATACAGGCTGCCAGATATGCCGTAATACAGGACGCTACCGCAACACTCAGCAGGCCTTTTCCCTGATATGCCAGTACCAGCCCCACAAAGCAGCCGGCACAGCTTGCCAGCGTGTGACCGGTAGCCGTAAAGATGGCTGGAAACGTCATGGCTCCCAACACGGCATAGGGTACATAAAATAAAAAGGATTTTATAAAAGGACTTTTGATTTCCTTCTGAAAAAAGGTTAACGGAAGCATACGGATCAGATAGGTAACGACTGCCATTACCAGAATGTAAGGAAGATACTCAGTCATGCTGCACCTCCTCCACCGGAAAGAACCATGACCCAAACGCAGATGCGGCGATTGTACAGATAATGATGACGAACCCGGAGCTGACAGGTACAACTGCCTGCATAGCGGCAAACAGACAGCTTAGAATCACAGATAAAAGCAATACGATACGCACGGAGCGCAGCTTTCTGGCCGGAGGTATGATAATGGCAAGGAACATTCCATAAATGGCGATACCAAGGGCAGACCGGATTGCTTCCGGAAGCAGCGTACTCGCCGCTCCCCCCAGAAAGGTACCCAGTGTCCAGCAGAATACCGGAAAGGCGATAAGTCCTGCCATATACCATTTCCCGACACGCTCATACGTACTGCTGGCAAGAGCAAAAATCTCATCGGTGACGCCATAGGCTATCAAGGCGCGCTCATGTGTTTTCATATGCCGGTCGACCTTCTGTGTCAGTGACAGGGACATCAGGGCATAACGCAGATTGATGATAAACTGTGACAGAGCCAGCTCCACATAGGAGCCGTGCGCCAGCATCAGCGTCAGACCGGAAAACTGCCCGGCACTGGTTACATTCGTTAAGGATATCACAACGGCAGCCTCCACCGGAATCCCGTTGGAAACCGCCATCATACCAAAGGTAAAGGATACAGACAGATAGCCAAGCCCAATCGGCACACCATCCTGAATTCCCTTTCGAAATCTATTCTCCACTAGTTCCAATTTCATACACCCCGCAATACTTAGGTAACATTATACAAGAATTTTCCTTGTTTTAAAAGGGTGAATCCCGAAACCGAGAAAAGAATACATATAGACAGCCTTACGGGTGCACAAATTCAGCGTTTCGGTGATACGCCATTGCCACTGACAGTGTATGCAGATGTCCGTAATAAATATAAGGAAGGATGAAGCAAATGCTCTGCGAGCACATGATCGTACTGAGAGGAATGCGTAATACATAGCAATCGGTAACACCACGCATCAGCAGTATTGCTTATAAAGTCTCTGTCCTGATTGAACATGCAGCTTACACAAAAACGAATCTATTAAGAATACTGCTTTCCTGTGAAAGCATTTTTCATTTTTGCAGCATCAAGAACATTATAATGCTTCTCTTTCCTTCAGTAAAAATACAAAAGAATCCTTTTCTTCATAACGGGGAAAAGGACTCTTGTTTACCTGAGCTTTCGTATCAGACAAAAATAAACCGCTCGATGACCTCCGCTACCGCACCTTCATTATGGTCGGCTGTACAGACATAATCACACATTTCTTTGATTTCCGGAACCGCATTTGCCACAGCGGCTGAAAGTCCTGCCTCCCTTAGCATTCCCACGTCGTTGAAGTTATCACCAATGGCGATGGTTTCCGACAGGTCAATCTGCAGATGCTCACACAAATCACGCAGACCAAGACCCTTATCCACACCATATGGATTCAGCTCAAGATAGCGGTTGCTGGAAAAAGAGACGGCAACCCGCTGATCGGTAAGCGCATGCAGCTGGTCAGCCAGTGTGTGAAGATAGGGGATACCCGTATTCTGAAACAGAATCTTTGTTATCGGTGTACCCTTTAAAAAGGCAAGAGACGTTTCCTCACATACGATGGAATCCGGCTTGAAGGAAAACAGCCAGGATCGCTCATCCTCATTCAGATGAAACGCATACACATCCTCCGCTGTAAAAACCTGTATGCAGACATCCTGTTCAATACCGAAGGCAAACAGCCTTTCAGCGATTTCATAAGGCAGCTCATGAAAGGAAAGCTTTCGGTAGTTCTTATTCTCCGTCACAACACCGCCGTTATTGGAAATCGTGTACTCCTGTTCAGCATCATAGACTCCCAGCGTATGCAGCACATTATCAATACAGGTGTAGCCCCGTCCGGTTGCCGGTACAAACCGCACACCATACTCCCGCTCGGCACGCTTGATGGCCGCTATATTTCTGGCGCAGATTTCCTTATCCGTATTTAAAAGTGTTTCATCCAGATCACATGCAATCAGCTTATACACTCGCGCTCCCTCCTGCCTTTTTCTGATAATTCGCCTTCAGCCACATCGCCACAGCATCCGCATCATGATCACCGATCACCGCTGTTGCTGTGTTTTTCAACTCCTCAATGGCATTTCCCACCGCATAGCATTCATCACTGATTTGAAACATCGGCAGATCATTGATGGCATCCCCAAAGGATATCACCCGGTCATATCCGCCTTTTTCCTTCAGCTCCAGAATTGCCTGCGCCTTGGAAACTCCTCGTGGCATGACCTCCAGCCAGTATTCCTCCCGGTACAGCTCCTGTTGAAAAACAATCACATAGTCGGTTGTTTCCTCCAGATATTCATACATCGGCTTTAAAAAGGAACCGTCGTGAATACAGGTAAAGTAGAAGACATCCCCCTCCAGCAGCTGCTCTGTGGTATCCACCTTGCGAAAACGCTTGTCATAGGGGCGGGATTCCATGTAGTATTTCCCACCTTCATGCATCCCCTCCTCCATATAGCTGACCCTTTCCCTTCCATCAATGTAGGAATAAACAAAGGGTATCATATCATGCCTTAACAGATAGTTCAGAATATCCTGTGCATCCTGTCTGGTAAAGGAATGCGAATACAGGATATCATGAGAATCCGGATCCAGCAGATAGACCCCATTGTATACGATTAAAGGTGTACGAAGATGGAGTCCCCTGGATACCAGTGAAGCAGACGTTATGGAACGTGCTGTCGCAAAGGTGAATTCCATTCCCTCCTCCACCAGAGCATTGATTGTCTCAATCGTTGTATCGGTTAATGCAGTGTTGCTGTTGAGCAGTGTACCATCCAGGTCACTGACGTAAAGTGTCTTCATGACGTGTACCTCCTATTTTTTTATGAAAGCAGAAATAATACAGACCATAGGTTATAAAGAGAAACAGAAAGAATACCAGTGTAAACTGCAGACTGAAGGTATCGCTGCCCTGCACGATTTTTTCAATCAGTGAGGATGGATGCATGATATCCCAGGAATTCAGACGCAGAAACCGTCCCAGATACACCCCATAGCTGCTCAGCAGACAAATCAGGGCGGCAAGCAGCCAGGTGCGCAGCTGACCCAGCCTTTCCGCCGTGAATTCGTGCAGCAGATAGAGCGAACGATAGCCGCTCATGATGCCGAAGAAGATACCGACAGCCAGATGCAGCAGCTCCAGCCAGGGGAGAAGCTCACGGACATAGACACTTCCGGTTTCCTGAAAGATATAGAAGGTCAGCGGTGAGATATGTATAAAATCCGTAATCAGATACGGTACATTGGGAAACAGCAGCAGCCAGCAGAGAAAGGCAGCCAGCATACCAAGGTGATGACGACGCTGCTGTGCCGCAAAAAACAGCGTCATAAACAGATAGGGTAACAGAGCGAGAAACACATTCCATACAATTGCTCTGTGAATAAATATACCGCTTCGCTCATAGACATAAAGACTCACCAGTGCATAGGCACCAAGTGCAGCCAGAAGCCAGAAATTCTGCTTCCATAGCTTTTTCATCATGGACAGCCCTCCCTCGTTCATCAGTATAGCATATATTCTACAGCCACCGTTTATCATTTCCATGACATTCTTCATCTTTTCTTTCTTACCGATTCGTGATACATTATACTATATCACACGCAAGAGAGGTATCTTTATATGAAGAAAAGTGAAAACAGTAAAATTCTACCCTATACAAAAAAACAGATCGCTTCTGTTATTCTGCATCCGGAAACCTGCAATATACGTGGTTATCAGGTATATAAAAAGCTGGATGAGGATAACTGGATTGAAGATTACGGCGATCATTTTCTAATGAAATTCTATTTTACAGAGGTGAGTGAGGATCGTATCGTTATGGAGCGGTATCCGTTCGCTCAAAGCAGTGTCCATGTTACCAAAACCATATTTGAAATGAAGGATGCGGACAATGGTCAGGTGGAGCTGAGTATCAGGGAAAAGGTTACCAAAGGGGATTTCGTACGAAAAATCACAAAGGTCATAGAGAACCATGATCAAAACGACACCTATTATATGGATTTGATCACCAGAATACAGAAATACTGTGCAAAGAGGAAATAAGATAGGCATTTCCTCTTTTTGTTTATTGATTTTATAAACAAATAGTGATAATATCATATTGTAGTTTATTGTTTTAATAAACAGAAAGGAGATGTGTTTATGAAAAGTGTGAATTTGGACATATTTTATCAGGCAGAACCATTTACCATCCATCGGATGCCGAAAAAACAGGAACCACGCAAATCAATACTTGCACTGGCGGCTGCACAGCTGCCCAATCGTGATCTCAGTGAGTGGGAATTGAATGAATTACTCAAGCCAATGTACGAGGATTTTGTAGAGCTGCGCCGGTATCTGGTGGATTATAAGCTGTTGAATCGCAGCAGGGACGGAAGCCGCTATCACATTTGTAAATCATATGGTGATACGATAAAGTAGTTGAAAAAGAAGCTGTAAAGTCTATGACAAAGTCTTTCGTATAGATTTTTACAGCTCTTTTTTATGCTTTTAAAATTGTATAAAGAAATAACTTTAATGAAAACATGATGCAACTACACGCTCATTTTAAAACCTAATCCTTATGTCCTTTATGCCGTCTGAAACAGATGATTTCCTGTATCAGGAAAAAAACCAGAATGGCGATACATATATTCACACCTGTAAACCAATCTACGTTTCCACCGAAATTCAGCGAAATAAAATAAGCAATCAAACAGCCAATCCATACGCCAATAAAGGTTTTTATTAGACGGCTTATTCTTTTATTCATTCTATCCCCTTTCTTTATCTATGATAAGGACAGCATAGATAATCCAAGCTCCATTAATTTTCGTGCATATCTATCTTTCCACTTCTGAGATGTATAACTTCCGACTTTTTTTGTACATTTAGCATCTTCATATACAGTATAAGAGTAATAGTGCCATTGATAATCTGTCGATACATATTGTGTAAGCCGAATATAAAACTTTGTATGTCCCTTGTTTACCAGTGCGGAAACAGAACTTACTAATGTTGCTCCTATAGCTCCAAAATTTGAACCGACAATCCCTCCAAGTACAGTAAGAAAAACAGATCTGACATCTATAGCATTATTTATTGTGACAGAATCCAGAGTAATCGTTCCTAGATTTATCCACGAGTGCTCCGGGTAAGGATTACTTGCCCTAAATGCTACAGGAAATTCTGTTGCATGTACAATAGATGTAGGTAAAACACATGTATACAACGCTGATGTTAAAATAAAAGTCATAACTATTTTACTTATTTTTTTTATGTAATTATCCTCCTTAAAATATGCAAATTTTAAATATATATTTTCTAAAATTACGCTCATTTAATGACTTACCTTGCAACAGAAATCAACAGTATATCGTAAGAATAATCTATTAGCTTTAGAAATGTTTTTAATCCCCCATTGGTCTTTCCCTTGTTTACTTAATGTAAAACCCTTTCTATATACATAGTATATAATAACTAATGAAGGCTGAAGTGAAAAGTTAAATTCCACTTTCAAAAGGCGAATAAAAAATGTGGAACTTTCTTCTACAAAAGTCTATACAGAGCATAAATATAGCGTTAGAAAGGGTTTCAAATAGGTAGAAGTAAGTAA
>NZ_JAHOOJ010000035.1:0-27584 GCF_019132535.1 Erysipelatoclostridium sp. DFI.2.3 | reverse complement strand
TATAATTTCCTTGGTTAATTTGAGTACTTGTCATACATAAATTATACCAAAAAATACACCTTCTTCTCTATAGAATTGGGTGTATTTTTTATGTCTGGGCTGTGACTTATCTGTCACAGCCCCTTTTATTGTTGTGAATCATTTTGATATTCAGGAAAACCAATAATTGCTCCATCAACTATTTTCCAAGGGCCTAAATCCCACGATATTCTTATTATTGGTGATTCATCCACAAGATTAAAGTTTTTTATAATGGTTTTTGTGTAATCAGATATAAAAATATCATAAATTTGAAAAGGAAGTTTATTAATTAATGTAAATAAATAATCAATGTCATAGATAGATTGTTTCTTCTCACTTATCGATTTATTGTATAGTGGCTGAATATGTGCATAATATATGAAACTACCATCAAAAGAAGCTTCTTTATGCATTCCTAAACTTAATTTTATCAAACGATTGTCATATTTAGAGGTCACTCTGAAATAAATAAGGGCATCAGAACGTCGTGCATTGTCCTCTGAAAGATCGGGATCATTTTCTATTTTTTCTATTTGTATTTCATAAGGAGTGTGCCTTATGAATTGATCAGGAGTTATTTCTAGGTATGTGCATAAAGAATTTAATGTATCAAATTGAATTCCTTTTGCATTATTTAAAGCAAGTGAAGTTAGAGTAGTACGTGATATTCCTGTGGCTTTTGACACTTGCGATATCTTTAGATTCCTTTCAGCTAAAAGTACTGATAAATTACATGCGATCATCTTAAACCTACCACCTTTCTATTCATATTGTACAATATATTGAACAATATAGCAACTTTTTTTATTTTATTTTGTTGACATGATATAAAATAGTGCTATAATGTCAATGTGTCTAATGGCGCAAAACGTTCAGATGTTTGGACAGTTTGTAAAGACAGGGGGTGGTTGAATGATTGATAACACACTGGCAATCAGGATGGCAGAGCGTTTGGAAAACATCACTACTGTATGTAAGAATACAGGAATATCAAGAACAACGCTTACCAGCATATACCACAAACGATGTAAGAGTATCTCAAATGATACACTTGAAACTTTGTGTGATTACTTTGATTGTGATATTGGTGATTTATTAGTAATCAAAAAGAAAAGCACTCACTGATCCGGCAAGATTAGTAATGAGTGCACACAAACACAACCTGCAAGAGGTTATATATATAATACCACAGAAACTTGGTTTTATACAACCTCTCGTAAGGATATCGTATCTAAAAATATCTAAAACAGGAGGTTTTTATAATGAAAAAGAACGCATTACAAGTATTATCAGAGCAGGAATTACTGGGAAAGAAATTTAAAATCTATGGTACATATGAAGAACCGTTGTTTCTGGCAAAGGATGTTGCTGAATGGATTGGGCACTCACAAGTATCTAAAATGCTTGACGCTGTCGATGATGAAGAAAAGCTGATGGGAACATTATTCCTATCAGGTCAGAAAAGAAATCTATGGATGCTAAAAGAGAATGGCGTTTATGAGGTCATTATGCAAAGCAGGAAACCTATAGCTAAGACTGTAAAGAAACAGTTTAAAGCAATCCTACATTCTGTGCGTGTACACGGCGGTTATCTTGCAGGGCAGGAAACTATGACAACTGAGCAAATCATGGCACAAAGTCTTTTAGCAGCACAATCAATCATTGATGAAAAGAATAAGCTTATTGCTGAATTAGAGCCTAAAGGTGCGTATTATGACAAAATTCTGAGATGTAAAGGCCTTATCAATACTACGGTCATTGCGAAGGATTACGGCATGAGCGCAAAGTCTTTCAATAAAATGCTGCATGAGTATGGAATTCAGTATAAACAAGGCCGGCAGTGGCTTCTATATGCTAAATACCAAAACAAGGGATATACTGGCTCTCAGACAACAGATATTGAAAACGAAGGTGATTCTTTTGCAGTCATTGATACGAAGTGGACACAGAAAGGGAGAGCATTCCTGTACTGTTTCCTGAAGAAACAAGGTATCGTTCCTACAATGGAACGCCTGGATCTGTTTCCAGGCATAGAGCCTAGTCAGCAGGCAGCTGCATAGCGGTGAGGGTACAGAGGTATGATGTTCAATTACAATTTGCTTAACAACCGCATCGCCCAGGTATGCGGATCACAGCAAGAGTTCGCAAGAAGATTAGGAATTAGTTTTGAAGAACTGCAGGAAAAACTTGTTAGTGGTGCAGGCTTGTATACGGATGATATGAAAAAAGGAATTGACATTTTATCAATTCCAATGAATGAAGCAGAGAGATATTTTTTCAATAAAGGGGTATGATTTAAGCCCTTTTTTTATATCTTCCGGCAAAAAATTTAATTGAATCAAGTAACTGCTCTTTAAATTCGCTTATATCCTTTTCTGACATTTCATTTAAATCATATTGCCCAAATTGTTGAACTATATTATTTCTAATAAGCGTATCTATGATTTCAGAAATATCCTCGCCTATATAATTAGGGTCGCCCATTCTTTTTGTTCGCTCTATCAAATCTGAAACGTTTATATGAAAATAGTCTTTTAATGTATATACATCAGCCATTATGGGGGATGTCTGACCATGAATCCACCTATAAATTTTAGCTGAATCTAAATTAGTTTTTTCAGCTAATTCGGTAATTGATATATTATCGCGATCCATGTAATATTGCAAATTCAACGCGAAGGTAGTAATAATCTCGCTTTCGCTTTCCCTTGATATTTCCCATCCCATCAGTTTTGCGGGGGTGGTGTCAAGATATTTTGCAAGTAGCTCTATTTTATCAGAAGGTATGTTAGAAATTTTTCCACTTTCATATCTCTGTATAGTTTGCTTGCTAGTTCCAACTTTTTCAGCTAACTCTTCGAGAGTCATATTCTTTTTTTTCCTAAGACTTTTTATGTTCGTGCTGAGTAAGGTTTTCATTTTTTCTGACCTCCTAGCTAAAGTATAACATAAATCACTCAATATGCAACATAAAAATCTTGACATGTCACTTGATAGGTGATAACATGAAGTCACCCAATCGGTGACAGGAGGTGAAGAGATGATTGATACAGCGAGATTGAAAGGGAGAATTGCTGAAAAAGGTCTTTCACAGCGCAAGGTAGCAAAATGTATTGGTATTACTGAGAAAACATTTTATGCAAAAATGAAGGCTGGAGTATTTGGTAGTGATGAAATCGAAAAAATGATAGACATATTAGAAATTAGAGATCCTGCCAGTATTTTTTTTGTTGGTTCGGTCACTGGATGGGTGACTTTGGAGCGATTAGAAAGTGAGGTGAGAATATGAGAATTGAAGAATGGAATGGCTATAAGATTAGATTCGTTGAGAAAGATGGCGAGTGGTGGGCGGTACTCAAAGACGTTTGCGATGCATTGGAACTGAAAACTTGGAAAGTAAAACAAAGACTTGAAAAGGACCTACTTTTAAAGTATACCCTTGAAACTAATGGTGGTGTTCAAGAAATGCTTATCATAAATGAATTTGGAATTTATGATACGGTGTTTCAATCCCGGAAGAAAGAGGCGGTTGAATTTAGGTATTGGGTCTATGAAGCAATAAAGTCAATGCGCTTTGCGATTGGTCTTGAAGGCTTCCAAGTATTTAGAATGCTTGATAAAGAACACCAAAAAGAAGCTATGGCGAAGCTTAATTGTAATCTGAGAAATCCTGTGAGAGTTGACTTCATAAAGGCGAACACAATAGCAAACAAAGCGGTATCTAATAAGCATGGTTATTCTAAAATGCTTAAGAAGGGCACTATGTCTCCTCAAATGCTTGTTGATCGTGAACCCATTCTAGAGGATACTGTTGAACTCATATCTGTCAATGAAAAATTTGGATTAGGAATTTCAGTAAGTAAAGCGGTTTATCAAAAGTACAGCTCATAGAAAGGAGGCCCAGAAATGGCAGAACTAGAAATTAAAAAAGTGGACTTCTATGATTCAGAACTAATAGGAGTTCAAGAAGCGGCTACAGGTAAAGTGTTTACCGCAATCAACAACGTTTTAAAAGGTATCGGATTTGATGACAGGCAAATCGAGCATCAAAGAAACAAATGGAAGGAAGACGAAGCGGTATCCAAAGGGGTACAAAAATTTTCGTACCCCTCAGAAGGTGGCACGCAAGAAGCATATTGTATCGACATTATGAAACTTCCTCTTGCATTGGCTAAAATCAACATCACACCAAAAATCAAGAAAGAGAACCCGCGATTAGCAGAAATGCTTGAATTGTACCAAGACAAATGCGCTGAGGTATTGGCTAAGTCTTTCTTTAGAAAGCAAACAGATTTTATTAAATCTTACTCAACTAAAGCCACATCGGTTGGAGAATTAGCAAATCTGATGAAAGAGTGGGGGAGAGCGTTGCGTGATGCAAACGGAGATCCTGAAAAGATTGTAGAATTGTATGAAAAACTTAATCGTCAATTAGGCATGGATATTCCATCTGATTTACTGGGCAAGAAGAAAAAGAAGAACCAGCAATTAGCATATGCACTAATCCCTATGGACTTTGAGTAGGTTGGGGTAACGAATTGTTCCCGCACAGATTTAGCAAGAACAGATAAAACAAAGAGTTGATTGAATAAGGACCACCTTTCAAAGGTGCCCCTTGATACTGCTGGCGGATAGAAAATTTTGCATAACGTGTGACGATGAGATTTTAACAAAAGAAGAGAAATGCGAAGCATAGGAGGTATTGAATGGAAGAACTAATCAAAGTACAACACGACAACGACCGTATAACGGTACTGGCAAGAGATTTACATGGATTCTTGGAGATTGAAAGTAATTTCACAACATGGTTCAGGCGTATGTGCGAATATGGATTTGAGGAAGCAAAAGACTTTGTTCCATTTTTGGAAGAAAGTACAGGAGGTCGAACGGCTACTGATTATCAGATTACTATTGAAATGGCGAAAGAAATCGCTATGATTCAGCGTAACGAAAAAGGCAAACAGGCAAGACAGTATTTCATTCAACTGGAAAATGATCGGAACAGCCCGCAGAAAGTTATGGCAAGGGCTCTACAGATGTCACAAAGAGAATTACAGATATTGAGAACAGAAAACGAGGAAATGAAACCTCTGGCATTGTTCGCAAGTGCTGTAAAAACGAGTGACGATAGTATTCTGATTGGACAATTAGCTAAGCTTATAAAGCAGAATGGTCGTGATATGGGACAGAATAGATTATTCGCTTGGATGAGAGAGGAAGGATATCTTTGCTCAAAAGGTGAGAATTACAACATGCCAACACAGAAGTCTATGGATTTAGGCCTCATGGAAATTAAAGAGCGGACAGTCAACAATCCGGATGGCAGTTGAGAATCACTAAAACAACAAAGATTACCGGAAAAGGACAGATTTACTTTGTCAATAAATTATGCGGTGGATTCAATACATAGAAAGGAGGACTATAAATGGCAGAACAAAGTATTTTAACATTCGACGGTGTTCACTGCTATCTTGAAGCAGATGGAACAGCATATTTGAAATTAGAGGATGTAGCGAGGGGGCTTGGATTTGTAGATAAATCTAAAAGCGCCACGAATGGCGCTCAACTTGAAAAAGTTAGATGGTCAAGAGTAAGAAAGTATTTACAGGAATTAAATGCACCTACATGTGGGGACACCGACTACATTCCAGAACAGGTGTTCTATATGCTAGCTATGAAGGCAAACAATGAAGCTGCAAAGGAATTTCAAAGAAAGATTGCTTATGAAATTATTCCGGAGATCAGAAAAACAGGTTGTTATTCAAATACAGAAAACGGCATCATTCCTATGGGAAATTTGTCTACTGAAATGCAAGCACTTCTTATGCATGATAGGAAACTTGTTGAGCAGGATAAACGGATTGCTGTATTGGAAGATAATACATTGATAAGCACTCGACAGCGCCGCAAAATCAGAAATGCTATTCACAGTGCCGTTGCATCTGCATGTGGCGGAATAAAGACTGCCGCATATAAAGAAAACAGCAAAAGAGTGTATAAAGCTGTATACAACTTCTTATACGATCACTACGACATTTCAGAATATGCTGATATTCCTAAGGTCAAATATAATGAAGCTTTATCGCTGATTGAAAATTGGTATCCAAGCTACGACCTGCAGCTGAGCATTGATATATCCAATAACTGCAAACAGCAGAAAATGGATCTGGATGAAGATTAGTTTCTGGTGTCATTGTGGAAAAACTCTTTTACAGCAATAAGGATATCAGAGAGCTTTATGAGATCAGCGAAGCACAGGCCTATCGTCATATGCGACGAATGAAGGAAATCTATGAGATTGATGAGAACCGGTTGCCCCGAAGAGGTGTGCTGCCAGTCGCAATCGTAAAAGACTACTTCCATCAGGGCAAAAAGAAAAAGGATGCTCAGTGACGGCAATCACCAAACATCCGGAGGAGGTTCCTCCATAGCTTATCACAGCTATATTATACCAAGGGACCTCCTGGATATTCAAGGAGGAAATGGAAAATGAATATAAAAATGCGTATTTTGGCCGATATCATATGCATTTCAGCATGTGTATACTGTATCGCCTATTATACAAAGTGTCTGATTAGACATGAGAATCCACTTCTCGAGGAGGTGGAAGAATGAGTCAATTTAATAAAGGGCTGCCTAGTCAACAATCATGCGTTGACATTGAAATGGCCGTATTAGAATCAATGCTTTATGAAATCTGGGAGTGTGCAAAAGCAGGCTACGAAGCTGCTAAAGCATTTATGAAATCGTATTTGCGTATTGAGTATGTAAACATGGAGCTCTCCTTTAATGATGGGAAGGCGATAGCATATGAGAGATACAGCGAAATCAAATCTGCAATGCAGAATGTTATAAGACGATGCATACATGAGAAATCATTGCATCAGGAGGTACTACATGACTAGAAATGAGGTGCTTGATAAGCTGCTTTCCAAGTACGGTAAGTATGGTTATACTCGTTTGAAAATTAGTGGGCTTATCAAAGATGGCGAGAAACACGGATTCTCTTACACAATGATTTACAACGGTTTAAGAATGGCGTTTTCCAATGTAACTGGTGAACATGAATATTTCAGCCTGCAGGACATGATGGAAATCACCGGGGAAACACAGGATGAACTAATCGCGAGAATTGAGGATTCAAGAGAAGAATTACGAAAAAATGGAGAAGACCCGGATGATTATTTTGTTCAGGTGACTCCTAAGGAGCTGCGATCATGAAGAAAATTGAAATACTTGACTTAGAGGATGAAATCATTACTTTGAAAATGTCCATATCGCTTTTAATGGTAGTGAAGGATGGCATCAAAGGCTATTTATACAATAACGAGGAAACTATTGACGAAGCCCTTTATTCAGTTTTGAATATCCAGCGCGATGCGCTTGATCGTCTAAGAAACAAATATCAAGAGTTGATTATGGAGGTGCCCAATGCAAAATATTGATGATGTCATTATTGAACTTCCAGAATACAATGAGAAAATCAAGCAGCAGTTCAAAGCGACGAGTGAATTTATTAGAAATCTACCTTTAACACGAGAGCAGAATGACGAACTTGTATATCGCCTTGCTGACGATGTTAGAGCAGCAAGAGAGGATGGTTTTGCTTGTGCTATCTGTAAACTGATTGAATCAGAAGCATCTACAAACTTATCTGACGATGCAAAGGTAGAGAACCTCAACAATGGCTTACGCAAATATGCAGCTAAAGTTAAGGCTCATGTCTTACCCGAAAACGATTGCACGCTGGATGAAGCACTGGAGATTTTAGATGGTGCTATGGATCCAATGGATATATTTGACCTTGCCTTTTACTTGGGTTATGGAAAAGCTATGGGGATTCCGGAAACAGAAGGGAGTTATCAGGCATGACGAATGAGCAGATAAACGCATTGAATGAAAGTATCGCAAAAGCAAGGACTACAAGCCAGCTACCAGAGAAGACCGTATCAAGTGGATCAACAGAACGATGCTTGAATTATCTGATGGCGATTTGAAAGAATTGTATGACATATCATTACAGATGCAGATGAAAGGATGGAAGGTATGACAATCAAGCAGAGAAGAAAAGAGTTCGGTATCTCTAGAAAATCAATGGCTAAATTATTGGGTATCACTAGGAAGCAGTACAAAGCGTTGGAAGAAAATACTGGTGAATTTGAAATCGCTACTATCACACAAATCTGTCTGATTTTTAATATTGAAAATGTTTTAGATATTGAGCGAAAGAACACATATCCGATTTTAAAAAGAAAACGACTCATTCAGGGGCTTTCCCTGCGCGATACAGCGCATAAAGTGGGAGTGAATGTATTTACCTATTGGATGGTAGAACGCTACTGTAGAAGGCTGGATGATGCGACACTAGAAAGAATTGCAGAATTGTTAGCACCGGAAGCAGAGTTTTCAGCATTTAAGGAGGCATTCTTATGTATAGAGTAAGTGAAAGCATAGCTAAAGTCGGCTCAGAGTTCCTATTGGATATCATGAGCTGCGAAACACCAATCTATTTTCTGTATTATAACGGGAGCATGTGGCTTCCTTTGGAATGTGTCGTATTGGCGATTACTAACGAACAAATGATGGTACGGTATGAAACACGTCCAGGATGGCCCGAAACAGACTCACAGCAAGGCGTTAAGATGCACTGGATAGAAATATCCGATTATAACGTAAACTGGTTCACAAACGGTGAGGAAGCGGAATTTGAATCAGATGAAAGAAACGACATCATCAGGGAGGGAAAGAGAAATGAAGCTTAATTTAGACTACAGCAATAACACTGTGCGTATCGGCGTGGAATTATTTGACGATGGTACAAAATACGAACAGGGATACAGCATTAAAGCAGGCAAGGATATTCATATCGACTTTGCTACAGACTTCATGGCTGACTTATACGGCCGTGAGGATATGTATGCGAAAACGGTAGAGATAGCTACGAAGATGGAAGAGAACATAAACACTCTGGTTCACCATCTGGCAGAAATGCAAGCAGAAGAAAAGCATATCAAATACGCGCTTTCACAGGAGTAATAGATGGCAGAAACAAAACGATACTACTGGATAAAATTAAAGGAAGACTTCTTTCAGGATGATGCTATTTCATGGATAGAAGAGCAAAAAGATGGAAAAGAATGCTGCCTGTTTTATCTCAAATTATGTCTAAAATCATTACGAAATCAAGGGGTGCTTGTCCGTTATATTGGTGACTCACTAATACCGTATGATGAGAAGAAATTAGCAGAAATTACAAGCACTCGGTTGCATATTGTAAAAAAATCTATCAAATTGTTGTCAGAAGCTGGTCTAATCACTGTCATGGATACAAGAGAAATTCAAATCAAAGAGTTTAAAAATCTAGTCGATAGAAAACTCCTTTTGAAAAGGTGATGCATTATGGAAAACGGATCCTATGTATACCTGTTCCGTAAATTTGGACGATGTGAATGGTATACAGATGTGTCGGCAAAAGTATTGTTCATCCACTGCCTTATAAAGGCGAATTGGAGGGATAAAGAGAGTCATGGCACACTGATAAAACGTGGCACATTTTTAACATCGATTCGCAGATTGTCACATGAAACAGGACTCACGGATAAACAGGTAAGAGGTGGGTTATCACGCTTGGAAAAGGCAGAAGCTATCATCTATAAACCGGCAAAAATGAACAGCATTATCGTCGTATTGAACTATGATAAATACCAAAATTGCGACGAAAAACAGGGCACACAAAAAGGCACACCTCAAAATGAAAATAGGGCACAGCAAGAGGCACACCTCAAATGTGATAAAAATCCCTTGTTTATCAATAAAATGAATGCATCTGAATGTATGAAGGGCACACAGGAGGACACACCTGAATCAATGCTGAGGGCACACAAAAGGGCAACAACGAATAATATAAAAGAATATAATACTTTAAATACTTATGCGCAAATTGCGCAAAGTATGTCTGATTGTGATACTCAAAATAGTGGTGTGATATTGGAAAATGCATTCGATAGAGAACATGCATTCAATGAATTTTGGAAAGCATATCCTAAAAAAAGAGACAAGAAAAAGTCTCATATAAAATTCCTCAGTGTTTGTAAAAACGAACAGGTCTATCAGTCCATCATGGATGGTTTAGAAAGACAGGTCACATCAGCTGACTGGTTAAAAAATAATGGTCAGTATATCCCTTATCCTACTACATGGTTGAATGGAGAACGATGGAATGATGAAGTTGATGAATTTATTACATCTTCATCAAGAGAAATAAAGGCGGGTGATTGGTAATGACGAAAGAAGAGATGACACAGGTCATAAATACGATTCTGAATATTTATCCTAATTTCATGTATGGTAGAAACCTTAAAGAAGTCTGTAAGGCTTGGTACAGTATTATGCATGATCAGGACTACAAGAAAGTCATGAAGAAATTAAATGCGTGGATTGCGGAGAATGAGAAACCCCCGCTTCCATGCAATCTAATAACGGTTGATTGGAGAAAATCTTATGAACACCAGCTCAATGATTGAAGCGCAAGCAACAGCAATCGGTATGCTTTCTGTCTACAATGAGTTATTTGCAGTTTCTATCTTAGAACCGGAACATTTTGTAGGACCATATCAAAACATTTTCAAGGCTATGCTTGATTACTACAAGAAAAACGGCTTCATAACGATTGAAGCATTGCTCGATTATCCAGGATTTGATATCGACCTTTATGCAAGGTGCTCAGACATCCCTTATTCAGGAGATATAAAAAATTTCAAGCGTATACAGCGTGTTGTGATTGATAAATTCAAGGAGCGTAAAATAGTTGAGATATCAGATAAACTGAAAGAACACAGTATCAGCTTGGACGAATACAACGCAGTATATCAGAAAGTATGCACATTAGATACTGCAGAGTCTTACAAACTGGATTCAGAGAAGCTTTTAGAATCATGCAGAGATGATAAGAAAAGCATCTACTTCAAGAAATATCAGCAGTTGGGCTCTTTATTGAGGCTGAAAGAAAATGATTTTATGGTTATCGCAGGTGCGACTGGTTCAGGTAAATCTGGATTCGCATTGAACCTGTTGAATGATCTGTCATGGAGATATGATTGCCTGTATTTCAATCTGGAAATGGTCCCGCAAGAGCTTCATCAGAGGCTGATATCCATTAACTGCGGACTTGACCAAAACTACATAGCATCATACAAAAGAATGTCAGAGATAGAGGTAAATGATGTGAATAGAGCTGTCAATTCAATAGCACAGCGTTCTATCGAGGTTGTTGACAAGAGCCAGTCTATAGATTCTATCCGGTCGATGGTCGCCAGTCATGATGGGAAAAGGCATATCATTGTAATTATTGATCACATTGGGCTTATTGGTTCTCGAGCAAGAAACTCATATGAACGTATGACAGAAATTGCAAAGGAGCTACGCAAGATCAGCTTAGATTATAACTGTACGATCATAGGATTATGTCAGCTGAACCGTGATGCCACTAAAACATCAGGAAAACCAAAACTGTCAATGCTGCGGGATAGTGGAGAAATCGAACAGAGCGCGAGCAAGATTCTGTTCGTATGGCAGGATGATGACGGTTATTCTCTAGTGTTGGAAAAGAACCGAAGTGGGCCAACAGGCTATATCCCTATCACCTACAATAAGAATAATCAGGTCATTAGTGAGGTAAGACCATGAATCAATGGGAAGTGTATGAGGTGTTAAAGAAGCCCTCTACGGCTGAAATAAGTAAACTGGAGGAAACACCTTCAGAAGTTATAAAAGAAGCTCTTATAGAGTTTCTAGTTGTATCACAACGAGGGAATCTGAATGAAGAAGTGTGTAAATTGTAAATACTTCGAAACTCACGGTGAGCATAAAGGCCGCATGATGTATTATTGCGACCATATGAGTGCACGCAAATATACAGAAAATGATTTTATATGTTATGGGCATCCGGATATACCCATCATTTCACAGGCACCACACTGGTGTCCGTTTAATCGAAAGAAGGCGAAGAATGAAAAAGAAAATGAGCGAGCAGGAGCGTAAAGCTCTACAAGCGAAGTTAAGGGATTTAGAAGAATTATACGCTGCAGGCTATCGCTATGCTGCGAGAAACCAGAGTGGTGAGCTGAGAGCGTACAAAAAGACACCTTACAAAGAAATCAATTTCTGGTTCAGCTATGGTTATGGTCCAGGGTATGCTATCACGATTCGACATGACATGCTCGATATGCTGAATTGGAATGATCAGGAACCGGCATACATCAAGAAAGAGATAGAATCTATCAGGAAGCAGTTGGTGGACAGTCTGAATGAATGATTATCAGAAAGCATATGGCGAATTATGGAGCGTACTGAAATATGAGCCAGCATGTGAAATAGAAAAAAATTGCAAAGAGAATATCAAGCGCTTGGAGACACTGGAACCATTAGTTGAACGTGCATCAGGAATCAAACCTGCTAAGCACGCAGCAGGTCATACATACTGCCCGAAATGTAAGACAGTCATTGCCAATAAGTGTAACGTGAATAGTTTGAATTTCTGTCATAAGTGTGGGCAATCGTTAGACTGGAGTGATGATGGTGATTAAATATCGTATTTATGCGGAGGACGATAACGAAAATCAAATATCAAAAAGCTATGTAGTCAGAAATCCGAATAGCTTTCTGACTAGGCTGTTGGTGCTGTATATAAAAATATGCTGCCTTGACCATTATGGATGTGGTGGTGCTGTTTATGTCGAACCTGTATGGAGCGATGAACAGGAGGGAAATGAATGAGGTATACGACATTGTCCAAAAAGTATAAAGTGGAAATCGACAAAGTAAGGGTGAATGGTTATGATGCTTATGTTCTGCATGAAGCCAATCTCCTATTGTTATTCTACACAGCAGAGGAGCTGCAGCAGTATCTGGAAGAGGTGTATTGATGAAATCGAAGAAAGAGAAGCGGAAAGATAAAGAAATCTGCAAGGACTTTTATAACAAATGCCGGAACTATCATAGAAACTTGTCTAAGATAGAAGCGAATCGGTTGAAGTATGATGAGATAATGAATGACATGTATGGAGTAAGCTCAGTCGTGATGAAGGATGTCATCATGGAGAATGCCGGTGACCCAAGTCATGTATGGGATCACTATCTGGTTGAAAAGAAGGATGAGCTTTTATTGGAGAGAGCTGCATTACTGTACGACACAGTGATTGTTAACAAAGTGCTGAATAATATTGCTGACGGTGAGGTGGTCGACATGATTACAGAGTGTTACATTGATAGAAACAAAAAGCATGATGATATAGCGTATAATCATAATCGAAGTAAGCCTACTATGTATTCAGATATGAATAGAGCAGTCCTAAGCCAGTTGAAAAAATAAAAGTCTTTACTGAGTAAAGGGTTTTCCGTGATATTATGATAGCATGGAAAGAACAGGAAGATACTTCTTGTTCAAAAAAACGGCCTGCGATGTAAGTGTACGCACGCATCGCTAAACAACCTTTCCTAAAGGTGATTGTTCGTACAAATAATCGCCAGTGGCATATGCGTGGGTAGGTACGGCTTAACGGCGGTATGTCACAATTAAAAAAATATCAAAACAGGGAAGGACCTCATACTAATGAGAATACCTGTTAGATATATTGGTTGCCCTGGTGGCGGAATAACCAAAAGAAAAAGCGGTAAGGAATCCTAAGCGGACTTACCAGCGTAAAGCGTCTGAAAAGGGCGCTTTAAAATTAAAACGTAGTTATCGCACCTCTTAACAATGTGGCACAGATAACTCTATAGAGGCTAAGGATGCATAGACGTATGCTATTAACCGAACGCCTGTTAAACAAAGCACGTAGAACTGCCCGTTATAAGGGATACAGGAGAAAACGTGCTTTTTATTTTACCAGAAAGGAATGATATACATGAAAGCAAGAAAGAAACCGGTTGTAGTGGATGTATTACAGTGGACAGGCAAAAATCATAGAGAAATGTTTGATTTCTTGACAGGTTATCAAAAACAAAATGAATTTATGACCGCTTACGGAGATACATTTTATATCAATCACGATAAAGTAAAGGGTGGGCTAATCATTAGAACTCTGGAAGGTGAGCATATCGCTGAAATCGGTGATTACATCATTAAGGGTGTTCATGGGGAGTTTTATCCATGCAAGCCGGATATCTTCAAAAAAAACATACGAGGTACTAGAGGATGATTACAGTATGTAAAGACTGCCCTAAACGCCATCCAGGATGCCACGGAGCGTGCGAATGGTACAAGGCAGAACGTAAGGCACTAGACAAGGAAAACACGCGCAGACGCAACGAGAGTGCTGCTATATGCAGCAGCAGGAGGGATAAAAAATGGAGTTAAGACAAGAAATAAGGCATTTAAGAGATGTGAAATGGAATAATGAGCGAGAAATATATAGATTGACAAATAAGCTAAGAGAGGCTGAACACCTCTTGGAAAAGGAGCGCAGAGCACATATGAATATAGGTGCAGCAATCAAATCACTGGAGGAGGCACACAAGATTCAGGAATGCAGTTTAAAAGGTGGCTATGACGATTATAACCAGGGCCTATATAATGGTTTGGAGCTGGCATTGTCAATCATGTGTGATAAAGAGCCTGTATATGCACAGCCATGTCGCATAGAGATACCTTTAACCATATCTGACAAAGAAATTGCAAAGATGATAAACAACTTCATAAAGGAAAATCTGAAATGAAGGTAAATGTGTTAGGTACAGTATACAAAATCAAATATATTCCTTCCCTTGATGGCAGAGGCGGAGAAACAGATTTCTATACCAAAGAAATTCGCATCAGCGAACAAGAAGACGTTCCGGCGGAATATAAAACAGATAATCTGAAAGAAATGCAGAGGCATGTATTGAGACACGAACTGATACACGCCTTTTTGTTTGAATCTGGTATGGACCAGAGCAGCGCTGCACACGAGGCATGGGCCGTTAATGAAGAAATGATAGACTGGATGGCAATACAGATGCCTAAGATAATGGCAGCTTATGATAGTATCGTAAAACAAAGATTAAAGTATGCAGATGCTGATATAGTTGCACAGGGGGCAGGGTATTTGATTAAGCCAGCGACATAAAAAAGAAAGGAGAGTGATCTAATGAGCAATAATATAAATACCTTAATAAACAAGTTGCAGAAGGCATTAAAAGCCAAAGGCAAAGTGTATTGTATAAATAGGTCACAATTCTATTCTGATAAATACGATTGCATATGCACAAAGTATACAGTATTTACAACATACATGGATGCAGATGGAGAAAAGCAGAAAGATAGCTATTACTTTGATAAAGCGTTAGACGTGGTACAATTCCTTGCTGATTTATTAAGGGATGATAGCTCGTGAAAATAAGTGAGAAACAAAAGGCATTTGTGCTGTATCTGTGTAAGGATAACCTTTCACAAACTGATGCGTACATAAAAGCGGGATATAGCCCTAAAGGAGCAAGAGCTGGTGCTGCTCGTCTGTTAACAAACGTTAGCGTCCAAGAATATATGAAAAAGGTCATGAAAAAGGTCGAAGATAAGAAAATCGCTGACATTAAAGAAGTCATGGAGTTTTATACTGCGGTCATGCGTGGAGTTGAAAAGGACCAGTTTGGATTGGACGCAGCGCTGAAAGAAAGGTTAGATGCTGGAAAAGAGCTAATGAAACGGCTGGAGAAGGTTGCGGGCGATAACGACATGGACATAAATATCACTTTCACACCAGCAAGTGCAGAAAATGACAAAGCAGATTAACGTTGCGTTAAACGACCACTTCATCAACTTTGTAAACGACTGGGAAAGCAAATTTTATTTTCTGGTCGGCGGATACGGTTCGTCGAAAAGTTATCACGTGGGAGTTAAACTTCTCAGCAAACTTCTGGCAGAAAAACGCAAGGCTTTAGTTGTACGAGAAGTGTTTGAAACTATCCGTGAATCTTGCTATGATTTATTGCAAGAAATAGCAGAGAACATGGGCGTTGATCATTTGATGAGCTTTACTGCTTCGCCAATGCAAGTAAAATTCAAAAACGGGAGCAAAATCATTTTCAAGGGAATGGATAAACCAGCTAAGCTGAAGTCTCTGAACGGTGTTTCGATTGTCTGGATAGAAGAATGCTCAGAAGTTAAATATGAAGGCTTCAAGGAGATTACAGGACGTCTGAGACATCCTTCTTTGAGTAACCACATCATCCTATCGACAAACCCAGTTAGCAAGGCAAACTGGTGCTATAAGTATTTCTTTGAGGATAAAAAAGAACACTTCTTCTATTTGAGTGACAAAGAACTTTATGAGAAGCGGATTATCCGTAAGGGAAAGATATACTATCACCATAGTACGGTTGATGATAATTACTTTGTTCCGGATGATTACATCGAGCAGTTGGACGACTTAAAAAGCCATGATCCAGATTTATACAGGATAGCACGCAGGGGGATGTTCGGAACCAACGGAAAGAGAGTATTTCCACAATTTGAAACAAAACCACATGAAGAAGTAATGGATCTCATACAACAGATACACGACCCCATGTTCAAAAATGGTATGGACTTTGGCTTCGTTACCTCGTACAACGCATTATTACGACTGGCAATAGACCATGAAAACAAGATTTTGTATATTTACTGGGAGTATTATTCAAGGGATAAAACAGACCCTGAAATATTCGAGGATATAAAAGAGTTTGCCGAATCTGGGGAGCTCATTAAATCAGATAACGCAGAGCCTAAGGCAATCAAGTATTATAAGCAAAAGGGAATCCGTATGAAGAAATGCAAAAAATTCAGCGGTTCACGATACGTATACACTAAAAAGGTAAAACGATTTAAAAAAATCATATGCTCAGATGAATGCCACAACACAGTTGATGAACTGCAGGAGCTTACCTTTAAAGTAGATAAAGATGGTGAGATTATCGAAGATGAGTTCAATATTGACCCTCACACATTATCAGCCATTTGGTATGCGTTGGATGATTATGAGGTATCAGATTTAAAAAAGCATGTAGGTATGAGGTCGCTATAGACCTTTTTATTTTGGAGGTGATACGTTGGGAATCGTTAGAAAAATCCGGAAGGGAGTGAAAGCAGCAAGAATGGCAATGAAAGACAAAGAACGTTACGAGGATCACTTAAAAGAGTTGGTGTCTGAATTTCTCAACAGTAAAAGACGTGAGTGGATGTATATCGGCGACCGTTATTATGCAGTAGATAACGATATAAAAAAACGTAAAATGGAGCGTGTTGTTGACGGCAAGACAGTGCCAGAAAAAAACAAAGCCAACAATAAGCTCGCACATGCATCCTACAAAAACATGGTGGACGAAAAAGTAGCATACATATTTGCGAAGGAATATACGCTCGATTGTAAGGATAAGGTCTATCTAAAAAGTGTGCAGGATGTACTCGGCAAGCGATTTAAACATTTCTTGATGCGTTCTGGATACGCTGCCAGTAATCATGGCATAGCGTGGTGGCATCCATACGTTGATGAGCAAGGCAAATTTAAAATTATGCTTGTCCCTGCCAGTAAGTGCTTACCAGAGTGGACAGACAATAATCATGAAGAACTAAAGGCTATGCATTATATCTATGATACAGTCTACTATGACGGCGGCGTAAAGAAATACAGAACTCACGTGGAAACGTGGACAGCTGATGGATATGTGTGCAGAGTGAGAGAAGGCGAAGACTATATTCTGGATATGGCAAAGAACGTTGATGATGCAGGTAACACCGTGGTTCACTTTAAAAACGGAAAAGAGTGGTGTAGTTGGGGGAAAGTGCCCTGGATACCGGTGAAAAATAACGATATTGAATTACCGGATATCAAATTCGTTAAGTCGCTTATTGATAACTATGATAAATCACGGAGCGAAGCTGCAAACTACGTGGAAGAAACAAAAAATCTTATCTTTATCCTTAAGGGATATAAAGGTGATAATCTTGAAAAATTCTTAAGCGATATCAACGAAAAGCGTGCTCTCGTGCTTGATGCAGACGACGAGGACGATAATTCAGGCGTAACGACACTTACGCCCACTATGGATATAACGGCGCTCAGAGAGCATTATGAGCAGCTTAAAAGAGATATCATTGATTCAGGGCAGGGAGTAATCAAGGATTTGGATAAATTTGGCAACGCCCCATCCGGTGTGGCTCTCAAATTTATGTATTCTGGACTGAATTTGAAAGCTGATGCAATGGTGATGCATGTGACATTTGCCTTTGAAGACTTACTGTATTTCATAGATTCCTTCCTGGATGCGAAGCACACAGAAGAAATAAGCATCACGTTTAATCTTGATATGAAGATAAACGAAACCGAGAAGATTAACAATCTTAACGCTTCCAGTGCTAATATTTCCCAAAATACATATTTAACCAACCATCCATATGTTGATGATGTGGAAAAAGAAAAAGAACTGATGGAAAGTGAAGGACATTCGTTTCAGGATAGAGTGCCTTTAGGCGCAGAAGATGGCGAAGAGTAAACTATATCAGAATAGTGAATATTGGGAAAACCGGATAGCTAAGGAAACGTGGAGGACTTACAATAATGTAGAAGAGCAAAATCGCGATTTGCTGAGAATGTATGAAAAGACTTCATCCAGCATCAAACGAGAGCTATATGCGTTGGCTGAAGAAGCCGAAAAGACTGGGGAGCTTACACGAACACAGCAATACCGATTTAACAAGCTGCTTGGCCAGCAAGGGGCTATATTTCAGGAAATAGAAAAACTTGGTACATCCATCGAAAAGTCGCAGACCTCACGCATGAAGACTGCAGGAAGGGCAGTTTATAAAAATGTCATGGAATCGCTAGGGATTGATAATTTTTCCTTTCCCAACAAAAAAGAAATGGAGCAAATGCTACGATCACCTTGGCACGGTTCGTTTTTCAGTGAAAGACTGTGGAATGACATGGGTGTTCTGGAACGTAATATGAATGGTGTTATCAACAATTTCATAGCGACTGGGAAGACAGTTACAGAAACAGCTGTTCAGTTGTCAAACGTCATGCAGAAATCTTTTAATGTAGCGCATCGCCTCGTACGCACTGAAACGATAAATTACATGAACCGAAGTGCATTGCGCGGTTACAAAGATGCAGGTGTCAAAAAGGTGCAGTGGTGGGCTGCTGAGGATGAACGCACTTGTAAGATATGCGGTGCGAACCATGAGAAAGAATACGATATCGATAAAGCGCCAATTCTTCCGTGCCACACAGGATGCAGATGTACATGGCTTCCAGTGTTGGATGATGAAACACCAAAATTGACGGAAGCTGAGAATGCTGCAATCGTCAAATATGTAAGCCCGGATGCTTATGTGCTGAACGATAAGTTGAGAAATGGGTATGATCTATCAGAGAGTGATAAAAAGTGGATCAATAGCCTTGATAAAGCCTTATACAAAATACCTGCTATACAAGGAGTAGTAAACCGGTCACTTAACTTTCTGCACGATGAAGACAGAAAAAAATTTATAGAAATGCATGAGGTAGGAAACAAAGTTAAATACAAAGAATATGTTTCATCTTCAATGAATGAGGTATATAATGAAGATGGAGAAGTACAGATAACGATTTACTCAAAAAACGGGAGAGATATAAGAAGTGTCAATCCTGAGGAAAATGAAATTTTGTTTATGCGAGATACGGAATTTGAATCTGTCAACATAGAAAAGTTAAACGGAAAAACATATATTGATCTTGTGGAGGTTGATAAAAATGAGCAATAAAAACATTGATGAGTACAATAGAATGAAGCTATACGAACCCTTGATGCCTAAAGTTATAGGGAAAGTTGAACTTACCGATGAAGACAAGCGGCTTGCTAAAATCATGAGGAAAGATAGGCATGATAAATTGCTTGTGGCTGGAAAAATCACACAAGAGCAATACGATGAGTTGGAAAAAGATAGGGAATAGATGCCAACATGCTTATGCAGAAATGATACAGGATGAATACTGTGATAACAGATTGAAGTGCAGGACGCAGAAGATACAGCGGACCTGCATTTTTTGTGGAAAGACTGAAAGAGAGGTGACCTATATGAAGGACCCGCCACAGCGGAAACTGCCGTATTTTTGCAATCATCTGAAATGACACGGAGAGCCGTGTTTTTATTTTATCGACTGCCGGGTATAGGCAGACCTACAAACCGCACGCGAGCGGTATATAAATGCTATGGAGGTTATATATGGAATGGATAAAAAAAATCATTGAAAAGCACATAGGAGAAGATGGAAAACTGAATCTCACTGAAGCAATCAAAGAAATCAACAAACAGGCGCCGGACAATGTTGTGTCCAAAGATGAGTACAACACTGTTGTCGATGCTAAGGAACAGCTCACCAAGGACGTTAAAGCTCGTGACAAACAGCTGGAGGATTTGAAAAAAGCCGGTTCTGTCGAAGACCTAAAAAATCAGTTGGAGGCTGCTCAGGAAGCGAACAAAAAGGCAAAGAAGGAATATGATGCCGAAATCGCTAATATGAAGTTTGATGCAGCAATCGAAAAAGCATTGGAGGAGGCAATTCATCCGGACTTGATGTCAGGAAAAATTGACCGAACAAAGCTGAAAATCAAAGAAGACGGCTCTGTTGAAGGATTGGAAGACCAGGTTAAAAGCCTGAAAGAAACATACAAAGATATGTTTAAGACAAAAACCGGGAAGACACCGCCAGAAGGTGATGATCCAGATAAAAAGCCAGAGGATATGTCTTACGAAGATTTTGTTAATCAGCTGGAAAACGGCGAATAGAAAGGAAGATGATATATGACTACACAATTTGATGCTAAGATTTTCAATGAAGAGGCATTCGGAAAATACATGAATGCCATTCCTGATGTAAAGCGTAACAAACTACTGGAATCAGGAGCAATTACAAAGGACCAGCGCCTGCTGGATCTGTTTGGCAATCAGACCAATACCGCATACGGTATCATTCCATTTTATGGCAATCTGGAGGGTGACCCAGATAACTATGACGGTAAAACTGATGTAACAACTTCAACTACAACCACATTTGAACAGGGTGTATTTACATTTGGCCGCATGCACGGATGGACGGAAAAGGATTTCTCTTACGAGATTACCGGTGGTGTCGATTTCATGGCAAACGTTCGTACCAAAATCATGAAATTCTGGAATGACAAAGACCAGGATAGTATCCTAGCTATTCTGAAAGGCGTTTACTCTATGACCGGAGCAAAAAACACAGAGTTTATCACAGCGCACACAAACGATATTTCAGAAAAATCCGACGAAGCTGCGAAAGTTGGTCCAACATCGCTGAATGACACAATGCAGAGGGCTTGTGGTGACAACAAGGATATCTTTAAGCTTGTTATCATGCACAGCTCTGTTTCTACGAATCTGGAAAATCTCAAGCTGATTGCATACCTTAAATATACGGACGCAAGCGGTGTTGAGCGTGACCTCGGAATGGGGACATGGAATGGGAAATTAGTTATTATTGATGATTCCATGCCTAGCGAAACCGTCCCTGCAAAGGAGGCACAGGGAAATGAGGGAGAGGAAGGATATGTACCCGCTACAGAGGAATATACAAAGTATACAACTTACGTGCTGGGTGACAAAGCGATCTCCTTCCAGCCGTTAAGCGTAAAACATCCATATGAAATGGTACGCGAGGCGAAGGTCAATGGTGGAGAAGACACGCTGATTAGCCGTAAACGTACAGCCGTGGCGGTAAACGGAATTTCTTACCTTAAGAAACAGCAGGCATCTTTATCCCCTACCAATGAGGAAATGGCCGACGGTAAAAACTGGTCTTTAGTAAATGACAGCTCTGCCGGAGGAAGCAAGTATATCAGCCACAAAGCTATCCCAATCGCACGTATTATTTCAAGAGGGTAACCATTCCCTCTTTTCCAAAGGAGGGGAATCATGGATCAGAAAGAGCTGAAACAAAAGGTTGCAACAAAATTGAGTTTTAAACCGCATATCAAAAACATTGATCAGCCATATGTTGATGATACAGTAAATGATGCCATTAATGACGCTTTAGATTATATAAATTATCGTGAAGGCGACATCGATGAAAAGATAGTTACGCCAGTCTCTGATTTATGTGTTTATAGGCTCATTCTTACTGGAAATGAAGGTCTATCGAGCAGTTCAAAAGCCGGAACAAGCGAAACATACAGCGGAGACATACCAAAATCTATCCGCCGAGCATTGAGAAAGTACAGGAGTCTACCATGAGCATATTTACAGATATGTTACCAGCGACTCTGCTTGTCAATAAAACAAAAAAAGGAAAATCTGGCGCAAAAACGGATGATTATGTGCCGATTGGGGGTATCATGGTGGCTGTTTACAAAAACAGCAGCTACAAAAATATAAACACGGTCAAATACCAGGACAGTACGCACAACGGCATCACGATGTCTAAGGATTTTGATGTGGGCAAAGAATACCGCATTGACATAGACACGCAGCATTATGAGGTACAGGATTTTGACACTTCTGGAAGACAGACTACGCTCATACTGAAAAGGATTGACCTTTATGGATGATGATAACAGGGAATTTTGCCAGTCTGTTGACAACGTCACCTTGCAGATGCTTAAAGAGATGGAGCATAATGTTGAACGTGGCTGTCTTATTATTGAACGTGCAGCTAAAATAAACTGTGCTGATATAGTGGATTACGGTCATTTGAGAGCTTCAATAACTCATGATGTTTCAGTGACTGCGAAAGACATCACAGGGCGTATCTACAGTAATTTGGATTATGCGCCATATATCGAAAAAGGAACCGGCGTTCATGCAAAAGATGGAGATGGTAGAAAGACACCGTGGTATGTTCCTGTAGATGAATACGCCGGAACGAAACGGCCGACGTTTGAAGGGAAGGTGGTCATTGTGTATGGGAAAAAGGGAAAGAAGTTTTATAAGACTGATGGCATGAAGCCACGGTCTTTTTTAGAACCTGCAAGGGACGAAAACAAGGCTAAAGTGCTGAAAGTGCTGGGAGGTAAGTGATGATCGAATATGCAATCAGAGAGTATCTGGAACACATCACAGGCATGGATGTATCTCCGGCGTTTACTTACGGTCCTTTCCCTGCTATGACTTACAAGATATCGCCTTATAACGAGGGGGCTGTGAAGGAGTGTCAGTTGGAAGTAAGGGTGATCAGTGGGAACATGGAAGAGTGTTTGGAAATTCGTGATAAGGTCATTCAGGCATTGAATACAGATGAACAGCAACCATCTATCGTTATGGGAGACTATGCTGTAAGAGCACAGGTTTCCGGCGGTGGATGGTTGTTCAATTCAGAAACAAACATGTGGGAATATCCCACTCTTTTCAATTTACTATGGAGGTAAGATATGGAAGAAAAAACACAAGAAATTCTGCTAGGCGCTGGCGAGCTGTATATGTATGAGTTTAATGGAACAGAAATTCCGGTACATGCAGAAATCGAAACAGATGAGCACAATGTAGGACATTGCTCCGGCGGGTTTTCCTTGGAATACAAACCCGAGATATACGATGTAAAGGACTGGTTCGGAAAAATCGTTGCAAGGTTTGTAATCGGTGAAGACATGGCAATCAAAACCGGTATCATTAGCTGGTCGCTGGCTAAGCTTGCGTTGCTTTCCACAGCGGTTTTTACAGAGAATAAAGAAAAGAAGACACGAACGCTCGTATTTGGTGGTAACAAAGATTTAAAAACAGTGTTGGTGCGATTCGTACACACTAAAAAAGGTGGCAAGAAATTGCGCTTTACCGCCATTGCACAGGGCGGAAATGGGTT
The DNA here is from genome assembly GCF_019132535.1 of Erysipelatoclostridium sp. DFI.2.3. NCBI lineage: Bacteria > Bacillati > Bacillota > Erysipelotrichia > Erysipelotrichales > Coprobacillaceae > Thomasclavelia > Erysipelatoclostridium sp. DFI.2.3. The sequence continues at coordinate 3,756 of NZ_JAHOOJ010000035.1, read as the reverse complement.
CTCGTTGGAATTCAGTCAGAAGGAATTGACGATTGACGCACAGCTGAATGCAATAGCTAAAAAGAAAGACTGGCTATGTGAGTTTGAAGAAGAAATGGAAGATGCACCGGTAACACCGGAAGAAGGAGGAACAGAATGAAACCAATTGATTTATCAGCATATGCCAACAGAACGGTAGATTTCCTCATCAAAGGGGAATTAGTCAAGCTTCCAGAACTTTCCTATCGTGATATGAAGAAAGTTGCTGAGTATGAGGCGAACGAAGATACGACACAGCAAGACGAACTGAAAATGGTTTTGTGGCTTCTGAATAAGAACACCGGTGGCAAACAGTTCACAGAGAAGGATGTATATGACCTTCCTGCTGGGGCAATCTCCAGAATCTACAGAGAATGTGTCCTGCTTCCACGTAAAGCATTGAACGACCCAAACTAGCAATCCCACTCCCATCTGATCCTGTGATACGCGATGCAATCATTCAAAAGTATTTCAGTACGGAGGAGTGGGAGGGCAAGTATCAAACTATGAGCGGTGAGTTGAAAGCTATTAGTGATTATACCAGACTATCATTTGATGAAGTCATGGAGCAGCCGTATAGCCTTTTCCTGCTCTATCGAAAAGATGCGTGGATGTATAACAATATGCGTTCAGAAGCAGGCAGAAAATTCATGAAAGATTTGATCAGACTGCAGACGACTTCTGCAGACTTGCAAGCAGTACATGCATTCAAAGGAGGTGTCATGACATGAGCTTAATGGGAGGCCTTGAACTGGCACCTCTGATTACAAAAATCAAAGTTGACATTGCAAACTTCAAAAAAGACATGGAAAGTGTCAAAGCGGAGGCAGTAGTTCAGGCAAAGGATGTATCAAAGAAGCTTGAATCCACTGCTAAAGTAGGACAGAACATGTCAAAAGTAGGAGGGCAGGCTACGAAATTACTTACAGTTCCCCTGCTTGCTGCAGGAACTGCTGCAGGGAAGCTGAGCATGGATCTATCTAAAAACATGGGACTTGTGTCAACATTATTGGATGGTTCAGTAGAACAGGTCAATAAAAGAACGGAAGAGCTGAAACAGAATGTTTATAAGATATCCAATGATACAGGATTGGCTACAAGCAATATCAGCGATGGCTTATATCAGGTCGTTTCAGCGTTTGGCGATACCGCAGACAGTGCAAAGATATTGGAAATCGCATCAAAAGGAGCGAAAGCCGGTAATGCAGAGGTAACTGACAGTATCAACCTTTTATCAGCGGTAACGAAGGGATATGGCGATACTTCGGCAGCCGCGAACCAGAAGGTTTCTGACCTTGCTTTCCTTACTGCGAAATTGGGACAGACGACATTCCCGGAGTTGGCTGGATCAATCGGAAGAGTAGTGCCTTTAACAAAGCAGTTGAATGTAAGCCAGGAAGAATTATTCGGCGTTATGGCCACAGCTACCGGCGTAACTGGAAACGCAGCAGAGGTATCTACACAGCTGCGTGGTGTCCTCCAGGCATTGATGGCACCTACAGACAGTATGGCGGAACTCATGAAAAAATACGGCTACGAAAATGGCGAAGCTATGATCAAGGGAAAAGGTCTGCAAGGCACTATCGACATCATCACAAAGGCAGCAAAAGATAGTGGCAAACCATTACAATCTTATATCGGTTCAATCGAAGGTCAGACCTTGGCTCTGGCATTGAGCGGAGCACAGCATGATGTATTCACTGAGAAATTAAAAAAAATGCAGGATGCTACAGGTGCAACAGATGAAGCATTCAAGCGTGTTAATGAAACCACTGGTGCGAAGTTCAGCAATTCACTGAACAAAGCTAAGAACTCACTTACGAAGCTAGGAGATGCTATGGCTCCAATGCTGGAAAAGGCCGCTGACCTCATCGGTAAGGTTGCGGAGAAAATAGGGAAGATGAAACCGGAAACGATGGAGCTTATCGTGAAGGTAGGAGCTCTGGTTGCTGCGTTTGGTCCATTGCTGAAAATCACTGGTTCTCTAGTAACAGGTTTTACGAAATTGGCACCTGCTGTATCCGGAGCAACGAAACTTATAGGCAAAGGCATTCCACTCATAGGGAAGTTGGGATCTTCGCTGGCATCTAGCAGCGGTCTTATTGGAAAATTTGGTGGGCTACTATCAAAGTTAGCACCTGCTGGAGCTACAGCAGCAGGCGGTTTGGCGAAAGTTACAGCTGGTGCTGCAGGGATGACAACTGCAGCTGCTGGTGGCACTACTGCATTAACCGGTGTTGTATCCACACTTGGTGGTTTGGTACTGCCTGCGGCAGGGGCTGTGGCGGCAATTGGCGGCTTAGCTCTAGCGGGCAAAGCAGTATACGATAATTTGCAACAAGATGTAATTCCTAGTATTGACTTATTCGCTGACCGTACTGTTATTGATTATGATAAGGCTGGAAACGCTGTAGGAGCTCATACGGTTAGAATTAGTGAAGAAACAGAAAAACAACTGTCATCGTATCTTAAACTTTCAAACGATGCACAACAATTCTCTATGGATATGTATACGGGTATTACAAAAGTAACAGATGAAAGCGTCGGAAAGATATCGGGAAAAGTTGATGACATGGCAAATAAAGTGACATCTTCTATTGAAAAACAAAAAGAAGGAACTGTCAGCAGATATCAACAAATGTTTGATTCTACCACTGCAATAACTTCTGAAGAACAAAAAGAGATTATGAAAACAGTTAACGATGGATACAAGGGCAGGATTGATAAAACAAAATACCTGAAAGATCAAATAACAGGTATTTACAAGGAAATTAAAGATAATGGTGGTAAGATTACAAAGAGTCAACAGGAACGTATTGATCAACTCTACGATCAGATGAAAACTGAGGCAGTAGAAGCTATGTCGAGTAATAAGGCTGAACAAGAAGTCATATTAAATAGATTAAATTCTAGCAGCACTCGTATCACTGCAGAAATGGCAGGTAATGCCATTAAAGAAATGAATAAACTTGAAAAAGAATCCGTAAAATCAGCTGGTAGAAAGCGTGATGAACTTGTGCGACAAGCTGAAGAATTAAAAACTATTGAAGGTGGAAAATACAAAGAAAAAGCAGAAGAAATCATAAAGAGCGCAAACGAAGAATACGAAAAATCCGTAGAGGCGGCTAAAAAGACAAAAAAAGAAGGTATTGATAAACTTATGTCTGCTCATTCTGAATTAGCAGATAAGGTGGATATCTCAACAGGTGAAGTTGTCTCAAAATGGACAAAAATGTTTGGACATTGGGACCGGTGGAATCCAGAAGATAAGGAAGTTACTGTTACAACTAATTATGTTGAGAAGTATTCCAAGGTTTATGAAAGACCTACAAACCAAGCTGGCAAGTGGGTTTCACAATACGCGACGGGTTTTGATTATGTCCCTTATGATGGATACAATGCGCGGTTGCATAAAGGCGAACGTGTGCTTACCGCAAAGGAAAACGAGGAATATACAGCTCAGAAAATCTATGGTAAGGGGAACGCTGGTGCCGTTACGCTTAATGTACCTCTTTATATCAATGGAAAAGAGTTTGCGCACGCCACTGTGAATGACATTTCGGAAGAGCTCGGATGGAGGTAGGATATGAGGATAAATGAAAAACGACTGGGGGAATGTGAAGAATTATGTGTAAGTAAAAATCGACAGGTTTAGATAGTAGATGACGAATCATGTCTAATCATCATCTGTTTATGTATTATCAGTATGCCCAATTCATCAAGGGTTATACTGATTTT
>NZ_JAHOOJ010000034.1:0-28141 GCF_019132535.1 Erysipelatoclostridium sp. DFI.2.3 | reverse complement strand
AAAATCAGTATAACCCTTGATGAATTGGGCATACTGATAATACATAAACAGATGATGATTAGACATGATTCGTCATCTACTATCTAAACCTGTCGATTTTTACTTACACATAATTCTTCACATTCCCTGCTTTTTATAGGATCGATCTTTTTTTATCCACATGACGTTGTTCATAATATTTTCCTCAATCACTTGCATTGCAGTATTATTGATATCTTCATCTATCATTACCAATGATTTGATAAACATTTTTTTCATGATGTCCACTGTCTTGTTGAAATTTTGCTTGATTACGCATTCTCCATCTTCCTTTTGTTCAATAGCTGCTTTTTCATTAATTTCTATTTTTTTTAGTTATATCAAATTATACAACCATATATCTGCATAAATATCCTGATAGATGAGTATCTCTTTGAATCCACTGAATTTCTCCAATTTCATCCTGTTCTTAAGCCGATTATAGGATGTTTCTATCGTCCAGCGCAGATGATACAATTCCTTTAAGTCATCTATGCTGTATTCATCCATTGGCAGGTCAGATATCAGGAATTCCACAATGTCTTCTCCATATTCGTCTTTTCCTATGATGATCTTAGTGAACCGAAGCTGATATATGGTATTCATTAGATCCTGGCGAAATCCAATTTCCTCTCGATAGTGATTTGTCGTTTATCGAATGTTACTTCAAATTATCTGTCTTCACCATCCTGTACCTGATCCAAATAAGCTTTAAAAAAAACAGAAGATACACGAAATAGAAAGTATTGTTTTTGTTGTAACAGTTGAACTATGAGTCGCATAGACGGATACCCGCAATCAAAGGTAAAGATTGCTTTTCAACATAATTTTCACAATAAGTTTTGATATGTTGTGCTGCTAGTGCCATTTCACTTAATATACATGAACCGAATTGCATATCTAAAAACGTATTGTTTAGACAGTCATGTAAGGTAGATAAAAGTCCTCCTACAGGTTTTGATTGATTTTTTGTTGGATTTGTAGATGCAGAGATTCTTCCGAATGCAGATGCATTTTCCTTTGTGTTGAGAAGAATGATTTTTGATTCATTGACAGCCAATACAAGATTCCCTTTCCATTTTTTTAACTATCTGCTTCATTATCGTGATAATTTGCAATGAACTCATTACTCATGACACATATAGCCTGTGGATTGAACTTCTTCCTGGAGAGATAGAAAGCAGTTTCTGTAAACAGTTTATTTCTTTCCTAAATCTTGATAATAGCAGCGTGTAGAATGGAATGAGATAAGCATTTGTATACCCTTTATTAATAAAAAGGTATACCTTTATATAAGATATAAAATTAATTGAATCCATAAATGTAAAATGATGGAAGGGGTTAAATATACATTAATTAACTGGAACTGATATGTAATCAGATAGAAGACAGTCAGAAGCTTATATTTATATGCTAATAGGTGTGAATGGTGAAAAAAGTAGCACAGTCGAGAACAACCTAGTAGAAATATTTAAGAAAAACAGTTTGATACCAAGGCGTTACCTAAATTATCTATTATAGTAACTCCCGAAAATAGAAGAGGAAGGTAAATATGAGATAGAATGACTAATGCCATAGCACTAGGATGTGCAGAAATCATGTAGAGCAAAGAAGGCAGATACCTAATCAGCGTATCTGCCTCTTCTTTTGAACATATGCTGATTTTAGACCGCTTGCTTGATTATTCTGTCAGAAATTTACATAAATTACAAACCTCTGAAATCATCACATCTTCCATATTTATAGCATCCATCCCTACATTCCTGTATAATAATACCCATGTTCTCTCATAATTCATCCAACTTTAGGATTTCTTTAGAATTCCTGCGATATACTGAACATACAGAAATGAGAGGTAATCAAAATGTTGCTGCGACTACTAAAAAACGACCTGCTGCATGGCAAGCTGACCAACTTCATGGTTAATGATATTCCTTGCCGTATCCACCATGCTGTCCTGTGCCAGTATATCCCTGATCTACTCATCACAAAACCAGATATCCTACTTCATGGACGATATGGGAAAGGTGGCAGACTATAACTTTTCCATGATGAATATTACAAAAAAAGATGTACAGAAAATCAGAGCCTTTATGAAAGCAAAAGACATTGATGCATATCAAATCGAGCATGCTATCACCCTGCCGCTGAGTGTTATGCGCTTCAATGGTACCAACGACCTGGAAAGCTCCGGTTGCTTTGCGACAACCTTGCCAAAGACCTATAATTTTCTATTCGATGAAAACAACAAAACCCCGGACATCCAACCGGGTGAGGTCGGCATCCCGCTATCTATAAAGCATCAGCTGAATCTACAGCTGAATGACACCTTCCAGATTTTGCGCGGTACCAGGACCTACACCTATAAAATCACCAGCTTTGTACGTGATTCCGTATACGGTTCTGATATGATGGGACAAAAACGCATCATCCTGCACCCTGCAGATTATCAAATTCAATATGATGTCACGCAGGACATTGATCATGCTGTGGTACTCTCGGTAAACGACGGGCCAAACACAAAGCAGCTGGAATATGAAATGCAGAAGGCCGGATTACCTAATGCGATTCTCGTAGACAAAGAAACTGCAGAGCTCTCCTTTATGGGAGTCAGCCTCGGCACCAGTGCCATGCTTCTCATGAGTGGCATCATTCTGCTATGCATGTCCTTTCTGATCATTCGCTTCACCATCCTCTTTCAGATTGAAAGCAGCTATGCAGAAATCGGTATCATGAAAGCAATCGGTTTCCAGCACTCTCAAATAAAACCGCTCTATCTAATGAAATATATGAGTATTTCACTTATCGGTGTTTTTATCGGATTCCTTATCTCTATCCCGTTTACTAATCTGCTGGAAGGTATGCAGGCTGGCATCGTTCCCGTTATGCCGGGGAACACAGGCACCTATCTCTCCCTGATTATTGTTATCCTGATCCCGGCACTTGTCTATACCGTGACGACTCTTGTACTGCGAAAGCTGAAAAAACAAAGCACTATGGATGCCATCCGCAAAGGAAATGAAGGAGAGACCTATAAGGAACACACCCGCTTCACACTTGCCAAGACCCGCCTTCATAGCCTTCACAGCTTTCTGGCCTTCAACGATCTTATGGCACAGAGAAAGCACTTTCTCATGATGGTCATTATCTATGCCTTCTGCATGGTATTGATACTTGTCCCTCTAACCCTTAAGGATGCCTTCCAGAAGGATACCTTTCTGCAAATTCTGAAGATATCGATCGGTGATCTCTACTCCCAGCAAAATGGAGGCAACACCATAAAGGATCTGGAAGAAAAAAGTGCTATGGTGCTTTGCGATTTGAAAGTCTACGATGAGCATGTCCGTGTCGATATTGAAACCATGACCAGTGCATCCCTCAGCGATGATGGTCTGAATACCTCGGTATTTCTCATGAAACGCGCTGATGGGAATACGATCACCTTTGATTACGGCAAGGCTCCCAAGCTGTCCAATGAGCTTGCCCTGACTACTACACTGGCTAAGCGTTATAGGAAAACTATCGGCGACTCCATCAGCATGGAATACGAAGGGAAGAAAAACACCTACCTCATCAGCGGTATTTACAGCAGTATGATGAATCTGGGGAATAACATCCTCGCAGGTGATATTGAATATGAATATGCGTATACCGGCTATCTGGTGATTCACCTATCACAGGGGGAATTAACCAACCGTCAGGTCGCAGAAACTATCAAAAAGGAGTATAAGGGGATGAAGCTGATTGACAGCAGGCAAATGACAAAAACCTTCAGCGGAGATATGCCGCAGCAGATTACCATGATGTCGGATCTGATTATTACGATCATTCTGGTCATTACCTTCGCTTTGACAATACTGTTCTCCAAGCTGCACATGCTGCGTGCAAAAAAAGCGATTGCTCTGATGCGCAGTATGGGCTATGCCAAACGCAATATCCGCAAATGGCTGTTTGCTCGTTGTATGATTCAGATACTATGCGGTCTAGTGCTGGGAATTTTGTTACACATCTTCTGTGCGAACGGACTGCTGGAGACGTATATGGAATCCATGGGTATGGGGAGCATAGAACTGAGAAGTGCTCGACTCAATATGTATGTCCTGTATCCGCTGCTGTTCATCATGTCCGCTATAACAGCGCAATGGATTGTCAATCGCACCATACCGGCATGGAATATTAAAGATTTGAGTGAGGAATAAAATTTTTCGGTACCGTATTAAAAGCATATAAATACAGCGGTGTGATTCATAAGGAGGAGAATATGTATGGAAACAATAATAGAGGTCAGACAGCTATGCAAAAGCTTTGTCGTAAATAAAAAGCAGAATCATGTCCTGCGCAATGTGGATCTTTCCATTCACAAAGGAGAATTCATCGCCGTCATGGGACCAAGCGGCAGCGGTAAATCCACCCTGCTGTATACCATCAGCGGTATGGATCATATCAACTCGGGAACAGTGGAATTTGACCATAAAGAAATCAGCAGGTATAATGAAATGGAAATGGCGAAGCTGCGCCTGCATGAAATGGGCTTTATCTTCCAGCAGATGCATTTTCTAAACAATCTGAACATCTATGACAATGTGATACTTCCCGGCTATATGGCAAAGAAAAGAAAGCATAAGGAAATCAATGCCTATGCGGATGAGCTGCTGCGGAAATTTCAGATTACCTCGATTGCAGGGCATAGCATTCAGGAAGTAAGCGGTGGAGAGCTGCAGCGTGCCTGTATCGCCAGAGCAATGATCAATCAGCCGCAGATTCTGTTTGCGGATGAGCCTACAGGTGCGTTAAACAGCTCCAATGCGAAGGAAGTCATGGATATGTTTTCAAAGGTACACGAGCAGGGAACGACGATTCTGATGGTAACCCATGATGTGAAGGTGGCTTCCTATGCACAGCGCATCTGCTATATCAATGATGGGAAAATTGAAAGCAATCTCGATATCGGTATGCTGAAGCATGCGGATGAGTTGAAGGAACGGGAAAAAAAGGTATACAACTGGCTGATGGAAAAGGGCTGGTAGAAGGGGGGCGTGTGTATGATTGATATTCTTGTTGTTGAGGATAATGATGAACTGCGGGATGTATTAGAGCGGTTTCTGCTGCATGAGGGATATCAGACACGCTGTGTACAGCGGGGAGATGACGCACTTACACTCTTACAGCAGGAGAAGGTGCGTCTTCTTCTCGTTGATATCATGCTGCCGGATATGGACGGCTTTCGCATTTGTACGCAGGCCAGACAAAGCAGCAATCTTCCCATTATCATCATGAGTGCACGAACGCAGACAAGCGATCAATTGCTGGGCTATGAGCTGGGAGCGGATGATTATGTGGAAAAGCCCTTTGCCATGGCTGTTATGCTGGCTAAAATCAAAGCTCAGCTGAGAAGAGGCTATGAAATGCAGGAGGAGCGCAATGTGCTGAAGGACGATGATCTTCTGGTAGACATCGAGCGGCGAAATGTGACATTGAAAGGAAAGCAGCTGGCCCTCTCTGTAAAGGAGTTTGAGTTGCTGGTTCTGCTGCTGAGAAAAAGGCATACAACGCTGCGTAAGGACTATATATTTTCCGCAATCTGGACTGATGCCTCTGAAAGTGAGCTGTCCACGCTGACGACACATGTCAATACACTGCGTGAAAAAATAGAAACCGATCCGCGTCATCCAAAGCGGCTGATTACTGTATGGGGAGTAGGCTACCGCTATGAAGGCATGGAATAGGCTGACCGTGCTTGTCCCGGCACTGCTTCTGCTGCTTCTGGTAGGATTAAACGGACTACTCTTATGGCTGCGGGATGAAACAATCCCGGATGAAGCACTGGTAGAAATCAATCGCATGGCAAAAATTCAGGTTGAACTGCTTGAACTGAAGAAGACCTCCATGCAATCCTATATGGACCGCTCCCGTACAAGAAGTGTGCTTCTTCCGGCAAAGCAGGAGGGCAGCTTCTATCGCTTTACCTATCGTGTACAGCGCATACCGTCCTCAATCTTCTGGATTATCAATACCACCCTGCTTGGTGTCATATTGCTTGTTGTCTATCTTCTATTCTATATCCGCCGGCAGATTATACAGCCCTTTCATAATATGGAGGCTATGGCAACAGCTTTGAAAAACAGAGATTTCACGTATGAGCTGCCCCAGCAGAAGCATCGATTCTTCGGCAAATTCATCTGGGCAATTGATGTGATGAAGGAGGAGCTGCGCCATCATGAGGAAAAAGAAACAGCGCTGATGAAGGAAAAGCAGACAATGATTGCCTCTCTTTCCCATGATATTAAGACACCGCTTTCCAACATCCGCCTGTATACGGACGCAATGAAGGAGCACCTGTATTCGGAAGAGCTGATCTGTGAGCGTCTGTATGAAAATTGTGATAAAATCGATCAGTATGTAAAGGAAATCATGCATACGAGCAATGAAGATTTGTTTGATTTTGATGTACATATGGAAGAGGTCTATCTCCATGATGTGGAAGTCTTGCTGAGGCGGGAACAAGAGCGCATTGAACTGGCACTGATATCCTATGAGCAATCCCCCTGTAAGGATCAGCTGGTCTATACAGACTTGACAAGGTTACGTGAAGTTATTGGCAATATTGTTGATAATGCGATGAAATACGGAGATGGAAAATGGATTCACGTGTCCTTTTATGAAGAAGATCATCACAGTATACTGAAACTAGAAAATTCCGGCTCCTATATTGAGCAAAGTGATGCCGGTGCTATCTTTCAAAGCTTTTATCGGGGAAACAATGTTAACAGCCATGCAGGAAACGGTCTGGGCTTGTATATCTGCAAGCAGCTGATGCAGAAAATGGATGGCGATATTTTTATGACACAGGAACAGGGGAGTGTGAGCTTTCATCTTGTGCTTGGTACATTATAGGCCAGTAACAGGATTGAGATTTTCCAATCACTTGGTATAATACCATTAAGGAGCTGATGACATGAAGCGTTTGCCGATCGGTGTAGAAGACTTTAAAGAATTGGTCGATCATCAATATTATTACATAGATAAAACCATGTTTATTCAGGATGTACTGAAAGAAAAAGTTGTTCTGTATACCAGACCGCGAAGATTCGGGAAAACGTTGAACATGAGTAGGCGCTGCCCGCCCAGGCGTGCTCTATTATTTTTTCTCAATCAAACAAAAAGAAAACGCGTACCTTTTCAACGGGTTAAACATTACCAAAAACAAGATTGCAGTGCAATATCAAAATCAGTATCCGGTTATCCTGATAACACTTAAGGATATGAAGGAAATCAGGTTTCAAAATCAGATCGATATTTTCAAAGTGATCATACGGAAGCTGATAGGTAAATATAAGGATTTACTTACAAGTGAGCGACTGGATGATATTGATAAAAAACTTCTCATATGCTATCAGGAAGGTGATGTGAACATTGCTGACTTAAAAAATGGATTGCGCTTTTTAAGTCAATGTCTATATAAACATTATCAGAAGAAAGTAATTATTCTGATAGATGAATAGGCGCTGCCCGCCCAAGGCGTAATGTACCTTTGCAAAATGCGTATTTAAATGCTTATCATGAAGAAATGACTGATTTTCTTGGCGGTATCTTCAGTGCAGCATTGAAAACAAATGAACAACTATCAGATTCTTTCAAATCAGGAATCCGGGTTGGGAAGGTTCGATCTTGCGGTGCTTCCGTTCTATAAGAAGAAACGGGGGTTCCTGCTGGAATTAAAAGTAGCCTCAAAAGAGGAAGAGATGGAACATGCAGCAGTTCAGGCATGTGAGCAGATAAAGGAAAAGCAGTATCTAAAGGGTTTGCAAAAGAAAGAATATACAGATATCGTAGGATATGGAATTGCATTTTATAAGAAGTCATGTTTGATTGTAGCACTTCCATAATGTTTATTTACTATGCAATGTGTGAATAATCTGAAGTTCATGAAAACTGAGACATAACGCTGTCGCAGTTTTTTTGTTATGATGGTTTTGTCACAAGCATAACAATTATGTGACAGAAAGGAGAATGCAATGAATCCATATAGACAATGTCCTATCTATCAAAATGAAAATTATCGTATTCGATTCGTAAAACAGAGTGATGTGAATGATTTATTAAAGGTATACAGCGATCCAAAAACAGTTGCTCTTTGCAATTGTGATAATTGTGAAGATGATTTTTATTATACGAGCAGAGTACGGATGGAACAGGCAATCAATTACTGGATTATGGAATACCATAGAGAAGGGTTTGTTCGCTGGAGTATTCTGGATTGTACTTCCTCGACTGCAATCGGGACGATGGAGCTTTTTAAACGTTCGGCGAATGACGCCTATGACAATACAGCTGTACTGCGTCTTGATCTTTTAAGCAAATATGAAGAACAATCCTGTCTTCAAGAGATCCTTTCTTTGATTCTGCCGCATATCCGTGATTTGTTTCAGTGTACACAGGTTATAACCAAATGTGTACAGGAAGCAGAAAAACGCAGGGCTGTATTGCTGGAAATGGGATTTTCCCCATCAAAGGAGTCGCTGGTCGGCTGGGATGGCACACTTTATCAGAATTATTATCTGCGAAAGCTATAAGAGGTCTAATATAAAAAACGAAAACGTGTATACTGGAACCAAAGTTCTGATATACACGTTTTTTGTAGCTTCTTTCATTCCTGATCCTGCGCTCTCCAATACGGATGGGCTGCCGCAATGATGCATTCTGCACTTCCTGTAAGCTGAATGCATTCCTCTGGCATAACAAGGATACTACCACCCCGTAACACGGTAAAGGTATCTACCTGAAGACTGCCGGAAACCACGGATATCACGGATGCGATGGAATATGTATTCGTATAGCTGCCGGATAAGGTGAGGTGTCGCAAAGAGAACTCCCGCTGGTCGAAGCTGCTTCCTTCTGAAAAGTTCTGTTTTTGGACATGCAGGGAGGAATCCAGATTCGCAAGTGCTTCCTTCACATGGAGTGGTCTTGTATGACCATGCATATCCTTTCGCTCATAATCATATAAGCGGTAGGTGATGTTGGTGGACTGTTGAATCTCATAGATCAAGGACCCTGCGGTAAGGGCATGCATCATGCCGCTTCGGATATACACAAGGTCATTTTCAGAAACGGGTATGTGATCAATGACACCATGAAAATCTCTCTTTTGCAGCGCAGCTTCAACAGCTGCTCGATGACCCGCTTTGTTCTCGGCATACACCCAACCCTCACTTGGCTTCTCTATGAAATACCAGGCCTCGCTTTTTCCATAGGGCAATTGCAGCTGCTCCTTTGCATAGGTATCGGTTGGATGAATCTGAAAGCTGACATCCTGTGCACAGGAATCAAAAGCGATGATCAAAGGAAATTCCTCACCATCTTCAAGACCAAAGACAGCAGGATTCTCCTTGACTGCCCTGCGAAGGGTTGTTTCCTCCTTTTCATTATAAATTTCACAGTCGATTCCATCGATTCCACTCAGTGTATACACACAGCCAATCGTCTGAGCAGCACGATCTCCCTGATAGGCATGCAGACGTGTATCTCCCCATAGGGTTTCCATTGTAACGGGACGTACAATATACATAACAAGAACCTCCTAACTTTTCCATATCTACAGTGATTGTAGCATATCTCACTATCAGAATATAGTGGTACCAACATAAAGAACGTAATTCTCTTTTATCTGTCACAGCTGCCGTGATATAATATAGCTACAGGAGCTGATACCTATGAAGCATATACCAATTGGCATTGAAAGTTTTAAAGAATTGATTGATGGTGAATATTATTATGTAGATAAGACACTGTTTATAAAGGATGTGTGCAAAGAAAAGGTCGCATTATATACAAGACCCAGACGTTTTGGTAAAACTCTGAATATGAATATGCTTTATTATTTTTTCTCATTAAAGCAGAAGGAGAATGCTTATCTTTTTGATGGTCTGCATATCACAAAGGATGCAGAGATTCTACGATATCAGAATCAGTATCCGGTCATCTTCATAACTCTGAAAGATATGAAACAAGTCTCTTTCGAAAATCAAAAAGCAATGTTCGCAATCCTGATTCAGGAGATTGTCAGAAATAATAAGGAATTACTCGATAGTGAGGAAGTAAGCACCTTCGATAAAGAGCAGCTTGTCGCTTACTCACGCCGCACACAGAGTGATGTGGACTTACAGAATGCATTAAAATTTCTTTGTGTATGCCTGAAGCAGCATTACCATAAGAATGTGATTCTTTTAATAGATGAATATGATGTTCCATTACAAAGTGCATATTTAAACGGATATTATGATGAAATGGCAGACTTTTTAAGCGGTATATTCAGTGCTGCTTTAAAAACAAATGATGCTCTGGAGAAGGGAATCCTTACCGGATGCTTGAGAATTGCGAAAGAGAGTATTTTCACAGGATTAAATAATTTCAATGTGTATTCCATTACGGAAGAACCATCCAGTACCTGCTTTGGGTTCACACCGGAAGAAACACTAAAGCTTTTAGAGTACTATCATTTAAAATCATATGGACAAACCGTAAAAGAGTGGTATGACGGTTATCTGTTTGGAAACAAAGAGATATACAATCCATGGAGCGTACTGAAATATGTGCTGAAAATCCTGCAGGGAAATGATGTACCGGAATCTTTCTGGGCGAATACGAGTGGGAATGATATTATATATCAATACATTCAGAAAGCCGATTCACAAATGAGAACGGATTTTGATACGCTGACATCTGGTGGAAGGATTACACAAACGGTAAGATATGAACTAACCTATCGTGAGATGGATCAGATAAACAACATTTACAGTTTTCTGCTGTTCACAGGCTATCTGAAAGCGATAGCGTGTGTCGATAAAGATAAAGCAGTATATCAGCTTATGATACCGAATAAGGAAATCAACCGAATCTATACCTTGATATTTGAAGAATGGTTTCAGGAGCAGGTTAAAGCAAAGAGCAGAACATTGGTTGATGCATTCATGAAAGAAGATGTGGAAACCGCAAATGAAGTTTTGAATACCATATTGTTTAAATCCATAAGCTATTTCGATTATGATGAAAAATTTTATCATGGAATGTTGGTCGGTATGCTCAGTGATTATCAAATCGTATCCAATCAGGAAACCGGTAATGGCCGTAGTGATATCATGGTACTACCGGCTTATAAGAAAAAAAGAGGACTTGTGCTTGAAGTTAAGGTTGCAACAAAAGAAAAGGATATAGAAATAACCGCACAAAGAGCATGTCATCAGATCAGGGAAATGAACTATATCGATGGTTTACAGGAAAGAGGATATACGGATATTATAGGATATGGGATTGCTTTTTATAAGAAAACCTGCGTAATTATGCTGGCGAAGTAAAATGCTTAGATTTATAAGAATTGAAATCAGCATATCGCATTGAAGTAAGCATTTCATCTACAGGATCCCCCTTCCTTCTAGGTAACAACAGGGGTGTGATATATCAATAAGAAAAGGCAGGACTTTTCTGGATAGGAGATACTTATGAAACGATGGACAGTAGAAGAACTGGCAAGGATGATTGATCATACCTATGTCAAGGTAGATGCAACACGCAAACAGATGGAAAAGCTGTGTAAGGAAGCCAGAGAATATCATTTCGCGATGGCTGCCATCAATTCCTCACAAACCGCATTATGTGCGGAATACTTACGGGACAGTGATATTCATGTGGGAGCTGCAATCGGCTTTCCGCTGGGACAGACAACAATCGCTGCCAAGGTGTTTGAAGCGGAGGATGCCATACAAAACGGAGCGGATGAAATTGATTACATGATCAATTTAACGGAAGTTAAGGCCGGAAACTGGGAGTATGTAAAAGAGGAAATGCAGCAAATCGTCACGGTATGCAGAAACAATGGAAAGCTGTGCAAGGTCATTTTGGAAACCTGTTATCTGACAAAGGATGAAATCAAACAGATGTGTAAAATTGCGGTGGCTGTCAAACCGGATTTTGTGAAAACCTCAACCGGCTTTGGAAGCGCAGGAGCTACTGCAGAGGATGTGGCACTGATGCGCAGGTGTGTCGGTACCGCAGTCAAGGTAAAAGCCTCCGGAGGAATACGGGATGCACGTACATTCAAAAAAATGGTTTCCAGTGGAGCGTTGCGTATTGGGACAAGTGCAGGGGTATCCATTGTCAGGGAGCTGCAGACGGAGGCCTTCAAGCACAGCGGTTATATCGCAATACCGGAAGAATATTAGTATCCCTGTGGTTCCATGATATGAGCACAGCTGTCTTCTGTGATAAAACAGCAAGCCGTGATGAAAAAAATATGAAAATATTTTCACAAAATAATGTAACGGAATTACAGAAATACATTGACAATTTACAAAAAATGCTATATCCTTTTGTTAGTGACTACAAAACCAAAGGCAAGGATCGGGACCAGCATAGGAACCTTCTGCTGTAGAGAGCCGCTGGCTGGTGAAAAGCGGAGCAGAAATCTTATCCACTCACCCGTAAGCTGTAACCTGAACACATCACACGATGTCAGTAAACGTTACCGTCTGCTCACACGTTATCGTGAGAACATATTCGAAGTCTGGATATGTGAGGGGAATGATGCTTTTCATCATTCAACAAGAGTGGTACCGCGGAATTGGTGATAAACTTCCGTCTCTTAGGATAGAGATGGAAGTTTTTTTTGTTACAAAAAGGAGGACAGGATGATGGAAGGATATCAGAAGTACAAACGACAGTATTTTTTACCACCGGAGCCATGCATGGACTGGGCAGGGAAAGAATATATAGAAAAAGCACCCCAATGGTGCAGCGTGGATTTGCGGGATGGCAATCAGGCATTGATCATACCGATGAGTCTGGATGAAAAAATCGAGTTTTTCCAGCTGCTTGTAGAGGTTGGCTTTAAGGAAATTGAAATCGGCTTTCCGGCAGCCAGTCAGACGGAATTTGAATTTCTGCGCAAGCTGATCGATGAGGATTTGATTCCGGAGGATGTAACGGTTCAGGTACTGACACAGGCAAGAGAGCATATCATCCGCAGAACCTTTGAAGCTGTTAAGGGCGCAAAAAATGCGGTGATTCATTTATACAATTCCACATCTCTGGCACAGCGCGAGCAGGTGTTCAAAAAATCAAAGGAAGAAATTCTGAATATCGCTGTGGAGGGGGCCAAGCTGTTAAAGAAGCTGACAGAAGAGGACGGCGGCAATTACCGCTTTGAATACTCACCGGAAAGCTTTACCGGAACAGAGGTGGACTATGCCCTGGAGGTCTGCAATGCCGTATTGGATATATGGCAGCCAACTGCGGACAACAAGGTCATCATCAATTTGCCGGTGACTGTGGAAATGAGTATGCCGCATATTTATGCACAGCAGATTGAATACATGTGCAAGCATATGAACTATCGTGAGAATGTTATCGTATCCCTGCATCCGCACAATGACCGCGGGTGTGGCGTTGCTGATACGGAAATGGGTATTCTGGCAGGTGCGGACCGCATCGAGGGAACGCTGTTTGGCAACGGGGAGCGTACCGGAAATGTGGATATTATTACACTTGCAATGAACATGTATGCGATGGGAATCGATCCTGAGCTGAACTTCACGGATATGCCGCACATTGTCGAGGTTTATGAGCGCTGTACCCGTATGCAGGTACACATGCGTCAGCCCTATGCCGGTCAGCTGGTATTCGCAGCCTTCTCCGGCTCTCATCAGGATGCCATTGCCAAAGGCATGCATTACCGTGATGCCCAGGATCCTGATCACTGGACGGTACCGTATCTGCCAATCGATCCAAGAGATGTCGGACGTGTCTATGAAACAGATGTTATCCGCATCAACTCGCAATCCGGTAAGGGCGGCATCGGCTACATGCTCGAGGAATACTACGGCTATGATCTGCCATCCGATATGCGCGAGCAGGTTGGCTATTATATGAAGGATGTATCCGACCATGAGCACAAGGAGCTGCTGCCAAATGAGATCAACGATCTGTTCCAGAAGGAATACATGAATGTCAATGCGCCGTATGCGCTCAATGATTATCACTTTGTCCGTCAGGGAGATATTGTAACCGTAACGATGAATATCACCTATGAAGGAAAAACGCAGTTTATCACTGCTACGGGAAACGGTCGTCTGGATGCCGTCAGCAATGCGCTGCGTGACAATATGGAGCTGACCTTTGACATACTGGATT
The DNA here is from genome assembly GCF_019132535.1 of Erysipelatoclostridium sp. DFI.2.3. NCBI lineage: Bacteria > Bacillati > Bacillota > Erysipelotrichia > Erysipelotrichales > Coprobacillaceae > Thomasclavelia > Erysipelatoclostridium sp. DFI.2.3. The sequence goes on along the minus strand of NZ_JAHOOJ010000034.1, from coordinate 13,939 downwards.
ACAAGGAGCATGCATTAAGCAAGGGGTCCTCGTCCAGAGCGGTATCCTATGTGAAAATCATCGACTGCCGCAAAAAGAATCAGTGGGGTGTGGGACTGCATGATGATATCATCGCATCCAGTGTACAGGCATTATTCTCAGCCATCAACCGGGCAGTCGCACAGCGCCGCGAGGCAGAAAAAAAGCAGAGGCTTAAACAATAACAGCAGGAGGAAAACCATTATGGGAATGACAATGACACAGAAGATTCTGGCAGCACATGCCGGTCTGGATCACGTGGAGGCAGGACAGCTGATCGAAGTGAATCTGGATATGGTACTGGGAAATGATATCACATCACCGGTTGCTATTAAGGAATTTGAAAAATACGGCTTTTCACAGGTGTTTGATCCGGGAAAAATCAGCATGGTTATGGATCATTTTGCGCCAAACAAGGATATCAAGGCAGCACAGCAGTGCAAGGCATGCCGTACCTTTGCCTATGCGAAGAACATCGAGCACTTTTACGATGTCGGGGAAATGGGAATCGAGCATGCCCTGCTTCCGGAGAAGGGGATCGTAGGACCTGGGGAATGCATCATCGGTGCGGACTCCCATACGTGCACGTACGGAGCGCTGAACGCTTTCTCCACCGGTGTGGGCAGTACGGATATGGCCGCAGGCATGGCTACCGGCAAATGCTGGTTTAAAATTCCGGAAGCTATCAAATTTGATCTGCGTGGAAAGCTCGCACCGCATGTCAGTGGAAAGGATGTCATTTTACACATCATCGGCATGATCGGTGTGGATGGCGCCTTGTATAAATCGATGGAATTCAGCGGTATCGGTTTACAGAGTCTGAGCATGGATGATCGCTTATGCATGGCAAACATGGCAATCGAAGCCGGTGCCAAAAACGGAATTTTCGCCTTCGATGAGATTACGGAGGCTTATGTCAAGGATCGTGTAAGCCGTCCATATGTTACCTATGAAGCAGATGCGGACGCAGAGTATTGCAATGTGTATCATCTGGATTTGAGCCAGATCACCCATACGGTAGCCTTCACGCACCTGCCGGAAAACACCAGAACGATGGATGAAATCAAAGAGCCTGTGAGGATTGATCAGGTTGTCATCGGCTCCTGTACCAACGGACGGCTATCCGATATGGCAGAGGCTGCACAGATTCTGAAGGGTCAGCATGTGGCAAAAGGAGTGCGTGCCATCATCATTCCGGCAACACAGGAAATTTACAAGCAGTGCATACAACTGGGTTATACGGAAATCTTCATCGATGCAGGCTGCGTGGTATCCACACCAACGTGTGGTCCATGCCTGGGCGGCTATATGGGAATACTGGCGGAAAATGAACGCTGTGTAGCGACAACGAACCGGAACTTTGTCGGTCGGATGGGGCATGTAGATTCCGAGGTATATCTGGCAAGCCCGGCTGTTGCGGCAGCCAGTGCCATTATGGGCAGAATCGCAGCACCAAAGGAGGTAGCGTAAGCATGAATGCAAATGGAACAGCACATAAATACGGGGATAATGTCGATACCGATGTCATCATTCCCGCAAGATATCTGAATACCAGTGATCCTAAGGAGCTGGCAGAAAAATGCATGTGTGATATTGATGCGGACTTTGTAAAGAAAATCAAAGTGAACGATATCATGGTGGCAGGCTTTAATTTCGGTTGCGGAAGCAGCCGTGAACATGCACCGATTGCCATTAAGGCAAGCGGTATCTCCTGTGTGATCGCAAAAAGCTTTGCGCGTATCTTTTACCGCAATGCGATCAACATCGGTCTGCCGATCCTGGAATGTGTGGAGGCAAGTGAGCGCATTGATGATAAGGATGAGGTGGAAATCAACTTCGATACCGGAGAAATCATAAATAAAACAAAAAACGAAACCTATCAGGCACAGCCGTTTCCTGCGTTTATTCAAAACATCATGCAGCACAACGGATTGTTAAATGCCATTAAAGAGCAGGGGGGAAAGTAAATGGAGAAGCATATCGCGGTAATACCGGGAGATGGAATTGGACCGGAAATTGTCAAAGAGGCGGTGAAGGTTCTGGATGTCATCGCAAAGAAATACGGACACAGATTTGTCTACACGGAAGTGGATGCCGGAGGCTGCGCCATTGATAAATACGGAACCTCACTGCCAAAGGAAAGCCTGGATGCGGCGCTTGCCAGCGACAGCGTGCTGCTGGGGGCAGTCGGCGGACCGAAGTGGGATCATGTCGATCCTTCTATCCGTCCGGAAAAAGCATTGTTAAGCATTCGCAAGGAGCTTGGTCTGTATGCCAATCTGCGTCCTGCAAAAATCTTTAAGGAGCTATCCGATGCCTCTCCGCTGCGTAAGGATATCGTCGCAAACGGAATTGATTTTATGGTCGTTCGGGAATTGATCGGCGGTGTGTATTTTGGAGAAAAAAGCACGGTGGAAAAAAACGGAGAGCTGTATGCCAGTGACAATATGTGCTACTATGCGCATGAAATCGAAAGAATTGCCCATACGGCATTTCAGACGGCGCGTAAAAGGGGAAACCGTGTTATTTCCGTCGATAAGGCGAATGTACTTGACACCTCCCGTTTATGGCGTAAAATCGTAAGTGAAGTCGCAAAAGAGTATCCGGATGTAACCCTTACACATATGCTGGTGGATAATGCCGCTATGCAGATTGTGAAGGATCCATCCCAGTTTGATGTCGTTGTGACAGAGAATATGTTCGGGGATATCCTGAGTGATGAGGCCAGCATGATCACCGGCTCCATCGGTCTGATCCCCAGTGCATCCCTGGGGGAAACAAAGCGCGGTATGTATGAGCCGATTCACGGCTCTGCGCCGGATATCGCAGGGCAGAATATCGCCAATCCGATCGGCACGATACTGGCCGCAGGCATGATGCTGAAATATGCCTTTGACATGGATCAGGAAGCTGCGGAAATCGAAGAGGCTGTGGAAGCGGCACTTCGTCTGGGATATCGCACAAAGGATATCATGGAGGATGGAAAAACATACCGGACATGTTCCCAGATGGGAGATACGATTGCGGAACTGATAACAAACGCATAGGAAGTGCAAAGGAGAGCAGACAAGATGTTAATTAAGAATGGAAGGATTCATACAATGGCCGCTGCCGGAACCATACAGGCGGATATTCGCGTGCAAAATGGAAAAATTGCCGCAATCGGTGAAAATCTGAAAGAGGAAACCGGAGAACTGATCATCGACGCATCCGGAAAACAGGTGTTCCCTGGAATGATTGAAGCTCACTGTCATCTGGGAATGGAGGAAAGCGCCATTCGCGGAGAAGGTGATGATGTTAATGAAATGAGTGATCCGATTACGCCGCAGGTGCGTGCCATCGACGGTTGTAACCCACTGGATGAAACGATTATCAATGCCCGCAATGCCGGAATCACCACGGTGGCCGCAGGTCCTGGAAGCGCCAATGTCATCGGTGGTACCTTCATGGCCTATAAAACACACGGCGTCAGCATTGATGAAATGGTCGTACAGAATCCGGTGGCGATGAAGTGTGCCTTTGGGGAGAATCCAAAGCGTGTCTATCAGGACAGCCGCATCAAAACCAGAATGAACATTGCAGCGCTGCTGCGGGAAACGCTGGCAAAGACCAAGGAATACATCGCAAAAAAGGAAGCCGCTAACAACGATCCACTGAAAATGCCGTCCTATGATATGAAGCTGGAGGCGATGATTCCGGTTGTCAAAAAGGAGCTGCCGTTAAAATGTCACGCACATCGTGCGGACGATATCCTGACGGTGATTCGTATCGCTAAGGAATTCGATGTCAATGTGACACTGGATCATTGCACGGATGGGGAGGTTATCAAGGCACAGGTGAAGGCAAGCGGATATCCGGCTATCGTCGGACCATCCCTGACCCATAAATCAAAATTCGAGCTGGCAAACAAATCCTTTACAACGCCGGGTGTTCTGTGCAGGGAAGGAATCCTGATCGCCATTACGACGGATTCACCGGTCGTACCGCAGGAATATCTGCCGTTATGTGCAGCACTTGCCATGAAGGACGGTCTGCCGGAAGAGGAGGCATTAAAAGCCATCACCATCAATCCTGCAAAAATCCTTGGACTGGAGAAACGCATCGGCAGCATTGAAGAGGGCAAGGACGGGGATATCATCATCTGTGACAGCTCTTTGCTGGATATACAAAACGTTATCCGCTATACCATTATCAACGGGGAAATCGCTTATCAGAAGGCATAGGCTGTTCATTCATAAAAGTAATCTCGATATAGGAAAGAGCGCTTCGGTTGTTAAGGCCAAAAGCGCTCCTTTTGTATATGAAAGCTCAGACAGATCGGAAATTCGGTTAAAGCAATTACTAGGAAACGATGATGCAGTCATTAAAAAAGCAGAATCATAAGCAGTTCCTCTGTGAGCATGGTGCGTTTTTATGTATCACCTGCTATGGTATATGTACTGCATGATTTCTTCTTCAGCAATGAAATTGAATAATCAGTTGTTTCAAAAACAGGAGAAGCGCTCGGGGAGTCAGCGAACAGTTAAGAAGCCGCTGTTAAGTGCAGTTGCCTGCAGCAGTTTCATTATATAGCTTATGGAAATAAGATGACAATCAAAACGGCTGTTCTTCATATGAAATCATTAAATAATATCGTCATATAGGATTTCCCTGCTTCCTTTTGCTTTGGCTGTAGCTGTGTAAAATAGAAAAAGCTGTAAAAAAGTCGTATCCATGCCAGAAATTGCTATTTTTTTCGTATTTTGTATTGGAAATATTGTAAATGAGGTGCAATTCTTTTATAATATCAATGGATGTATATAAAAAAGCATACTTTATGAAATAGGCGTATTTTTCGCGAAAAGGGTCAATTTTTCAAGAAAATAGAGGGAAAATCATAAAAAAACACACTGTCTATTTACGTATAATTTTATAGATATACACAAGAAATGGGGCGAAGCCATGAAGGATGCACTGCTGGATTATATATTTGATAACTGTGATGCTGCTTATATTTCTGATCTTCGACAGAAGATGATTTTTCAGGAATATGCGGATATGATTCTGGAAATAGAGGATACGAAATTCTCCGTTGAGGAATGGAATTATGTATACCGGTATCTTACAGGAGCAAATGCTGTATTTTCTGCTGTAGCTGAGGTGAAGGAAGCATTACGATCCTGGATGCAGGCATGATGGAAACTACGCGACAGGCATGCTGCTACGCGTTCATTCAAATCGAATAGATACACACAAAAGACTTCCCGAAACAATAAGGTGAAGTCTTCTTTTGTATACCTCATGCAGCCCTTGCAAGGCCTGTTTTTGTATGTCTATTGCTTATTCCTTTGCCTGAATCTTCGCACAGACCCGGCGGCAGGATGCGATAAAATCCATCAAGCCGGCATGCAGATGCTTGTTTGCATGATAGATGATATAATAATCCCTCTGAAAGGAAACATCCGATAAATACAAACGGGTGACAATGCCTGCCTCCAGCTCTGCCTTTACCATCTGATAGGGCAGGATGGAGATACCGAAGCCGAACTGCACCCCCTTAACCAGTGCACGGGTGCTGGCACTCTCCCATATGGGATGCAGTTGAATATCGTGCACCTTCATGATGGAATCCAGAATTTCTCTTGTACCGCTGCCCTTCTCCCGCAGCAAAAACGGTTCCTGTGCAATATCCTGCAGACACAGCTTCTGTTTTTCTGCCAGCGGATGCTCTCTGGCACAGATGACGGCAAGCTCATCCTTGAAAAACGATAGTTTCTGAATATGCTCATGTGTGGGAATTCCCTCAATCAGCGCCAAATCCAGCTGATTGGAAACGATGGACTCCTCAAGAATCATGGAATTTTCAATGAGAATCTGTATCTGCCGCTTCGGATACTCCAGCTTATAGCTGTGCAGGCATTCACAAAGCAGACTGTTGGCAATGGTAATACTCGAGCCGATGGACATGCTTTCCATATCACTCCAGTGTTCCATGCTGTTTTCCATTTCATCAAACAGGGAGGTGATGTGGCTGGCGTATTTGAGAAAGCGCTCTCCATCACCTGTCAGATATAATTTGCGTGAGATTCTGTCAAACAGCTGCAGCTGATAATACTCCTCCAGCTCCCGTATGGCAAGGGATACCGAGGGCTGTGCCATATGCAGCTTTTCTGCGGCTCTGGTGATACTTCCCCATGTGCATACCGCAACAAAAATGCGGAGATGTCGTAGCGTCATGAAATTCTCCTTTCATAATAAAATGTTATTAAATATATATAATAATACTATTTTCATTATGAAATGACAAGGACTATAATAGTAGGGAAGGTGATGAAATTGGAGAAAAATGCAAAAATGTACGGAACTTTATTTTCTTCCGTGTTTATGTTAAGTGCCTGTACCTTTGGTGGAGGCTATGTGATCGTACCGCTGATGAGAAAGAAATTTGTTGAGGATCTGCATTGGATTGAAGAGGGAGAGATGATGGATCTGGTGGCTATCGCCCAATCCTCACCCGGAGCAATCGCTGTCAATGCCTCGATCAGTATAGGCTATCGCTGTGCCGGTATCCCGGGGGCAATCGTTGCAGTCATAGGAACAGTACTTCCTCCGCTTGTGATTCTGACGGTGATATCCTATTGCTATGAGGCGTTTATCCAGATACGCTGGATACAGGTCATGCTGTTTGGAATGCAGGCAGGTGTGGTTGCGACCATCTGTGATGTGGTATGGACGATGGGCCGGGAGGTCTGGAGCCAGCCGCAGAAGGTGTATGTGCTCATCATGCTGGCAGCCTTTGTATGCAATGTTTTGTTTGATGTCAATCTGCTTATTATCATAATCGTATGCGGAGCACTGGGCTATCTGATTGAGCGTGCGATAAAGAAGGAGGGTGGTCTGCAATGACACTGTTACAGCTGTTGTTCAGCTTTCTGCAAATCGGGCTTTTGAGCATTGGCGGCGGCTATGCGGCGCTTCCGATTATTCAGGATCAGGTCGTCGCCATGCATGGCTGGCTGAGCATGCGTGAATTTGCGGATATCCTGACCATATCTCAGATGACACCGGGACCGATTGCAATCAATGCCGCCAGCTTCGTGGGGACAAAGATTGCGGGGCTTCCGGGAGCACTGGTGGCATCTCTTGGTGTGGTGCTGCCCAGCTTTATCATTGTCCTGACACTGTCCTTTCTGTATTATAAATACCGGCAGCTGGATGCGATTCAGGCAGTGCTGAAAGGGCTTCGTCCGGCGGTGGTTGCTTTGATTGCATCTGCGGGGGTGTCTCTGGGAATCGATGCCTTCTGGGGAGGAAAAGCGATATCGCTTGCAGATGTTAATCTGGAAAGTGTGCTGCTGTTTGCACTGGGCTTCTTTCTGTTGAGAAAATATAAAAAAAGTCCGATTACCGTCATGCTGCTGTGCGGTGTACTGGCAGTTGGTTATGGTTTGCTGAGCGGAAGTCTTACATTTTAGAGATTGTTACACGCATGATGTAACAATCAGCAGTACGATAGCATTGTCAGAAAGGATGATGCTATATGAGTTGCGGATTACAGATTCACAAGCAGGCCGTCATGATAGAATACTATCTCAATCAGGCAGTGAACAAGGTACGGGGGCAGAGGAACAGTTCTCTGGCTGATATCACGATGGTATACGATCAGCCGATTCGCCTTACTGCGGAAATCCTCAGTGAATTACAGGATAAGGTGCGCAATGAGACCGAGCTGAAGACCATTCAGGATATCAAAACCAAATACTGTACGTATCAGGGGTATATCCTGTCACAGCTGGATGAGGAGATTTGTGAAAAGCTGGTGGATGATCTGAAGCGTTTAAGTGAATGAGCACAGGTAGTGAATACCTGTCAGGCTTGAAAAAGGAGGCTTTCCGATGGGGATGCCTCCTTTTTGGATGGGAATGCAGATAAGCTCTGCATACTGAAATATGCGCATAAGCAGAGAGTAAAACCGTGCTTCCATATGGTTTATGCATTATGCAGATTTTGGCATTTCCTGTTTAATTCCTCAATCAGCTGCTTTTTTGTGTTACGGGAAGGATCCTGCATCGCGTAGTCCAGAAGCATATGCAGTGCGGTACCGATCTGTTTGCCGCATAGACCGAAATCCATCATGTCTCTGCCGTTTACCGCGAGTGTCTGTAAGCTGAGAGGCTCTTCCTCCGCGTGCATGTGCAGCAGCAGCTCTTTGCATTGCCGGATGATCCGGACACCGTTTGCGGCCGGCTCCGGGTTTTTTGCGAGCTGGTCTGCAAGCTGTACATCCAGGGCCAGTAAGGCATCCTCCAGCTGATTATCAAATTTTGAAAGATATCTGCGCAAAGTGCTTTTTTTCGGTGTGAGATTGTAATCGTGATATGCAATGCAGCGTAAAACGCGTTGTATGGTCCGATTGTCATAGTGAAGCTTTTTCAGCCAGCAGCGGGCAAGCTCAACAGATTTCTGCGCATGTCCGTAATAATGGGAGATGCCGTCTGCATCCAGAGTTTCACAGGCCGGCTTTCCCGTGTCATGGAAAATGATGGCCAGCTTGCCTTCCAACGCCATCCCTTTCGTATGGTTCAGTGCCACATCGGTATGCGTGAATACATCATATATATGCCAGGGATTGTTCTGTTCTTTATTCATCAGCTTCGTATAGCCTGCCGCAATCGTATCCAGCACCCGCATTTCCTTTAACAGCTGCAGCGTATCCGGATAATCCTGCAGCAGGATACGGTTGAATTCCTCCCGAATGCGTTCTCTGGAGATATAGGACAGCAGATGGGCATGGGTGCGTATAGCCTGCACCGTTTCTTCCTCAATGGTGAAGTGCAGTGTACAGTGAAAGCGCAGGGCACGAAGAATACGCAGAGCATCCTCCTGCATTCTTTCGGAAGCCTTTCCGACACAGCGTATGGTTTTTTTGGCGATGTCTGCCTGTCCATGGTAAGGGTCATGAAAGCCCCGCTTCGGATGCCAGGCGATGGCATTCATTGTGAAATCCCGCCGCTTTAAATCCTCATCGATATCCGGGGTGAAGCGGACTGCTTCTGGACTGCGGTGATTGGTATAGGCACTTTCTGTACGATAGGTTGTGATTTCGATGGGCTCATCCTGTACAAGAACGGTTACAGTACCATGCTTCAGTCCGGTTGGTATGACGCGGTAGCCCTTTTCTTGAAACAGCGCCATCACCTCATACGGCGTGGCATCCGTTGTGATATCATAATCATGCAGCTCCCGCCCCATCAGCATATCACGCACACAGCCTCCCACCAGCCATGCTTCCTTATGAATGGTTGAAAAGAGCTGTAATACAGATTGTATTTGGGAATCGTTTATTGTTTTCATAGCATTCTCCTTACTGCTATTATATAATGAATGCAGTGATGAAAAAAGGAGATTACATGAAAAAAGTTGTTGAAATCGTTCATGATATCATGAAGAGCCAATTAACAGAAAACAGCATCTGTGCGGATTTTACCATGGGGCAGGGGTACGATACGCTGTTTCTAGCCCAGCAGAAAAACTGTTCTCATATTTATGCATTCGATATTCAGCCGCAGGCGTATGTGCAGACCAGAGAAAAGCTGGAGAGTGCACAGCTGGAAGGGAAGGCCACTCTGATTCTGGATTCACATGAATGCTGTGATATCTATATCCGGGAGCCGCTGGATCTCGGCATTTTTAATTTCGGATATCTGCCGCATGGGGATCCTGAAATCATGACCAGGCGAAAAACGTCTCTTTGCGCGGCCACAAAAGCATTGCATCTGTTGAAAAAGCATGGTATTCTGATTCTGGTATTGTATTGGGGACAGGCCTGCAACAGAGAAGAAAGTGAAGCACTGCTGGCATGGAGTGCTGCGTTGCAAAGCCGCTGCTTCAGCGTGTGCAGAATTACGATGCATAATAAGCAGAATTGTCCCGATATACTGGTGATTAGCAAGGAAAAGGAGAAGGTAGATTATGATCAAAGCCGTAATATTTGATATGGATGGGGTGCTGGTGGATAGTGAACCAAAAAACCTGGAGCAGCTGAGAGGATTTTATAAAAGCTATGGGACAGAGGTGGATGATGCTTTTATGCATTCTCTGGTTGGCAGCTCCTATACGTATACATATACTGAAAGCATGCGGGTCATGCATATGGACTGGCCGATGGAAAAATTTAAGGAAAAGCTGGATGATTACTGTAAGCTTCATGCATTTGGGTATGATGAGGTATTGAATCCGGGAGTAAAGGAAACGCTGATCTGGCTGCGGGAGCACGGCTATAAAACGGCAGTTGCATCCAGCTCGGCCATGCATCAGATTCAGACGATGGAGAATGTCTGTGATCTGGTTGGCTGCTTTGATGAGCTGCTGAGTGGTGAGATGTTTCATGAAAGTAAGCCTAATCCCGAAATTTATCTGACAGCCGCAAAAAAGCTGAAGGTGAAGCCGGAGGAATGCATTGCTGTAGAGGACAGCAGCTATGGGATAGCGGCAGGTAATGCTGCCGGTATGCGCGTGCTTGCCTATGCAGATGATCGTTATGGCGTGGATCAGAGCAAGGCTTATGCCAGAATCCATCACATGCAGGAAATCAAGAAGTATCTTAACGATTAAGAAAACAGGTGGTTTGTTTGATAAGCCTGTTTTAAAAGAAAATGCGCAGCGCTATCCTATATATCTTTTGATGATGTTGAAAGCAGGTATATTTCCTGCTTTTTTCAATACCTGTATCTTATATCAAACGACTGGCATATTTAGAAGGGACTTAAAAACACAGGGTCAGCGTATATATAATATATGAGAGAATATCTGTTGGAAAGAATCGCAGCTACTAAAGGAGTATACAAAACGAACTGTTATGATTTCTGCGATCAGAATTCACTGACCTTCATTTTCTTTCGATTGCAATTTTAGGCTAACTGTATTTGCAGTTTACCGCAGACACATAGCAGAAGGAAGAATACGAAAGCTCAGATATTCCTACTTTTTTGCTATACTTTCTCTTTTTTAGCACTCAAGTGTTGACAGTGCTAAAAACTGTGCTATAATAGCATTAGCAATTAAAGAGTGAGAGTGCTAAAAAAGGAGCGTGATCGTATGAACTTTGATAAAATGAGTGAAAAGCTGCAGGAGATTATCATGCAGGCAGTGGAAATCTGCAAATCGTATCAGCATACAACCGTTGACACCATCCAGATGCTGAAGGCCATCTTTGAACATGATGTGCTGGATGGCTTATTCAAGCGCCTGAATATAGATAAGACAAGAGCCCTGACGCTGATCGATCAGGAAATGAACAGAGTGGCAACCAGCAGCAATGTCAATCCACAGCTGTCAAACGAGGTTGCTCAGTCCTTTTCCAGGGCGGAGCAGTGGAGTGCCGGTATTCAGGAAACCTATCTGAGTGTTGCCAGTGTTTGGATTGCGTTGATGTTTAATAAGTCCTATATATCCAAGCAGCTTGTTAAGGAATTCCATCTGAATGAAAAGACCTGCAAGGATGAGGAGCTGAAGCGCAGAGGCGGTAAGAAGATGGATTCACCGAATGCGGAGGCCAATCTGGAGGCGTTGAGTAAATACGGACGTAATCTGGTGGAGGATGTCAAAAACGGTAAAATCGATCCAATTATCGGACGGGATGATGAAATCCGCCGTGTCATTCAGATCTTGTCCCGTAAGACAAAAAACAATCCGGTGCTGATTGGTGAACCGGGTGTTGGTAAAACCGCGGTTGTGGAAGGTATTGCATGGCGTATTATGAAGGGCGATGTTCCACAGTCTCTGAAGGAAAAGAAGCTGATTGAGCTGGATATGGGTTCTCTGATTGCGGGTGCGAAATACCGTGGTGAATTTGAGGAGCGTCTGAAATCCATTCTGGAGGAAGTGAAGCAGGCAGAAGGAAATATCATTCTGTTTATCGATGAAATTCACAATCTTGTCGGTGCCGGTAAAACAGAGGGCAGCATGGATGCCGGAAATATGCTGAAGCCGATGCTGGCACGAGGTGAGCTGCGCTGTATCGGGGCAACCACCTTCAATGAATACCGACAGTATATTGAAAAGGATGCGGCTTTGGAGCGGCGGTTCCAGCGAGTTATGGTGCAGGAGCCCAGCGTGGAGGATACCATCTCCATCCTGCGTGGCTTAAAGGACCGCTTTGAATCATATCACGGTGTGAAGATTCTGGATGAGGCGATTCTTGCCGCAGCAACGATGTCCAACCGCTATATAACCGACCGGTTTCTGCCGGATAAGGCAATTGATTTAATCGATGAGGCATGTGCCACACTGCGGGTGGAAATGGAGTCTATGCCGCAGGAGCTTGATGAGCTGCAGAGAAAAATCATGCAGCTGCAGATTGAAGAAACCGCATTAAAGAAAGAGGAAGATAAAAAGGCGAAGGAGCGTCTGGAGGATATTCGTACAGAGCTTGCACAGCTGCAGGCGGAAAAGGACTCCCTGTATACAAAGTGGGAGGATGAAAAGGCAGAGCTGGAGGAAAGCAAGGATGCCAAGGTTCGTCTGGAGAAGGCAAAGCTGGATCTGGAGCAGGCACAGAATGAAGCACGTTATGAGGATGCCGCCAAGCTGCAGTATGCGACGATACCGCATCTGGAGAAGCTGATTCGCGAACAATCCGACAAACAGAAGGAGGATGCCCTTATTCAGGAAACCGTCAACGAGGAGCTGATTGCGAAAATCGTATCCCGCTGGACCGGTGTGGAGGTCAGCCGTCTTGTGGAAAGTGAACGTCAGAAGCTCCTGCATCTGAAGGAAGCCTTACAGAAACGTGTCATAGGACAGGATAACGCACTGGAGCTTGTCAGTGATGCCATTTTGCGAAGTAAGGCTCAGATTCAGGATGAGCATCGCCCGATTGGAAGCTTTCTGTTTCTGGGACCAACCGGTGTCGGTAAAACTGAGGTTGCCAAGGCACTTGCGGAGCAGCTGTTTGACAGTGAATCCCATATCGTCCGTATTGATATGAGTGAATATATGGAGAAGCACAGCGTTTCCCGTTTGATAGGAGCGCCTCCGGGATATGTCGGCTACGATGAGGGCGGACAGCTGAGCGAGGCTGTGCGTCGCAATCCGTATTCCATTATTCTGTTTGATGAGGTTGAAAAGGCACATCCGGATGTATTTAATGTTCTTCTGCAGATACTGGATGATGGACGCATTACCGATTCCAAGGGTGTGACTGTGGATTTCAAGAACACCTTGCTGATCATGACCAGCAATCTGGGAAGTCAGTTTGCCTTTGATGGTGCTGATCGTGATACCAATTATATGAATGAAGTGAAGAAATATTTTAAACCGGAGTTTATTAACCGTATTGATGAAATCGTTGTCTTCAATGCATTGAATGATGATATGCTAGGTAAGATTGCTCATAAATTCATGAGGGAGCTTACACAGCGTCTTGCGCATAAGGATATCACATTACAGGTTAGTGATGCTGTATACAGAGCTATTGCCACACAGGGTGTAGATCCGTTATATGGTGCACGACCGATGAAGCGTTATATCCAGAGAAATATTGAAACTTTGATTGCCCGCAGGATGATTGAAGGAAATGCAGGTAAGGACGATACCATCCGTGTGGATGTCAGAGATGGGGAATATACAGTTGAGATAACCCATTCTGAAAATTGATAAAGCTGCGTACACCCGTTACAGGGTTGCGCAGTTTTTTTTGCGCGCTTGTGACTGGACACAGGTGAATTCCTGTATTTCCAGGGTAGTCAGAACATCGTTTTCCGGTATACGAAGCATTTTTGTAAATTTTTTAAAAAATTTTAGGAGTTTTGTATATTTCATACGTATATAAGAGTATATAGGAAAAAAAGGAGGATACTACCTATGGAAAAAGAATATGCAAAGGATTACCCGATCCCCTTTCACAATGATGTTTTCTTCAAATACATGCTGATTGGGGACG